>NZ_JBSGEQ010000011.1:187829-249558 GCF_053602975.1 Nocardia sp. NPDC004278
ACATCGCACACCAAGCCAAAGCGCCATGCCGACAAATGTCCGGCACCGAGCAACGTCCGACACCGAACAAGGGCTAACAACCGATGTCCGGCACCAACAGGTCCGACACCAAGCGACATCGGACGCCAAGCCAGCATCCCGTGCCAACCAATGTCCGGCACAAAGCAACATCCCGCACCGACCAGCGCCCGGCACTGAGCGAGGCTTTGTGCCGGACCAATACGCGAACCAACGGAGCCAGCGCCGAGCAACATCGGGCGCCCAGCCAAGGTCCAGCACCTAGCAAGGGCCCATGCCAACCAATGCCGGCACCGAGCACCGAGCACCGAGCACCGAGCACCGAGCACCGAGCAAAGTCACATGCCGACCAACGTCCGGCAAATACCGTTCTGGGCCAACGCATTGTCCGATGCCATCCACCGTTCGGCATCGAAAGTCCCGGAGCAATGTCCGGTACCGCCACCTACTCCGGACGCAGTGTGAGAATCCGCGGTCCGTCCTCGGTAACCGCGACCGAATGTTCCCAGTGCGCTGCGCGACTGCCGTCGAGCGTCACCACGGTCCAGTCGTCGTCGAGCACCTTGGTCTGCGTGGTGCCCAGGGTCAGCATCGGCTCGATCGCGAGTACCGATCCGACCACGAGTTTCGGGCCCTTGCCCGGTGCACCCTCATTGGCCAGGAACGGATCCATATGCATTTCCCGGCCGATGGCATGCCCACCATAACCGTCGACGATCCCATAGGACCGGCCGTGCTGCTTCTCGGCCGCGCGCGTACCCATTTCGATGGCATGCGAGACGTCGGTCAGCCGATTACCGGGCAGCATTGCCGCGATACCGGCCTCCATCGACATCTTGGTGGCCTCGCTGAGCAGCTGATCGGCCTCGATGATCTCGCCGACACCGAAGGTCCAGGCGGAATCACCGTGCCAGCCTTCGAGAATCGCGCCGCAGTCGATCGAAACCAGATCGCCCTCGGCCAGCACCTCCGCGGCGGTCGGAATCCCGTGCACCACACGGTCGTTCACCGATGCGCAGATCGAACCCGGAAAGCCGTGGTAGCCCTTGAAGGACGGCACGGCACCCGCATCACGGATCACCTGCTCGGCGACCTCGTCCAGCTCCAGGGTGGAGACCCCGGGTTTGGCGGCCGCACGCACCGCGACGAGTGCACGGCCGACGACCGCGCCCGCCGCCGCCATGGCATCCAGTTCACCTGCCGTACGGAACGGCACGACCTTCTTTTTGCGGTTGAAGACCATCCGGGCTCAGTGCTCCATTCCGAGCGGCATCATGTGCTCCGCAGGGGGCAGCATTCAGTGCCCAAGAGCGCGCAAGGCGCGGGCATTGACCTCGTCGATCTCGCCGACACCGTCGACCGAGACGACCAGACCGTCGTAGTGCTCCAACAGCGGCTCGGTCTCCTCGCGGTACACCCGCAGCCGGTTGCGGATCACATCTTCGTTGTCGTCGGCGCGACCGCGCGCCATCATCCGGGAAACCACGGTGTCCTCGGGCACGACGAAGCACAGCACCGCGTCGAGCTTCTTGTCCATATCCGCGAGGATCTTCTCCAGCGCGTCGGCCTGGTCAACCGTGCGCGGGTAGCCGTCCAGCACAAAGCCGTTCGCGGCATCCGGCTCAGCGACCCGAGCCTCGACCATGCGGTTGGTCACATCGCTCGGCACGAGATCGCCAGCGTTGATGTACTTCTGCGCCTCACGCCCCAGCGGGGTCTGGGCCGAGATATTGGTGCGGAACAGGTCCCCGGTGGAGATGTGCGGGACACCCAGCTTGTCCGACAGGAGATCGGCCTGAGTTCCTTTTCCGGCACCCGGCGGTCCGAGCAGTACAAGTCTCACTTGAGGAACCCTTCGTAATTTCGATTCATCAGCTGGCTTTCGATCTGCTTCACGGTGTCCAAGCCGACACTCACCATGATCAGCACCGAGGTGCCACCGAACGGAAGGTTCTGGGTGCCACCGGACGCGCCGATATCGAGGAACAGGTTCGGGAGGACGGCCACGAGACCGAGGTAGATCGAGCCGGGCAGAGTGATGCGGCTCAACACAAAATTGAGGTAGTCGGCGGTCGGCTTACCCGGGCGGTATCCCGGAATGAAGCCGCCGAACTTCTTCATCTCGTCCGCGCGTTCCTCCGGGTTGAAGGTGATCGCGACATAGAAGTAGGTGAAGAACACGATCAGACTGAAGTAGATCGCGATGTATACCGGGTTCCCCGGATTCACCAGGTATTTCTGGATGGTCTCTTGCCACCAACTGGGGTTGGGGTTGTTCTTCGAGGACGTCAGCTGCGCGACCAGGTTCGGCAGATACAGCAGCGACGACGCGAAGATCACCGGGATAACACCCGCCTGGTTGACCTTCAGCGGCAGATAGGTCGAGGACCCGCCGTACATCTTGCGGCCGACCACGCGCTTGGCGTACTGCACCGGGATCCGGCGCTGGCCCTGCTCGACGAAGATGACCCCGCTGACGATGGCAAACGCGGCGACACAGACCAGACCGAAGACCAGTCCGCCGCGGTTCTGCAGAATGTTGTTGCCCTCGTTCGGGATGCGCGCGGCGATACCGGCGAAGATCAGCAGCGACATGCCGTTGCCGATACCGCGCTCGGTGATCTGCTCGCCGAACCACATGACCAGTGCGGCACCGGCGGTCATCACCAGCACGATGATCACCATGCCGAAGATGCTGGTATCGGCCAGGATGTCCTTCTGGCAGCCCTGCAGCAGCTGACCGCGGGCCGCGAGCGCGACCAGACCGGTGGCCTGCAGGATCGCCAGCGCGACCGAGAGGTACCTGGTGTACTGCGTCATCTTGTTCTGGCCGGTTTGGCCTTCTTTACGCAGTTCTTCGAAGCGTGGGATAACGACGGTGAGCAGCTGGATAATGATGCTCGCGGTGATGTAGGGCATGATGCCGATCGCGAAGACCGACAACTGCAGCAGCGCACCACCGGAGAACAGGTTGATCAGCTGATAGATACCGGCGGAATCACCGCCGGAGACCAGGTCGATGCATTCCTGCACGCTCTTGTAGTCGACACCGGGGGACGGCAGCGATGCACCCAAGCGGTACAGCGCGATCAACCCCAGCGTGAAGAGAATCTTCCGCCGTAAGTCCGGAGTCCGGAAGGCCGATACGAAGGCGGAAAGCACAGATCCTCCTGGCGAACGACATGGTCATGCCACGGATATAGAAAACCCATGACGAGGCTTGGCAGACAACAATTGAACTCTAACAGTGGCACCGAACGAGCTGTTCACTCGTCCGGCGCCACTATCTGCAGAGTACCGTCAGCCCAGCTCGGTGACAGTGCCACCGGCCGCAGTGATCTTCTCCTTGGCGGCGCCGGTCACCTTGTCGACGGTCACCTGGACCGCGACGCCGATCTCGCCATCGCCGAGAACCTTCACCAGCTGGTTCTTGCGCACCGCACCGGCGGCGACCAGCTCAGCCTTGCCGACCTCGCCGCCCTCGGGGAACAGCTTGGCGATCGAGCCGACATTCACGACCTGGTATTCCGTGCGGAACGGGTTCGTGAAGCCCTTGAGCTTGGGCAGCCGCATGTGAATCGGCATCTGCCCACCCTCGAAGGCGGCGGGAACATTCTTGCGAGCCTTGGTGCCCTTGGTACCGCGGCCCGCGGTCTTGCCCTTGGAGCCTTCACCGCGACCCACGCGGGTCTTCTCGGTCTTGGCGCCGGGAGCCGGACGCAGGTGGTGCAACTTGATGGTCATGTCAGACCTCCTCAACTGTTACGAGGTGGCGCACGACGTTGATCAGGCCGCGGTTCTGCGGGTTGTCCTCGCGAACCACGGTCTGGCGGATCTTGCGCAGGCCGAGCGTGCGCAGGCTCTCCCGCTGGTTCGCCTTGGCGCCGATCGACGACTTGATCTGGGTCACCTTGAGATCTGCCATTTACCTGGCACCTCCGACTGCCTGAGCGCGTGCGCGCAGCATGCCCGCGGGGGCGACGTCCTCGAGGGGCAGACCACGACGGGCCGCGACCTCTTCCGGACGCTGCAGCATCTTGAGCGCCGCAACCGTCGCGTGCACGACGTTGATGGCGTTGTCGCTACCCAGCGACTTCGCCAGAATGTCATGGATACCAGCGCATTCCAGCACCGCGCGCGCCGCACCACCGGCGATCACACCGGTACCGGGCGAGGCCGGACGCAGCATGACCACACCGGCCGCCGCCTCACCCTGCACCGGGTGGGTGATGGTCGAGCCGATCATCGGGACGCGGAAGAAGCCCTTGCGAGCCTCCTCGACACCCTTCTGGATGGCCGCGGGAACTTCCTTGGCCTTGCCGTAGCCGACGCCGACCAGGCCGTTGCCGTCACCGACGATCACCAGGGCGGTGAAGCTGAAGCGACGACCACCCTTCACGACCTTGGAGACACGGTTGATCGCGACTACGCGCTCGAGCTGGTTCTTGTCGGCCTGCTGGTCACGACGGTCACCGCCGCCGCGACGATCCCGGCCACCGCCGCGGCCGTCGCGGCTGTCGCCGCCACCAGCGGCACCATTCTGCTGTCCGGCGGGTCCGTTGCCGCCGTCACGCCTCTGACGTCCCGGCATCAGACGTTCCTTCCGTAAATGTTTGCAGTCATCAGAACTTCAACCCACCTTCGCGAGCGGCATCGGCCAGCGCCGCGATGCGGCCGTGGTAGTCGTGGCCACCACGGTCGAATACGACGGCCTCGATGCCAGCGGCCTTGGCGCGCTCGGCCAGCAGTTCGCCGACCTTCTTGCCCTTGGCCGACTTGTCGCCGTCCAGTGCGCGCACATCGGCCTCGATCGAGGATGCGGCGGCAATGGTCTTGCCGACCGAATCGTCGATGAGCTGTGCGTGCAGGTGCCGCGAGGAGCGGTTGACCACCAGGCGCGGACGCTCGGTGGTGCCGACGACCTTCTTGCGCAGGCGGAAGTGACGGCGGGCCTTCGACAGGCGACGCGTCGTCGACACGTCCTTGCCACGCGGAATGCGCTTGGCCTTCTGGTTTTCGGTTTGCGCCATGATCACTTACCCGTCTTTCCGACCTTGCGGCGAACGACCTCACCGGCGTAGCGGATGCCCTTGCCCTTGTACGGGTCGGGCTTGCGCAGTCCGTGGATGACAGCAGAGATCTGGCCGACCTTCTGCTTGTCGATACCGGACACGGAGAACTTGGTGGGCGATTCCACCGCGAAGGTGATGCCCTCCGGGGCCTCGATCGGCACCGGATGCGAGTAGCCGAGGGCGAACTCCAGGTTCGAGCCCTTGGCCGCGACACGGTAACCGACGCCGAAGATTTCCATCTTCTTCTCGTAACCCTTGGTCACGCCCTCGATCATGTTCGAGACCAGGGTGCGGGTCAGGCCGTGCAGCGAGCGGTTCTGGCGCTGGTCGTCCGGACGGGCGACCTCGAGCTGGCCGTCCTCACCCTTGGCGACGGTGATCGGCTCGGCGACGATGTGGGTCAGGGTGCCCTTGGGACCCTTCACCGACACGTTCTGGCCGTCGATGTTCACCTCGACACCGGCAGGAATTGCGATGGGCTTCTTACCAATACGCGACATGTGTCCTACCTCCCCTTACCAGACGTAGGCGAGGACTTCGCCGCCCACGCCAGCTTTGGCCGCCTGACGATCGGTGAGCAGACCGGTCGACGTGGAGATGATGGCCACGCCGAGGCCGCCCAGGACCTTGGGCAGGTTGGTGGACTTCGCGTACACACGCAGACCCGGCTTCGAGACGCGGCGCAGGCCCTGCAGGCTGCGCTCACGGCTGGGGCCGTACTTGAGGTCGACGATGAGGGTCTTGCCCACGGTCGCGTCCTCGGTCCGGTAGTCGGCGATGTAACCCTCGCGCTTGAGGATCTCGGCGATATTCGCCTTGAGCTTCGAGTGCGGAGCCTTCACCTGATCGTGGTACGCCGAGTTGGCGTTGCGCAGACGCGTCAGGAAGTCTGCGATCGGATCAGTCATGGTCATAGTTCGACCTTGACACCTTTCTCGCTACGGTTCCCATGCAACACCGGCGTACGCATGCGCACGCCAGCCGTGGGCCTATAGCAATTCGGCGGTCCGGCCGACACTTGCCGACCGGATTGAGTTCTCATCAGAGCTCTCGGTGCCCGGGCCGCCCGCACATCGATACAGTCGCTGCATCCAGGACATGCGGGCACAGAGGTGCCCAAGCAACCGCTCTAGTGTAGGCAAGGTCGCTACCAGGACAAAATCCGGGGTTCGCCCCTTACACTCACCCGCGTGCAGGATTGCTTCGCGACCGCACTCGTTGGTCGCGATGTCGAAGTGGCGAGTCTGGCGGCACTCGGACGGCGTGCGGCCACCGGACACGGGTGCGTCGTGCTGGTCGAGGGTGAGCCGGGAATCGGTAAATCGGCACTGCTGGAAGCGATGCGAAATCCATTTGCCGCAGCGGGCCTGCGCATTCGCGTCGGCGCCGCCGAGCAATTGCGGCAGGGCGTGCCGTTCGCCGCGGTGTGCTCCTGGCTCGACGACCCGGGCCCGACATCCCCGATCGACGCACTGCGCAGCGGAGATCGCGTAGGCGATGTGGCGGCGACCCATGAACTGACCATCGCCGAGGCGATTCTGGACCAGATCGACACCTGGTGCGCCGCGGGCCCGATTGCCCTGGTCATGGACGACGTGCACTGGGCGGACCGGTCGAGCCTGACGCTGTTGCACCGGCTCTGCACCCTCGTCGACGAACTGCCGCTGCTGCTGGTGCTCGCGGCCCGGCCGCTGCCGCGCGATCCGGCCTTCGCCGCGCTGTCGGCCGAACTCGTGGCCCGGCCGGCCCCGGTGCTGCGGCTCGGTGCCCTGCCCGCAACCGACGCCGCGAAACTGGTGCGCGAGCTGATCGGCGCCGAACCGGGACCACGGCTGTTGGCGAAGGTGGCCGAGGCCGGTGGAAATCCGCTGCATGTCTCGGAATTGGTGGCTGCCCTGGTGCGCGACGGGGCGATCAGGGTGATCGCCGACACCGCCGATCCCGCGGGCGCTGTTGTCGCGAACACGTCCGCGTCCTTGGCCGAGGCGATTACCCAGCGGCTGGACTTCCTGTCCCGTCCAACACGCGATGTGCTGCCGATGGCCGCGGCCCTCGGTCCGACCATCGATGTCGCGGACCTCGCGGTGATATTGCAGATCCCAATTCTGGATGTCTGGAGCGCCGTCACCGAGGCACTGGACGGCGGGCTGCTCATCCGGGTGAACTCCGAGCTGGTGTTTCGGCACGACCTGATCCGCGATGCCTTGGCCAATCGGCTGCCCGCTTCACTGCGGTCGGATCTGCTCCAGCGGGCCGGACAGGCGCTCCAGTCGACCGATGCGCCGATCGAACGGGTTGCCTACTATCTGTCGGTCGCCGACCGCGATTTGGACGCGGCCAGCCTCGATTGGCTGATCGGTGCCGCCGACAAGCTGATCGTTCGCGCACCCGAACTGGCGAAACGGTTGTTGAGCCGCGTCGCAACGGCGCCGGATCTCGATGCGGCAAGGCGTTCGGTACTGATCCGGCTGAGAATTCATGCACTGCTGTGGGATGGGAACGCGGCCGAGGCCGAATCGGTGGTGCGCGAGGCGCTGCTCACCCAGCCGGAGGACGGCGGCCATATCGAACTGCGCTGGCTGCTCGCCCAGATCTATCAAGCCCAGGCCCAATTGACCGATGCCGTCGCGGTCGCCGAGCAGGTGCTCTCCGCCAGCGAGCTGGGCACGACCAGGGAATTGGGCGTCGAGGACGCCGCCCGGTTTCTGGGTATGTCGGGACTCGGCAATTTCTTCCTCGGGCGGTTCGCGGCGGCGGAGCAGGCCGGTCGGCAGGCCGTATCGCTGGGCGAGCGCGCCGGGAATTCGCTGGCCACCGGATACGGACTGACCGCGGTGGGCGCGGTGCGCTATACCGAGGGTCATCTCGACGAGGCGCTGAACCTGAGTGCTCGAATCCCGGCCCTCTTCGAGGACGGGACCGGGCCCGACCAATTCGATCCGTACGCGCTCTACGCGCACTGCCTGATCGAACTCGATCGGCTGGCCGACGCCGAGGAGGTGCTGAAGACGGCCATCGGGCGCAACCGCCGATTCCGCGGCGTCTATCTGTCCTCGAATCTGGTCGCCAAGGCGCGGATGTATCTGGTGGGCGGGCGTTGGGACGACGCGCTGGCCGAATGCGCGGCGAGTATGCAGACCCCCGATGTGCTCGGGTATGCGACGGTTGCGCACACCGTTGCGGCGCTCATCGGAATTCGCCGTGGCACCTTCGTGCCGGACCCGGACGGCCTGCCCGCGCCGGATGATCGACCGGGCAATATCGGTTATGCGCACTTCCATCCGTGGGTCAAGGCCCTGACTGCCGAGGCCCGCGGTCGCCCTGAGCTGGCGTTGGAACTTCTCCTCGACGCACATCAGCGACTGGCCGACGGATTGGCCGCAGCCACACTGCATTACATCTTCCCGGATATCGCGCGCCTGGCCGCGGAAATCGGTGACGCGCCCGCGGCCCGGTCGGTAGCAGCCAGCGCGGATCTACTCCTGACCCGACAGCCGACCGCATCGCGAACCGGAACGGCCCTGCTGTGCCGCGGCCTCGCCGACTCCGATCCCGATGACCTGCTCGCCTCCGCCGACGTCTTCCGGCAATCCGGCCGCCCGCTGTTCGAGGCCCAAGCGCAGGAAAACGCCGCTGTCCTACTCGCCGCCGCGGGCCGCGGACCCGAATGCCGCAACGCCTTGGACGCCGCGATCGAACTGTATTCCGGCCTCGGCGCATCCTGGGATTCCGCCCGTGCAGTGGCCCGCGTGCGCCCCTACGGGATCCGCCGCGGCGTCCGCGGCCCCCGCAACCGCCCCAAGTCCGGCTGGGCAGCCCTCACCGACACCGAACGCAAAGTCGCCGTGCAGGCCGCCGAGGGCCTGTCCAACACCGATATCGCAGCCCAAATGTACTTGTCCCGCCGCACCATTCAATCCCACGTCTCGAACATCCTCGCGAAACTCGACCTCCACTCCCGCCGCGAAATCGCCACCGCCATGCCCGGAACTCGATGACTCCACACCTTGTCGAGGCAATGGAAGTGCCGTCTAACGACTACTGACCAGCCCTAGCGTTCCGCGGCCGAGCTTAGGATTGGACCATGTCGCTTCCGCGCATCCAACGCCCCAGCCTCCCCGAGTACATGACATGGGAGGAGCTCGAGCAGTTGCCCGAGGAAGTCGCCGGGCAGATCGAACTATGGGAGGGGCGGGTTGTGTGGCTTCGACGCGGACCTGCCGAGCACCAGGCATTCACATTTGCGTTGACCAGCGCGCTCAAACGATGTGCGCGGGCGGGGATGACGCAGCAGCCGCAGGAGTGCTGGCGCGTCGACTTCGAAACCAACGTGTTCTTTGGTGAAACTGGAAAGTCCGACTTCGTGACACCTGACTTCCTCGCCTACCGGTGCCTCGATGCGCCGTACCAGGACATCCGAGCCAGGGACGTGCTCTTGGCCGGAGAAGTCCTCTCGCCGTCGAATACGCAGACCGACATGGAAGCCAAGAAAGCTCGCTATGCGCAGGCTGGTATCCCTTGGTACTGGGAAGTCACCCTGGAGCGGGAGAAGAGCGCGATCTCGGTGGTGCACGCCTATGCGCTGGAAACCACGCACGGCCAGCTCCCCGCCGGTGTACACCCGCTCTACCCGGCCAACTACCTGCTGATCGGCTCGTGGGCACCGAAGGATTCCGACGCGATCACCACGGACTTCCCGTTCCCGATCCACATCCCCTGGTCCGACCTCGAATTCTGAACCGCGGGAATCGGTGTCGGGAAGCTCCGTACCGAGTCGAGGTCAACATAATCCACGGGCGAAAATTCGGGCTGACTTTGCGTCTTGTCTCGGACCGCCTAGCGGGCGGCGTGGCGCGGCACCGGACGTTTCGGATCCGATGTTCGTGTGTCGCCGTCCGGGCTGGCGAGGCGCCGTTCCAGTGCGGTGAACGCAGTGATCACTTCGGGTGACTCGAATGCTCGGTTGCGACGGCCGATGGTGAGCTGATGCAGAATTCCAGCCTCGGTCAATCGCTCGACCGCGGCGTTCGCGGCGGGAAAGCTCCGCCCGATCAGGGCGGCCGCGGTGGAGACGGTGAGAATCGGGGCTCCGACGAGTTTGTCCAAGAGCAAGTCCAGCGCGGAATTCGCCCGTACCGGCGCTACCCGATCCCGCCACGATCGTTGCAGGGCAGCAGCTTTCACTTCGAAAGCTGTCGCATCCTCGACCGCACGAGTGCACGCGGCGGCAAAGCGCGCCACCCAGGTGTTCAAATCGTCGGTGGCTTGCGCCGATTCCGCAGCACCTAGATGCCGGAAGCGATTCAGCCCGTCGATATAGCTGTCGCTCCAAGTGGCGAGGACCAGCGACACCGGCGCGATGACTCGTTCTGCGACGCCGCGGCGGCGCAGCACGAGATGGATCAACGCGCGCCCGGTGCGGCCGTTACCGTCGATGAACGGGTGGATCGTCTCGAACTGAGCGTGGGCGATCGCCGCTTGCGCGACGGCGGGTAGGTCGTCGCTGTTGCAGAAGGCGATCAAGTCTTCTATCAACTCAGGCACGTATTCCGGCGGCGGCGGAACGAAAGCGGCCGAACAGGGGTTGAACGAGCTGCCACCGATCCAGTTCTGCACGTCACGCAGGCATCCCCCGTGCTGCGCGAGCCTGGTACCGGCAAGCAGGCGGCGATGAGCCTCGAGCAAAACGTCTTCGCTGATCGGCTGGCCACGCCGCACCGCGTCGGTGGCGACCGCCATAGCGTCGATGTTGGCCAGCACCTCGGTCGCCGTCACGTCAGAGGATTCACCTTCCAACTGCCGTGCCGCCTCAGCGCGCAGAAGTCGGCGCGCGCCGATTTCCAGGCCCTCGATCCGCGAAGATGCGACGGCCTCGGCACGCAACAACAATCGAGACAACGCTTCCGTCTCGACCAGCGCCTGTGCTTCGGTGTCGAGCCGAGCGATCGCTACCTCGGCATCGACGACATCAGCAGCGGTCTCACTGGTCAGAACGATGGGGCGACCGACCAATGGATCAGGCAGATATGCCTGGTAGGTGCCGGAGCCGCGATCCCTTCGAGACAGACCGCTGCCATCCAGATTGCCTGACCAGCGCAGCTGCACAAACTTCGCCATGACACCTCCTTATTAAAGGTTAACAGATAACACTTAATAAGGATTCGCGTTGCTATCGGTTCTTGCCCAGCAAACGCACAAGGGCACGGACTTACCGAGAGTCCGTGCCCTTGTTCTGTGCTCAGTTATGCGGGTGCGCTCACAATGAGCGCGGGCTCACCAGGAGCTCTTGTGCACACCCGGCAGCTCACCGCGGTGCGCCATTTCGCGCAGGCACACGCGGCAGAGGCCGAACTTGCGGTACACCGCGTGCGGGCGACCGCAGCGCTGGCAGCGGGTGTAGGCGCGAACGGCGAACTTCGGCTTGCTGTTGGCCTTGTTGACCA
Source organism: Nocardia sp. NPDC004278 (assembly GCF_053602975.1). NCBI lineage: Bacteria > Bacillati > Actinomycetota > Actinomycetes > Mycobacteriales > Nocardiaceae > Nocardia > Nocardia sp. NPDC004278. The sequence continues at coordinate 199,363 of NZ_JBSGEQ010000011.1, forward strand.
GTGCTTTCTTAGCCATTTGCTCAGTTCTCCTTGAACGGGAAGCCGAGGTGCTTGAGCAGGGCACGGCCTTCTTCGTTGTTGGTCGCGGTGGTCACGACCGTGATGTCCATACCGCGCGGGCGGTCGATGGAGTCCACGTCGATCTCGTGGAACATCGACTGCTCGCTGAGGCCGAACGTGTAGTTGCCGTTGCCGTCGAACTGCTTCGGCGACAGGCCGCGGAAGTCACGGATACGGGGCAGCGCGATGGAGACCAGACGGTCCAGGAACTCCCACATGCGGTCGCCGCGCAGGGTGACCTTCGCGCCGATCGGCATGCCCTCACGCAGCTTGAACTGCGCGATCGACTTGGTGGCCTTGCGGATCTCGGGCTTCTGACCGGTGATCAGCTCCAGATCCTTGACCGCGCCATTGATGAGCTTGGCGTCGCGCGCGGCGTCACCGACACCCATGTTCACGACGACCTTGACCACGCCCGGGATCTGCATCACGTTGGCGTAGTTGAACTCGGTGTTCAGCGCGTCCTTGATCTCGGCCCGGTAGCGGGCCTTCAGGCGCGGCTGGGTCTGCTCAGAGGTGGTCATATCAGATGTCCTTCCCGTTCTTACGGGAGATCCGGACCCGCTTGCCGCTCTCCTCGTCGGTCCGGTAGCCGATACGGGTCGGCTTGCCGTCGGAGTCGACGACCATCACGTTGGACACGTGGATGGGGGCTTCCTGGGTCACGATGCCGCCCGAGGAGGCGCCGCGCTGGTTGGCGGAGTTCGCGACGTGCTTCTTGATCCGGTTCACGCCCTCGACCAGGACCCGGTTCTCCTTCGGGTAGGCCTGGATGACCTTGCCCTTGGCACCCTTGTCCTTACCCGAGATGACGAGCACGGTGTCGCCCTTGTGCACCTTCATGTCAGAGCACCTCCGGGGCCAGCGAAACGATCTTCATGAACTTCTTCTCGCGCAGCTCGCGGCCGACCGGGCCGAAGATACGAGTGCCACGCGGGTCGTTGTCCGCCTTGATCAGCACGGCCGCGTTCTCATCGAACTTGATGTACGAACCGTCCGGGCGACGACGCTCCTTGACGGTGCGCACGACGACGGCCTTGACGACCTCGCCCTTCTTGACATTGCCGCCGGGGACGGCGTCCTTGACGGTGGCGACGATGATGTCACCGATACCGGCATAGCGACGCGACGAACCACCGAGAACGCGGATGCAGAGGATTTCCTTCGCACCCGTGTTGTCGGCGACCCGCAGTCGCGACTCCTGCTGAATCACTTCAGCCTCCTTGACCTGGATGTATACGCACGCCGGATTGCCGACCCGACGGGCATGGTCGTGTCACCACCCGAACGCGCGCCTGCCAGCGGTTATGTGGATCTCGATGACCCAACCACTGGGGGTTCACGGCCGGATTGCGGGCATAGCTCCCGCAGGCAACCGGTTCAGTGTAGGTGAATGCCCAGGTCGGTCCCAAATCAGGGCCCATCAACGCAGGCTGAGCTTCCGCTGTGAAACCGCGTGGATCAGTGCTCGCGAGCTGCGACGTTACTACCCTCGAGAACGAGCAAGATCGCCTGTAGAACTGTGCACATTCCGTATCACTGCTGGAAGAGAGGTTCTCTTGAGTTCGTCCGCGCGTTCCGCCCGGCTCGGTCGTCGCACCTTCCTGATCGCCCTCGGCGTGATTCCGGCCACGGCGCTGGTCTCCTGCTCGCGGGATCAGCCGGTGCGGCTCACCGGGGTCGATATGCGGGGCGAAGACCAGGCCATCCGGCCGCAGGACGATCTGTTCCGCTACGTCAACGGCAGCTGGCTGCGTGACTATCAACTGCCGCCGGATAAGCCGTCCTACAGCACCTTCGACGAGGTCAGCGATCGCGTCGAACTGCAGCTGCGGGAGATCGTGGAGGGCATCCACGATCCGCAGGCCGGATCCGCCGAACAGCAGATCCGCGATCTCTACGACGCCCGACTCGATTCCGCCGAGATCGAGCGGCTCGGCCTCACCCCGCTGGCCGATCTGCTCGCCGCGATCGATGGTGCGGCAAACAAGGCGGATCTCGCGCAGGTAATGGGCGGGCTGCCGATCGGCGGGCTGATCGGATTGGACGTCGGGGTGGATCCGAAGGATTCCGGCCGATATGTCGCCACCATCTCCCAGTCCGGTATCGATCCGAATATGGGTGAGCAGTACTACCGCAAGCCCGCATACGCCGAGCAGCGTGCGGCCTATCGGACCTATCTGGAGCGGGTCGCCGCGGGTGCGGGCTTCGCCGATCCCGCGGGCACCGCCCAGCGCGTATTCGACCTGGAGACCAGGATCGCCGCCGGTTACTGGGACGACGTACGACTGCGCAATCCCGATGCCACCTACAACCCGCTCGACTGGCCCCAATTGACCGCGCTCGCACCGCAATTCGACTGGGAGCCATGGCTCGCCGGTACCACCGACCGGCCACATTCGCTATTCGACCGGGTGGTGGTCGGGCAGCCGTCGTTCGTGACGGCCGCCGGACAGCTCTGGGCCGAGGTCGATATCGCGGCCTGGCGGGAGTATCTGCGGCTGGCGGTGGTCAAGCGCTTCGCGGCGCTGCTCCCCAAGGCCATTGCCGATGCCGAATTCGATTTCGTCGGCAAGGCATTGCAGGGGCTGCGCGAACGCCAGGAGCCGTGGAAGGACGGCATTGCCACCGTCAATGCGAATCTCAGCCAGGTGCTCGGGAAACTCTATGTGGGCAAACACTTTCCGCCCGCGGCCAAGGAGCGCGCGCTGGCGATGGTCGCGGACCTGATGTCGGCCTACCGGGCCGATTTCACCGAGTCCACCTGGATGTCGCCGCCGACCAAGCAGGCCGCCATCGCCAAACTCGACAAGATCGTCACGAAGATCGGCTATCCGGATACCTGGATCGACTACTCCGGATTGACCATCACCCGCGGCAAGCTGATCGAATCCGTCCGTGCCGCAAACCAATTCGAGACCAAACGCCATTTTGCAAGGCTCGGCACCCCGGTCGACAAGTCCGAATGGGGTATGCCGCCGCAGCTGGTGAATGCCATGTACGACCCGAATGCCAACTCGATCTCGTTTCCCGCTGCCATTCTGCAGCCGCCGTTCTTCGATAAGGACGCTCAGGCCGCGGTCAATTACGGCGCGATCGGGGCGGTCATCGGGCACGAGATCGGACACGGATTCGACGATCAGGGATCGCGCTATGACGGCGACGGCAATCTGCGCGACTGGTGGACACCCGAGGATCGCGCCGCCTTCGACATCAAGACCAAACAGCTGATCGAGCAGTACAACGTGCTGGTTCCCGCCGGCCTGGATCCGAGCAAGCGCGTCGACGGCGCCCTCACGGTCGGGGAGAATCTCGCCGATCTGCGCGGTCTCGGTATCGCCCTGGCCGCCTTGGGCATCGCCGATAAACGCGACGGCAAGGACGATCCCGACCACCGGACGATGTTCCTGTCCTGGGCGCGTATCTGGCGGAACAAGGCGACCGTGCAGCAGCAGGAAATGCGACTCGCCATGGACGTGCACGCACCCAATGAGTTTCGCGCAAATCAGGTGGTCCGCAATATCGACGAGTTCTACACCACCTTCGGCGTACAGCCGGGAGACCAGCTGTTCCTGCCCCAGGACCAGCGCGTCTCGCTCTGATCCGACGGGCTGGCGGGGCCGCCGCCGGGTAGCCTCGGGCCAGCACTATCGCCCTGACGAGGATGCGGCGGGACCGCATCGGGAGAGGAATCCCCGTGACATCAACCGGTCGTCCCGGTCAGCTGGACCGACGCGCCTTCCTGGTGGCGCTCGGGCTGGCGCCCGCCGCCGTCGCCCTGGTCTCCTGCTCGAAGGATGCGCGTTCGGTCCAGCTCGCCGGGGTCGATATGGGCGGTGCGGACCTGACGATCCGGCCGCAGGACGATCTGTACCGGCATGTCAACGGCAAGTGGCTGCGCGAGTACCAGCTGCCGCCGGATAAGGCCGCGGTCGGCGCGATCAGCGACGCCAGCGATCGGACGCTGGATCAGCTGCACGAGATCATCGAGGCCATCAAGGATCCGAAGGCGGGTTCGGAGGCACAGCAGATTCGCGATCTCTACGACGCGCGGCTGGACGAGGCCACCTTCGAAACGCTCGGCATGACGCCGCTGGCCGATCTGTTCGCCAAGATCGACGCCGCGGCGACCAAAGCGGATCTGGCCAAGGCCATGGCGGAGCTGCCGATCTCCGGGCTGATCGGCATCGGTATCGGCATCGATCGCAAGAACTCCAACGCTTATATCCCCACCGTCAGCCAATCGGGTATCGGGCTCAGCGAGCAGTACTACCGCAAGCCGGAATACGCCAAGCAGCTCGCGGGCTACAAGACCTATCTCGAGAAGATGTCTGCGGGCGCGGGTTTCGCCGATCCAGCCGGCATTGCGCAGCGCATGGTCGATCTGGAGACCAAGATCGCGGCGGCGCATTGGGACAGTGTGCGCAATCGCAATACCGACGCCACCTACAACCTGATGAGCTGGCAGGAATTGGTCGCGCTCGGACCGCAATTCGATTGGGATCCGTGGATGACGGGCAATACCGATCGGCCGCGCTCGCTGTTCGACAAGATCGTGGTCGCGCAGCCCTCATTCGTGACCGCGGTGGCGCGGCTGTGGGGCGATACCGATATCGCGCTGTGGCGGGAGTACCTGCGCGTCAATGTGGTTGCGGAGTATGCCCGCTTCCTGCCCAAGGCGATCCGCGATGCCCGCTTCGAATTCGTCGGCAAGGTGCTCAACGGGATCGAGGAGCGGCCGGAAATCTGGAAGTCCGGCGTCGGCATCGTCAATGAGAATCTCGGCGACCAACTCGGCAAACTCTATGTGGAGAAGCACTTTCCGCCCGCCGCCAAGGATCGGGCCCAGCAGATGGTGGCCGACCTCATGGCCGCCTATAAGGACAACTTCACCCATTCGTCGTGGATGTCGCAGCCGACCAGGGATGCCTCGATCGTCAAACTCGACAAGATCGAGGCCAGAATCGGCTACCCGGACAAGTGGGACGACTACTCGGCGTTGCAGATCACCAGGGGCAAGTTGATCGAATCCCTGCGTGCGGTAAGCGCTTTCGAATCCAAGAAGGCGTTCAACCGGCTCGGTACCCCGGTCGACAAGTCCGAATGGGGTATGTCACCGCAGACCGTCAACGCCTACTACTCACCGACCAGCAACCAGATCACTTTCCCCGCCGCCTATCTGCAGCCGCCGTTCTTCGACAAGGACGCCACCACCGCCGTCAATTACGGCGCGGTCGGCGCCACTATCGGCCACGAGATCGGCCACGGCTTCGACGATCAGGGCCGTAAATACGACGCCGACGGCAACCGCAGCGACTGGTGGACCCCCGAGGACCTGGCCGCATTCGAAGCCAAGACCAAACAGCTGATCGAGCAATTCGATGCGCTGGTACCCGAGGGGCTCGATCCCAAGTATCACGTCGACGGCGCGCTCACCGTCGGCGAGAACCTCGCCGACCTGCGCGGCCTGCAAATCGCCGTCGCGGCGTACCGCATCGCCGCCGGGCGCGAGGGCATCGAACCCGACTACCAGCAAATGTTCCTCTCGCATGCCCGCAGCTGGCGGGAAAAGCAGACCGAGGAATCCACCATCAGCCTGCTGCAGGACGTGCACGCCCCCAACGAATTCCGCTGCAACCAGATCGTCCGCAATATCGCCCAGTTCTACAACACCTTCGCCGTCAAGGAAGGCGACAAACTCTTCCTCACGGAGAACCAGCGCATCACACTCTGAACCCCGCCCCGTAGCAGCCCGGCCCACGCCGGGCTGTTTCGTTACCGAACCAGGTCAGCGAAACTGATCTCGCCCAGCACGACGTGCTCGAGCTGCACGAATCCGTCGCGATGCAACCGGTGCAAGCGGTATTCGGCGGCGTGCGCGTCGAGCCGGAATTCACGGACCTCTTCGATGTCGTATTTGGTATCGAGAGCTACGACCAGATAGAGCGGGATGCCTGCGCGGGCGTACTGCACCTTCTTGTCGAGCAGATCCTCAGCGGCGGTAGATGGCGAGGAAACCTCGATGACGATCAGGGCATCACCGGCCTCGGGTTTCGCACCCCGCTCCGGAAGGCAGCGATAGACCGTGACATCCGGCCGCCGGAACGTGAATTTGGGTACTCGCCAGAGCACTACGTCGATATCGGTCTCGACTCGAATACACGGCTCGGTGCTCGGCAGTTGCTCCATGGCACCGGCCAGTCTGCGTGCCACACGATTGTGCTCGGGCACCGGCGACTCACAGACGATCACATGCCCATGGACGACCTCGATCTCACGCGCCGTGTCCTCGGGCAGGAGACGGTATTGCTCCTCGGTCATCTCGTGCGGCAGATGGCCGGACGGCTCGATCGTCATGACGGAAGCCTACCCATTCGCCATATCGAGAGCCCATGTCTGCGGCAGCTGACCCACACCTGCGATCTACTTCGCCGGTGTAGGTCGTCGGATGGATGTGAATAAGCCCGGCTGCTGTGCCGGGCTTAATTCATACGGGAAGCGCTTCGAGGGGAAGGCTTGCTCCGCCGAGGCGACTCTGGTCAGAAGGCGCTGCCGGTGGAGGGCATGGGGAAATAGCCCGGCCAGCCCGGGTAGCCGAACCAGCCGCCGTAACCGCCCCAGCCGCCGTAACCGCCCCAACCGTCGTAATCGCCCCAGCCGCCACGACCACCCCAGCCGCCCCAACCGCCACGACCCCAGCCACCATGGCCCCAGCCGCCGTGGCCGTGGATGTCGTCGGCCTGATCCACCAGCACGATGGCCGGGCCCTGGGCGTCGGTCGTTTCGGCGAGCGCCGGGCCCGCTACCGCAGCGATCGGAGCCAGGGCCAGGGCGGAGATGATGGCGATGCGGGCAAGCCGGACGCGTCCGGCGGAACTCTTTTGATTCATCGGAACTAACCTCGATTCGGTATGCGTCAGTCGTGCGAAGACCCGCGTGCTCACGGGTCCGACGTCGATGCCTCCCGGATGAGAGGATCATTTATTGACGCCATTTAACGTACCGCTATATAGCGGCACGTTCAATAGGTCCACGAAAGATGACATGACAGCAAGCGGCAGAGGCGACGCGAGAATCAACATAGGTTAGGCTGACCTATCCTATTGGCTCGAAGGGAGCCGAATCGGGGAATTACTCGATGAAGGAGAGGGTGACAATGCAGTCTGTTCGGATGTCTCGCGGCTGGCAGCGGGCGGCGGTTGCCGTGCTGGCCGGTGCGCTGACCCTGGGTATTACCGCCTGTGGGTCGTCCAGCGATGATGCGGGATCCGACGGCGGCGCGCCGGTCACCATCAACCATGCGCGCGGCACGACAACCGTCCGTGGCACCCCGAAAAAGATTGTCACGCTGGGGAATCAGTGGCTGGATTCGACACTGGCGCTCGGCGTGACCCCGGTCGGATATATCGACAATGTCGCCTCGATATCCAAGAGCACGCCGCCGTGGGAGCCGAAGGCGCTCGAATCGTCGAAGGCCCTGAATACCACCAGCAATATCGCCGAACAGGTCGCGGCGCTGGAACCGGATCTGATTCTGGTGGACGGATTCCTGGCCGACCAGAAGACCTATGACGAACTGTCCAAGGTCGCGCCGACCCTGCCCGCGCTGACGAAGGAGACGGTCGCGTCCTGGCAGGATCAGGTGACCGCGCTCGGCAAGGTCCTGCACAACGAGGATGCCGCGACGCGGGTGATCGCTGACGTGGACAAGAAGGTGGAGTCCATCGGCCAGGCGAATCCCGGACTGAAGGGCAAGACCTTCGCCAGCACCTGGTTGGCCAGCCCGGCGCAGCTGATGGTGCTGACCGATCCGAACGACGGATCGAGCAGGATCTTCACCCAGCTCGGGCTGAGCATTCCGAAGAACCTGACCGATAAGCCGTCGAATCAGGGCAGGCTCGCGCTATCGCCCGAGCGGGTCGACGAGCTCACCGCCGATCTGCTGCTGGCCGGATACTCCCAGGGCATGGACGAAAAGTACCGGCAGCTGCCGGGATACGCCGATCTGCCCGCGGTGCGCAAGGGCTCGGTGGTGTTCCTGACGGTGCAGGAGATCAGCGCCGTCAACCAGCCGACCGCGCTTTCGGTGCCCTACCTGTTGACCAAGCTGGAGCCGGCCTTCGCCGCCGCGGCGAAATAGGTTCAGCCCGCGGCGGATTGCCGGCCCGCCAGCGCGCGGGCCTTCGGCCATTGCGCGGCCAGTTCGAGCAGATAGCGCAGTTCATCGGACCGATCGCGGGTGCCGACCGGCACCGCGTCCGCGGCGTGCCGGACCGGTTCCGGTGCGACGCCGCGGGTCTTCGCCTGTGCGGCATAGGCAATCGCCAGGGCGCGCCCGCCGACATCGCCGTCGAAGGGCGCGTCCGCGCGGTACTGCTTCAGGTGCAGCATGGCATCCCAGATCTCGACCGTCATGCGGTACAGCCGCGACAGCGATTCCCCGTCGCGGACCGGGCCGTCACGGAGTACGACCTCCGGCACCGCGGCCGTGAGATCGCGCCACAGCGGGCGCAGCACCCGGCAGGCCCGGCCCGCTCGATCCAACTGGGCGCGCACGAGCACCGCGTCCACGACCGGGAACGAGATCAGTACCGCGATCACGGCGAAGTTCACGAAGGCCAGCACGGCGAAGGCGGTGCCCGGCTGCTCCGGCGAGACGCCGATGGCGGCGCGCACCAAGGCCACGCAGGAGGATACGATCCAGCAGCAGGCAGTCGTCAGCAGGGCCGAGTAGGCCAGCCGCTCGGCCACCGTCGCACCGGGGAGCCGCAGTTCCCGGATGCAAGCGCGGGCGATCAGCACACTGGCGGCCAGGATCGGCAGATATGAGCCCGCCCAGATCACGGCATCCCAGCGCAGCCCGCCGACGACGGGCAGTCCGAGGCCCTCGGTCACCGCGCCGACCAGCACCAATCCGCTGACCGACGCACCGACCGCGTTGTAGCGACGCTGTCTGCGGACCGCCGCCGCGGCGGGCGCCCCATCGAGCAGTCGTGCCAGGCCGTACAGGTACGCGACCGCAATGAGCCCGGCGCTGAGGAACAACCGGTGTCCGAGATCGTCATGATCGAGCGCGAAGGCCGGCCCGGCCATCAGCAGTCCGACCAGATTCCACCCCAGCGCGCGATTGACGAGCCGATCCATCGTCGCCTCGTCGAGCAGAAACCAGCGAGCGGCCGTGATCACGGCGACGAAGACGAAGGTCGACACTCCGACCACGGGCGGCACACTGTTCATCGCGCTCGACCCTAGAACCCGAAGGGGCCGAACGCGATTCGATCAGCGCAGCCAAACCTGAACCGCGCGTAGGCCGTCGACAATTACGCAAAACCTACCGGTTGCGGCGGGGTGCCAGCAGGGAACGGATGCGTTGCAGGGCTGCGTGTGCGTCGGCCGTCAGCTCACGCATGCCTGTCTTGACGGTGGCCCTGATGGTCCGCTGAATCTGGTGCGGTAGTCGGTGGTGTTCGGCAGATTCGATGGCGGTTCTGAATGCGTCTGTTGCAGCATCCGGCTCATTGATCGCGGCGAATACTTCGCCCGAGGTCACGCGCTCGATAATCCTCCACTGTGGCGCGGAAGGGGTCCCGACGGTGACCTTTACGAGTCGGCTGGCCTCGGCCAGTCGGCCCGTTGCGTGTAAGCCTCGCATTTCGATTTCACGCCGAGTGAATGGATGGAACAGTAAGCCACTGTGCGCATTTCGTTCCAGCAGATGCCGGTATCGCTGTAGCGCGATGTCGAATTGTTCGCCGTGACCGAGTTCGCCTGTCGCGCGGCAGAGAAACGCGAGCGCACTGCCTTGGTCGGCCGGATTGGCGGTCAGCGACAACGACTGTTCCAGCCGTGCAACACCCGCGGCGACATGGCCAGCCTTGCGAAGCTCGTTGCCGTGCATTCGGAGCGTGTGCGCGTAGAACGCGGGGGCGTCGAGATGTGCCGCTATCTTGACCGCCTGCCCGGTCCATCGGGCGGCCGACGGTAGGCGCTCCTCGGGAAGCACGGACCCGAGCGAGACGCCGAGTGCCACTCGAGCTTGTGCGAGCAAGATCAAGCCATCCCGCTCCATGTGGCCCTCGGCTGCCCTCGCTTCCAATCGGGCTACCAGTGGCCACAGTTCATTGACGGCTTCGACGGCATGACCGGACTGGCGCGCTATCTCTGCGAGTCGGACTGTGCTGTCGCCGAATTGGAGCATGGCGCGATACTCGGCGTCATCTACTCCGGTGATGCCGAGGACATGAGGATGCAGGCCCAATCGGGCGGCGATATGACGGCGTGATGCGACATCGCTTATTGCTCGTCGCCCGGTTTCGATCATCGACACATAGGACTTGTCGTAGCCGAGCAGCTCGGCCAGCGCGATTTGATTGAGCCCGTTTATCCGGCGGTAGGCGCGGAGAATCGTCGGTAGGTCGCGGGTCGCTATCGCGGTGGCCGCTTCCGGGGCGGCCCACAACCAGATCGCGGAAACGATCGGCGCGGCGCGGATCGGTGGCGGACTCGGCCGGGTGTTCGCCACGCAGGTGGGGCACACGGGCTCGGTCGTATAGCGGCCGATGGTGACGCCGCATGCCTGACACCTGCCGCCATCCACGGTGTCCTCCTACACGCTCTCGGCTGCCCGGAGTTGCGCGAACCACGTCATGATGGACCGCTTATAGCCATCGGGCATGTTCAACCCGGCGATCTCGTCCTCCCGAAACAATCCGACTTCCTTGTGCTCATGTGACAGCACCGGCTCGGCGTCGGTGTCCGGGTAGCACCCGTACGTCACGATGAATACGTGACGCTCGACCTCGTTGATGTAATAGACCCACGAGTCGAGGATCGGACCGGTGGTTACCGGCCACTGTGTTTCCTCGGTAATCTCGCGCGCCACACACTCCTCGGGGGTCTCGGTGGGTTCGATTCTGCCGCCTGGCAATTCCCACTCTTCGCGCTCGTTCTTCAGCAGGAGCACCTGACCGTCACGAACGACAACGCCTTTGATCGAGATCGAGTACATGTGCGGTACGTAACCGGAGGCCGTCATGCCCGCGACGCTAGCACCGGCATGAGCACAGGTCAGCCGGTTGCACGGTGACAGTCTGTCAGTGGACGCGCCCGCACCGCCAGACGCACCGTTGGTCGCATGTTCGTGGACTTACAGCAGGAGTGGGCAGCAGGGGTAGCCGCAAAGCTGGTTGCGGATGGGCTGGCCCGGTTCGATGGAATTACGACGCGGGCGCAGCTGGTCGCCCTGGGGGCGTCTCTCGGCCGCACTGTCCCGCACCGGGACAGCGAGCCGGACGGCGTGACGACGCTGATGCATCGCGGTGGGCTCGCGGGCCGTATCGGATTCGAGGACTTCGGGAATGGTCCGCTACCGCCGCACACGGACCGGTCGGGCACACCGGACCCGCCCGCGCTGCTGATGGTGGTGTGTGGCCGCAAGGGCAAGGGCGGCGAGTGCATCGCCATCGACGGTCAACGCGTGTACGCCGATCTGATTCGCACCAATCCCGAAGCTGCACAGGTACTTTCGCGGCCGAGAACGGTACTGTTCGGTGGCGCGTCGGGGTATCTGAGCTCGATATTCGAGCACACGCCGGACCGACGGATTCGGATTCGGTATCGCAGTGACGAGTTAGCGAAGTTCTCGCCTGGCATCGTGCGATGGTTGCCCGCGCTGACCGATGCCATAGAGCGCCGCACAATCCAGTTCGAGTTGGAACCTGGGCAGGGCTATGCGCTGCACAACCATCGCTGGTTGCACGGACGTACAGGATTCACCGGAGACAGGGTGATGTACAGGCTCAGCGTGAACCCGCACGTGGAGTTCGCGATTCGATCTGGTTTCGAGGCACCGAATACCGTGGGAGTGCAGCCATGAACGTCGATTACGACACCGTCCGGGTGACGGTCCGCTTCGAGAACGGCTCGGACGATCCAAACGACTACCCGTACTACGACCATTGCGGTTTCGAGCCCCGCTCGCTCACTACCGAGCAGGCGCACCAGTTATGGCAGATCCATTTGCACAACGATTCCGTCCAATGCAAGCAGCGACAGGCAGCGCTCAGCACGCTGGAAGCTGCCGGGTGCTTGCACCGCGCACTCCGGTCGGCGGCCACATCATGAACGAGGCGATGAAGCGGCTCCCATGGCGTAGCAAGCTCAACTCACAGGAACTCGCCGAAGTCGAGTCGATCCTTCGGGAGGCAAGCCGGGCGGATCTGGATACGCTGGCGCGCATCGCTACCGAACTGCGCCAGCAGTCGGGCCAACCGCGCATGCAAGCCGAGATCGACGGGGTAGTAGCTCGGTACTGGGCGGCACACCCAGAACGGCGGAGAATAGGCGAGATACGGTCCAGCGACGCGGCTGAGGAAGCGGGCGGCTGACAACGGTCGACTCGGATACGCGAGGAACGGCCCGCAAACAGCAAGGTCCGGGCGCGTCACGCGTCGACCGTTACTCAGCGCACCGCGATCAGTTCCTCGGCCTCGGCGAGTTCGGCCTGTTCGTCCTCGACGTACTTATTGCCGGCGAAGTACGAGGCCGCGGCGGCCAGGAACATCATCAGTGCGGCGGATACGAACACCACGATCAGGCCCGAGTGGAACGGTCCGGTCAGCAGATTCGGGAAGAACTCCTGACCGGTGAGGGTGTCGGCGTTGACGCCGGGCTTGGCCAATTCGCCGGTGGGGCCGAGCAATTCCTGGATCGGGTTGTAGCCGAGGAAGGCGGCGAACATGCTCGCCACCGGGGGCAGGTCGGCGAGCTGGGTCGCAGCACCCGCGGAGACACCCTGGGCGCGCAGGCCGCTGTCGAGCGCCGAGGGCAGGCTGGCGGCGAGGCCGATGACCATGAGCGAGAAGAAGATTCCCATCGACAGCGCATTGCCGCCGTTGAACAGGGTGCCGCGCATACCGGAGGCCGCGCCGCGCTGGGACGCGGGCACACTGGACATGATGGCGGCGGTGTTCGGGGAGAAGAACAGTCCGCAGCCGATGCCGTTGAGCAACACGATCGCGGCGAAGACCCAGTAGTTAAAGTCGACCGGGATGACGAGCAACAGCAGGAAGGTGAGCCCGGCCAGCGTCGCGCCGCCGGTGGTGAACAGACGCGAACCGTAGCGGTCCGACAGCCAACCCGAAACCGGTCCGGCGGCCAGGAATCCCACGGTCAGCGGCAGCAGGTAGATACCGGCCCACAGCGGGGTCGATTCGTAGTCGTAGCCGTGCAGCGGCAGCCAGATGCCCTGCAGCCAGATGATCAGCATGAACTGCATACCGCCGCGACCGATCGAGACCATCAGGTTGGCGAAGTTGCCGAATCCGAAGGCGCGGTTGCGGAATAGCGACAGATGGAACATCGGCTCGGCGACCTTGGTCTCCACCACGCAGAACACCGCGAGCAGGGCGATGCCGCCGAGCACCGCGCCGAGCACCCAGGGGTTGGACCAGCCGGTGGGCTGGCCGTCGTAGGGCTGGATGCCGTAGGTGATGCCGGTGAGCAGTGCGGTGAGGCCGAGTCCGAAGGTAATGGTGCCCGCCCAGTCGACCTTGCCCTTGGTGCGCGTTCCCACCTCGTGCAGCGAGCGATAGGACCAGATCGCACCGACGATGGCGATCGGCACACTGACCCAGAACACCGCGCGCCAATCCCATTCCGACAGCACACCGCCGATGATCAGTCCGAGGAATGAACCGGCCACCGCGGCGACCATATTGATGCCGAGCGCGGTGCCGCGCTGTTTGGCGGGGAAAGCGTCGGTCAGGATGGCTGTCGAATTGGCCGTCAGCATGGCGCCGCCGATGCCCTGCAGCACGCGCCAGACGATGATCCACATCGCGCCCGATCCGCCGTGGAACGGATCGAACGACAGCGCGACCGAGGTCACCGCGAAGACCGCGAAACCGAGGTTGTAGATCCTGACGCGGCCGAAGATATCGCCGAGCCGCCCGAACATCACCACGAGCACGGCGGTGACGAGCAGATAGCCCATCAGCATCCACAGCAGATAGCCGACATTGCCCGCTTCCAGCGGATTCAGCCCGACGCCGCGGAAGATCGCGGGCAGCGAGATCAACACGATCGAGGCATTGACCGCGCTGAGCAGCACACCGAGGGTGGTGTTGGTCAGGACGATCCACTTGTAGTGCGGGTGATCGCGGTCGTAGCGCAGGCGACGGCGAATGGTCTGGACATCACCGAGATCGAGATCGGCGGATGGAATCGTCACGGCAGCCCCTTGCTGAGTTATTACCTCAGCAAACTATATAGTTAGCTGATGTAACGAACAAGCCGAGGGCCCACCCAGTGAGAAGTCTCAGCTCTCGGCGGCTTTGCGGTAGCCGCGAACGGCGAAGGCGCCGAAGGCCACGGCGAGCCCGATGGACCAGGCCATCGTCTGCAGCAGCGGGATGGCGACGGGGCCGCCGATCGTGCAGCCGCGCATCGCCTCGATCGCACAGCTCATCGGCTGGACTCGAACTATCGGCTGCAGCCAGCCCGGATAGTTCTGCACCGGAGCGAAGCCGGAATTGAAGAACATGCCGAGCAGGACGAGCGCCGAGAACAGCTGCACGACCTTATTGCCCGCTTTGCTGACGCCGACCGTGATCACCATGGTCGCGAAACCGGGTATGAGCAGCACCGGAACGGCGAGCGCACCGAGCACGCCCAGCCAGCCCTGGTGGAAGCGCAAGCCGAGCGCGATACCGAGGGCGACCACAATGATCGTGGCGATCAGCGTGCGCCCGCATTCGGCGAGCAGCCTGCCGACCAGTCCGGCCGCGCGGTGCACCGGCAGCACCCAAAAGCGCCGCAGCAGACCGCTTTCCCGCTCGGCGTAGAGCGAAAGCCCGGTGCCCATCGCGCCGTACATCGCGCCGGTGACCGCGATCATCGGGACGAAACCGTAGATGGTGTCCACACCGGAGGATGCGCTGAGGAATTTGTTGAGCACCAGCTGGTACATCAACAGCAGCAGCACCGGCAGGATCAGCGTGGAGGTCAGCACCTCCTGCTCGCGCGGCCAGCGCCGCAGCAGTCGGCCCGTTTCGACGAGACTCTGGTCGATCAGTGTCTTCATGGCCGCCGCCTTTCCACCAGGACCGAGACGGCGGTGAACGCCACGATCAGGCCGAGGATCCAGGCCAGCGCAATCGCGACGGCCGAGGTGTAATCGCCCGCGGCGAGATCGCGCAGTGCGGCTGCCGCCTGGGATACCGGCTGATTGCGCACAAAAGGCTGGATCCATCCCGGAAAGCCCTCCGCCGGAACGAAACCCGTCGACATCATGATCAGCAGCAGTTGTGGGGCCAGCAGTGCCGATGCGCCGATCTCCGGCTTACCGGTGGCGACGCCGAGTGCGTCGGCACCGATCACCAGTGCCACACCGAAGGCCAAGGACAGTGCGGCGAAGGTGAGAGCCGCGGCCCCGCCGTCGAATCGGAAGCCGAAGCCAGTGCCGATCACCAGCGCTCCGGCGAGCCCGGCCAGTGCGCGGACCAGATTCGCCGACATCCGGGCGGCCAGCGGGATCCAGGAGCGCACCGGCATGGAGCGCATGCGAGTTCCCATGCCGCTGAAAGTGTCTCGGGCGGCGCGATCACCGGCCGACATGGCGGTGAAGAACATGCTCTGCAACACGATCACCGGCAGCAGGTACTGGGCGTAGTCGGCACCGGTCTGCTCCATCGACTTGCGCAGCGGGACGTAGAAACAGAGGAAGAAGATCATCGGACCGAGGCAGCCGAAGGCCAGATCGCCCTCGCGCAGTGCCGCGCGCACGGTGCGCCCGCTCAGTGCGCTCCATTGCATTCCGGCTGGTATGGAGGATATTTCGGTCATGCGGTCAGCGCTGCCGGTGCGTCGGTGGTGAGCTCGATGAAAACCTCGTCCAGCGATGGTCTGCGCAAGGCGATATCGATGAGTTCGATGCGGGCGTCGGTAATGCGGCGCAACGCTTCGGCCAGTGTGGCCGCGCCGTCGGGTGCGGGCAGCGAAACCCGGTCCTTGGATTCGGCGACGGTGACCGCGCCGAGGCCGTGGAGCGCGGTGACGACGGCGGGCACGTCGGCCGCGTCGACCGGGACGACCTCGCAGTAGCTCGAACCCGAGCGGGCCTTGAGTTCATCGGCGGTGCCCTCGGCGATCACCCGGCCCTTATCGATGACGATGATGTTGTCGCTCAACGCATCCGCCTCTTCGAGGTATTGCGTGGTGAGCAGGATCGTCACGCCCTGTTCCCGCAGCGAACGCACCAGCGACCAGACGCCCTGCCTGCTCACCGGATCCAGGCCGGTGGTCGGTTCGTCGAGGAAGACGACCTTCGGCGGGCGGACCAGGCCGCAGGCGATATCGATGCGCCTGCGCATACCGCCGGAGTAGCCGCCGACGCGGCGGTCGCCGGCCTCGGTCAGGTCGAATTGTTCGAGCAGTTCGGTGGCGCGAACCCTGGCCTGCTTCGGGCGCAGGCCCATCAGGCGGCCGAACAGGACCAGGTTCTCCCGACCGGTCAGCACCTCGTCGAGCGCCGCGTATTGGCCGGTGAGCATGATGGATGCGCGCACGGCCGCGGCCTCGCGCACCACGTCGTATCCGGCCACCAGTGCGCGGCCCGCATCGGGTTTGGTCAGCGTGGACAGTATGGAGACCGTGGTGGTCTTGCCCGCGCCGTTCGGGCCGAGCACTCCGAGCACACTCCCGGCGGGTGCCGCGAAGGTGAGGCCGCGCACGGCGTGGACGTCGCCGAAGGACTTGTGGACGTCCTCGACCGCAATGGCGTTATCAGTCGCGTTCATCGTTCTCCCGGTGCTGCGTTGGGCAGGGCGGCGGCCACCGCGGTGACGCAGCGCTGCCAGATGGTGGTGAAGCGGTCGATCTCCGCGGTATCGAAAAGTGAGTCGCTCCAGCGGAACAGCGTGGCCAGCTGGGGTCCGTCGACACCGGGGTACACCGCGGTGACGAGGTCGATGGCGTAGCGCAGCGGCATATCCGGTTCGGGGGCGATCGGAAGGCGTTGGTGCAGGCCGAGATCGGTGATCGGGGACCATGGTCGCGATGCGCTGGCGGCGAGGTCCATGCGGCCGAGGTAGTCGAGCATCACCTGTGGATCGGGCTGCGGCGCGGTGTCACCGTAGGTGAGCAGGCCGTAGTCCAAGCCCTTGTTCGGGACACTGTCCAATTGGGTGCCAATGGCTTTCAGCAGACTCGCCACCTCGGCCGGATCGGCTTCGGCGCCGATGATGTCGAGTGCCGAGCCCGCGCCGACGCGCAGCGGATAGACGGTGGTGAACCAACCGACGGTGCGAGCGGTGTCGACACCGCCGACGGTGGCGTCTTCGCGGCCGTGTCCCTCCAGGGCCACCAGTGCGCCGGTGGTGGCGTCCTGGTTTCGTTCGAATCGCCAGGTGGTGAGTGCGATCGTCAGCGCGGTGAGCAGGAATTCGTGCATGCCGATATCGGCGCCGAGGCGGTCGAGGATGCGGCGGGTGCGGTCGGTCGGCGCGAACGATGGGGTGATCCGGTAGGAGGACCAGGTGTCGCGGGTCGGATCCGGGTGGCGCCGGCCGAGTTCCGGATCGGGGCCGGTCAGCTGCGCTGTCCAGAAGTCGCGTTGGGCGAGTACTTCCGGTGCCGTTCGGCGCTCGTGCAACAGTTCGGCCCAGCCTCGGTAGCTGGTGCATTCCGCTGCGATGGTGGGGATTCGGCCTGCGCTGAGCTGTGACCAGGCATCGGCCAGATCCGCGAGGATGATGTGCCAGGAGACGGGGTCCACCGCGAGGTGGTGGATCGACAGCAGCAGTATGTCGGTGCCCTCGAAGCGGACGACCTGCATCATGGTGCCCGTCAGCGGATCGATACGGTCGATCGCCGCGCGCGAATGCTGCGCGAGCACGGCGGCGAAGTCGCCGGGTACCGGGACCTCCCGCACGATATCGGCGGCGCGCACGCTACCCGGCGCCCTGGTTTCGAGCCGGTGCCCGTCCGCGGTCGTCGTCAGCCGGGCGCGCAGCATGTCGTGGGCATCGAGTAGGGCCTGTAGTACCGATTCCAACTGCGGCCGGTCCAGTTCGGCGGGCAGCGATATCAGCGTCGAGAGTGCGAGCCTGCGGAAACCGCCGTACTCGTACATCCAGGACATGATCGGCGTCGGACGTACCTCACCGAATTCGACCGGGGTGCGCACCGACTCCTGATGTGCCACACGGGAATCGATTGCGACGGCCAGGTCACGGACAGTGTGGTTGGACATGACCGCGGCCGGGCTGACGGATAGCCCGGCACGGCGCACCGCGTTCACCAGTGAGATGGCGACAATGCTGTCCATGCCGAGCGCGATGAAGTCGTCATCGATGCCGGGCGCTGTCCCACCCAGCACCTCGGCGAGGGCGCGACACAGCGTCCGCTCGGTATCGGTATTCGGTGGGGTGCGACCGGCCGACCCCCGCAGTGCCTCCTGGCCGAGTGCGTTCAGCGCGCGGATATCGAGCTTGCCATTGGAGGTGACCGGGAGCTCCGGCAGCGAAATGATCCGGGCCGGAACCATATATCCGGGCAGCTGTTCGGCGAGGTCGGCGCGCAGCGTGGCCGCATCGGCCGTCGCACCGACCGCGAAGGCGACGAGGCTGGGGCCGCTGGGCCGCTGCACCACAACGACCGCGCCCGCACGCACCTGCGGCAGCCGCAGCAAAGCCGTTTCGATATCGCCGATTTCGATCCGGTAGCCGCGAATCTTGACCTGGTCATCGGCCCGACCTAAATAGGCGAGGTTGCCATTCGGCAACTGCCGCACCAGATCGCCGGTGCGATACATGCGCGCACCCGGCCGGAAGGGGTTCGCGACAAAGCGGTCGGCCGTGGTGGCGGCCTTACCGATATAACCGCGCGCCACCTGGGCACCCGAGAGGTACAACTCACCGATGACGCCGTGCGGCACCGGCCGCAGCATGGCGTCCAGGACGTAGGCGGACATGCGATCCACCGGTCCGCCAATGCTCGGCTGCGCATTGCCGGGCTGGTCGCGACCGGTGTTCACCGTCGCGACCACCGCCTCGACGGTGGTCTCGGTGGGGCCGTAGCAGTTGTAGACGGCGGTGCCGGGCAGGGTGCGCAGCCGCTCCCACATGGGCGCACCGATGGCCTCACCGCCGAGCGCGAGCACGGTCAGCCGCTCACCGTCCACCAGACCGGCCGCGGCCAGCTGGGTGAACATGGACGGCGAGGTGTCGATCATATCGATCTCGTGCCCGACGATGCCCTCGACCAGACCCTGCGCATCACGCATTTCGGTCTCGTCGAACAGATGCACCGCGTGGCCGTCGAACAGTCCGATCATCGGCTGCCAGGAGGCGTCGAAGCTCAGCGACCAGGCGTGTGCGATCCGCAGTCGGCGGCCTAGCCGGGCCACGGCCGGACGGTAGACACGGTCTCGGTGATCGGCGAAATAGCTGCTGAGGGCGGCGTGCGTGCCCATGACGCCCTTGGGTTCGCCGGTGGAGCCGGAGGTGAAGATCAGGTATGCGGCGGTCTCCGGGTGGATCGGCCGGTAGGGCGAAATGGGATGGTGCGCGATCCGCTCGGCAACGGCGGGGTCGTCGAGTACCAGTAGCGGGCGCTCGTTCTCGCCGAGCAGGTGTGCGCAGTCGCCCACTGTCAGGACGAGTTCCGGGCTCGCCTGACGCAGGATGGATGCAATGCGCGCGGCCGGCGCCGAAATATCCACCGGCACATAGGCGCCACCCGCCTCCAGCACTGCGAGGATCGCGACAATCGATCGCGCTGATCGCGGAAGCATCAAGGCCACAACCGTTTCCGGTCCGATGCCGTGCGCGACGAGCTCGCTCGCCAGCTGCCCGGCAACTTCCCGCAGCTCACGGTAGGAATAGCGCGCGGTGCCGGTTCTCAATGCAACCGCGTCCGGGGTCCGGTCGACCTGGCTCAGGAATAGTTCGTAGACTCCTGCGGCCTCATGCAGCCCGGCAGTACTCGAAGGCGATTCGATCCCGATCCGCGCCTTCTCTTCGGCCAGCAGCACATCCACCGTATCGGGACTCGCATCGCCATGGTCGAGCAGCTGGCGGAGCACCGACAGGATCCGCGCGCCGATATCGGCGACCGAAAAGTGCGGCAGCGCTTCGGCAATCGCCTCCAGCATCACCACGAGCGTCCCGTCGTTCAGGTAGGAGACCACCGAAAGCGGGTAGTGCACCAGGCTTTCCATTGCGACCGGCAGGAAGCGGGTGCCATTCGCGGTGACGATCGGATCGGTGGCCGCGCCGATGGGCGCGTTCTCGAAGACGAACAGCACATCGAACAGCGCACCGTGACCGGCCGCGCGCTGAATGGTCGACAGGCTCACGTATCCGGCATCGCGCATGGCCGCCGATTCACGCTGCAGTTGCGCGCACTGCTCGGCGACCGTGCGGGTGCCATCGATCAGGACGCGGGCGGGCACGGTATTGATGAACAGCCCGATCATCGTCTCCACACCGGGCAGCGCATCCGGGCGACCAGAGATGGTGGTGCCGAAAACGATATCGCGTCGATCGGTGAGCCTGCCGAGCACGACCGCCAAGGCGTACTGCACAACGGTATTGAGAGTCAGGCCGTTCGACCGCGCCCAGTGCACCAGCCGCGCGGTTTCGGCGGTGTCCAAGCCGAATCGGCTGCGGCGCGGAATCGCCGCGCCGACCTCGGTCGCCGTACCACCAGCGAGAATGAGCGGACCGCTCAGTGGCGCAAGGTATTCGGTCCAGCTGCGGGTGATCGCGGCGGCGTCCTGTACGACGAGCCAGCCGATGTAGTCGCGGTAGGGCCGGACGGGCGGTAGCGAATCCGCCTGTCCCCCGGCCTCGTACACCGCGATGAGCTCGCGGAAGAACACCGCGACCGCCCAGCCGTCCATCAGGATGTGGTGTGCGGTGACGATCATTCGACGGCGCTCATCGGGCAGCGCGACCAGCGTAATGCGCAGGGCCGGGCCGCGACCGAGGTCGAACCGCTGCTGCCGTTCGGCCTCGGCGATGGCATCGAATTCCTCCGGCCGGGCAGAGATTTCGAGCCACGGCAGATCCACCCAGGTCGGCACGATCTGCACCGGCTTGGGTAGATCCTTATCCCAGAACGAGGCCCGCAGGTTGGCGTGTCGCTCCAGGATCACCTCCGCGCTGCGCCGCAGCATCGGCACGTCGATCGGACCGCCGATATCGATGACGAACTGCATGGTGTACAGATCGACCCCGTCGGCGGCCAGTCGCGCCAGCGAGAACAGGCCCTCCTGCAGCGGGCTGAGCGCCAGCACATCCTCGATTTCGGCCGGAACGCTCCGGTCCACCTTCATCGCAACGCCTTTCGACCGATGGTCACCGCGATACCGCCACTCATCCGGCGAGCCGATCGGAAGCAGCCGCCCCTCATTGCGACTGCTTCCACGCCGCACCCAATGCGGCCAGTGCGTCCGAGCTGAGGCCGGACACAGTCATGGCGGCATGCTGGTGCCGGGCCGGTTCGGCGGGCCGATCGGTATCCGCTGGTACGCCATCGCTATTCGCGTCGTCCAGGGCCGTACCGAAGGTGTCTTCGATGGTCGTGGTCACACCCGCCGCTACCGCCGCATCGACCGCGGCCGCGAGTTCGGCGATGGTCAGGTGTTCGAATACCAGCTGCGGGGACAGCGGCAGTCCGATCTGGTTGGCGCGTGCCGACCATTGGATGCAGATCACGCTGTCGCCGCCGAGTGCGAAGAAGCCGTCATCGGCGGTGACGTCCTCGATTTCCAGCAGTTCCTCGAGAATCGAGATCAGCTGCTGTTCGGTATCGGTGTGCGCGGCATCGGAAGGCGCTGTGCCGGTGTCGACGATTGCCGTCACCTCGGTTGCGAAGGCGAGTCGCCCCGCCGTATCCCAACGCGCTCGCTGCCCGGTCCGGAACAATCGGCCTCCCGGCAGATACGGATCGTCGATGAAGGCGTCCGCCGACTCCTCGACATATCCGTCGGCGAGTCCGGCACCACCCACATAGACATCGCCGTGCACACCGGGTGCGACCGGACGCAAGGCGGCATCCAGAACCAGCACCCGAGCCCCCGGGATGGGACGCGCGTAGCCGCTTCCGTCGACCGCACCGCGCGCCACCGCGCCCGCGTATTCCCGGATCCGATAGTCGAAGGTGGCGATCGAACCGGCCGCGAGCGCGGGCAGCAGATCGGGCAGTGCGGCGGGCCACGCGGTTCCCGTGACCTCCCAGCTGCGCACCGACGGCAGCATCGAGATTCCGGTGTGCACGATCCGCGCAAGCGTGGCGGGTTCGGCGACCACGTGGGTGACCGCGTGCGCGCCGATCAATTCGACCAGTGCGACCGGATCGTCGCGCTGCGAATCGGTGGTGAAGATCAGCGTCGCACCATCGGCCAGCGCGGCCAGCAGTTCGACCTCGATCTCGGATCCCGACCATGGTGCGGCGACGAGTCGCACATCCGCCGAACCCGTTGCCCGGTCGCGTGATTCGGCACGGCGATCGGCGGCGACAGCGCGTCGATCGGCGACAGCGGCCGCGATGGCGTCCCGCGTGAACACCGCGGTAGGCGCATCGACACGCGAAAGTGCAATGTTCCCATCGGTATTCGTGATCGCGTCGAGCGTGGCCAGGCGACGGACCACTGCGGCCACCGACGCACCATCGGGCACAATCGCCCCGGCCCCACGATCGAGCTGTTCGAACAGCGCACCATAGCTGAGGGCTTCCGCACCGCAACGCACCGCGATCCGGTCGGCGGGAATGCCGCGCCCGCGCCGGATCAGCTCGGCGATCCCGGGCATCCAGGAAAGCTCGACGCCCGTGGCCCATTCGCCGAGCACCCGCTGACGCTCGGCGACGGGCATGATGTCGAGTTCGCCGACGGTGCTGTCGGGAGATTCCGCGAAGGCAGTGAGCACGCGGAGCATGCGCTGCGCGAACAACTCTCCGGTCGCGGGCTCATAGAGATCGGTATTGACGATCACACTGGCCTCGAAGCCGCCATCGGATCCCGCGAAGAAATTGATGCTCAGGTCGAGCAGCGAGATATCGAAGTCCAATGGCAGCACCGTGAGTGCGGTCCGCGCGTCGAGTCCCTGGGCCGCGCCGTCCCAGTTCTCCTCGCGGAAGTGCATCATGGCCTGGAACAGCGGATTCCTGGCCCGCGAACGGGCCGGGTTGAGCGCATCCACTAGACGCTCGATGGGGATGTCCTGGTTGCTGTACGCACCGAGCGCGATATCGCGGGAGCGCGCGAGCACGGTGCGCAGCGTGGGATCGCCGGACAGGTCATTGCGCAGCACCACCATATTGGCCAGCAGGCCGACCAGATTCGCGGCCGCCGGGTCGACCCGGCCCGCGATCGGGGTACCGAGCGGAATATCGACGCCAGCACCGAGTTTGTGCAGCAGTGTCGCGACCGCGGCCTGATACAGCATGAACTCGCTGGCCCCGCTCGCCTCGGCGACGGACTTCAGCTGCCCGCGCAGCGCGGCCGGGACCGCGAACGGCACCACCTGCCCGCTCTTGCTCAGTACCGCGGGGCGCGGCTTGTCCGTGGCGATATTGATCTGGTCCGGCAGACCGGCGAGTGCGCCGCGCCAGTAGTCCACCTGCGCATCGAGTGCATCGACCGCCTCACGCTGCCACAGTGCGTAATCCGCGTACTGCACGGCCAACGGTGACCACTCCGGTGCCGCACCGGCGGTGCGCGCCCGGTAGGCGATGGCGAGATCGTCGAGAATCGTCCGGAACGACCAGTGGTCGGCAACCAGATGGTGGACCAGCAGCGACAGCACATGGGTCCTGGTGTCCAGCACGAAGATCCGCGGCCGGATGAGCAATTCGCCATCCAGGGCGAAGCAGTGCCGACCCGCCTGCGCCAGCTCGGCGCGCAGCTGTTCGGGATCACTGAGCTCCGTCACCGGAATATCGATCGACCCGGCGGGCAGCACCGACTGATATGGCACGCCATCGCTTTCCGGGAATACCGTGCGTAGCACCTCGTGCCGAGCCACCACATCGGCGAGGGCGGCGGTCAGCGCGTCCAGCTCCAGCGGACCGTCCACCCGCACCGCGAACGGAATATTGCCGATGGCGCTCGGCCCCTCCAGCTTTCGCTGGAACCACAGCGCGCGCTGGGAGTAGGACAGTGGAATGCGTTCGGGTCTCGACCTTTTCCGCAGTGCGGGCACGGCGGCGGCGATGCGCGCCGGTGCCGCCTCGATGAGCGCGGCGAGCCCGGCCACGGTCGGGGTATCGAATGGCGCCCGGACATCGACTTGGACGCCGAACTCGGTGCGGATCTGCACGACCAACCGGGTGGCCAGCAGCGAATGTCCGCCGAGTTCGAAGAAGGAATCGTCCGCACCGATCTGCTCGCGACCGAAGATCTGCGCGAACAGCTCCGCGAGCCGAATCTCGGTGGCGGTGCCCGGCTCCCGATAGCGGTGGGTGGTGGTGCGCTCCGGTGCGGGCAATGCGCGCCGGTCCAGTTTGCCGTGCGCGGTCAGCGGAATCTCATCGATCACGGCGAACGCGCTGGGCACCATGTACTCCGGCAGCGTGGCCGCGGCATGGCGCCGAACGTCATCGATATCGAGTGCCGACTCCGAAAGTCCATTGGCCACCACGACATACGCGGCCAGCATCGCACCGACCGCCGCGTCGGCCACCGCGATGACCACACAGTGTCCGACACCGGGATAGGACGCGATGGCCGCCTCGACCTCGCCGAGTTCGATCCGGAAACCGCGCACCTTGACCTGCTCATCGGCCCGGCCGACGAATTCGATCTCACCATTGGCATTGCGCCGCGCGAGATCTCCGGTCCGATACAACCGCGCGCCGGATGCGAACGGATCGGCGACGAACCGCTCCGCGCTCGGTCCGGGCCGATTCAGGTACCCGCGCGCCAATTGCGCACCGCCGAGATAGATCTCACCGACCACACCCGGTGGCACCAGCTGCAGCGCCTCGTCGAGCAGATACACCGTGACGTTCTGGTTCGGCACCCCGATCGGCACGCTCCGGGTCCCTTGCGGGCCGTCCACATTCATATGCGTCGCGCACACCACGGCCTCGGTCGGGCCGTAGTGATTGCGCAGTTCCGCATCGAAGACACCGGCGAACTTGTCGGCCACCTCACCGGGCAGCGCCTCACCGCCCACCGGCACATGCCGCAGCGCACGCCATTCGCTCACCTCCGGCAGCAGCAGGAAGGTGCTCAACATCGACGGCACCATATGCAGCACGGTCACCCCGCAGCGGGTGATCAGCTCGGCGACATACGGAATATCGCGGAACGCATCGGGTTTCGGGATGACCAGGCGGGCACCGAGGGTCAGCGTCACGAAGATATCGAGCAGCGAGGCGTCGAAGCTCACCGAAGACGACTGCAGCAGCCGGTCTTCGCTGGTCATACTCCATTCCGCGACGAAGCCCGAGAGATGTTCGGCAATGGCGGCATGGGATACCGGGACGCCCTTGGGCTTTCCGGTGGACCCGGAGGTGTAGATGACATAGGCGAGGTGACCGGGCAGCAGTGGCCGCAGCCGGTCGGCATCGACCAGATCGGCGTCCGGAAGCCGGTCGGCCGCGGTCTCGGCGGCCGCCAACTCGACCCGGCCGAGCACCAGTCGGGGTGCGGCGTCTTCGACGAGATAGTCGATGCGCTCGTCCGGGTAGGCCGGGTCGATGGGCAGGTACGCCGCACCGGATTTGAGCACACCGAGCACCGCGACCACGAACTCGACCGAGTTGGACAGCCGCAATCCGACAATGTCCTCGGTACCGAGGCCCTGCCCGATCAGCCAGCGCGCCAGCCGATTGGCGCGACGATTCAGCTCGGCGTAGCCGAGTTCGGTATCGGCGCTGCCGCGTTCGGCCGGGGCGACGATGGCGAGCGCGTCCGGCGTTGCGGCGACCTGGTTTTGGAAGAGTGCGACCATGGTGGTCGGCTCCGCATCGACGATCGCGCCGTGCGACAGCGCCAGGATCGCAGCACGATCGGCCGCACCGAGCATATCGATATCGCCGAGCCGGCGATCGGGCTCGGCGAGCGCGCTGTCCAGCAGCTGCACGTAGTGGCCGAGCAGCTGCTGCACCAGTGCGCGGTCCAGATCGGCGATCCGGTACTCGGCCTCCAGATGGGCGCCATCGGCCTCCATGACCACGGTCAG
Organism: Nocardia sp. NPDC004278; assembly: GCF_053602975.1. Lineage (NCBI taxonomy): Bacteria > Bacillati > Actinomycetota > Actinomycetes > Mycobacteriales > Nocardiaceae > Nocardia > Nocardia sp. NPDC004278. The sequence continues at coordinate 225,615 of NZ_JBSGEQ010000011.1, forward strand.
GCCGAGCGGCACCTGCGCAACCGCGCTGCCGAGGTCCAGCAGCGTCGCGTCGACACCGTCGAGATCGAAGCCCTGCGCGCTCTTGCGTACCCCGAAGCCGAGTCGGACCAGCTGCTCCAGCCCGTCCCGACCGCCGACGCGGTCTGGATTCGCCGCGCGCACCACGCGATCGATGCCGACATGCTGATGGGCGAAGGCCCCGACACAGGTATTGCGAACGGATTCGGTGAAGTCGGCGAAGGTGCTGCCCGCGCCGATGGTGGCGCGCAGCAGCAGCGTATTGCCGAAATAGCCGATCAATGATTCGGCGGCGGCAGCGCGGCGCACGGTCACCGGTACCGAGACCAGGAAATCCGTTGCCGCGGTGTAGCGATGGATCACCGCGTCATAGGCGGCCAGCCACACCATGAACGGGGTAGCGCCGCGCGCACGAGCGAAAGCCTCTACTCGACCGACGAGCTCGGCCGACAGTGACACGGTGCAACGATCGGACTGCTTGGTCGCGACGGTGCGGACCGTGGCCGGACCGGGGAGTTCCAGGGATTCCGGTAGCGGACGCAGTGTCGCACGCCAGTAGTCGATATCGATGGCGTCGTCGTCGGTGCTATCGCCGAAGACCGCGATATCGACGAATTGCGCACGTGCACTGTCGGGCTCAGCCGGTGCGGTGCGATAGGCGTCGTTGAGTTCGGTGAAGAAGACCGCCCACGAGTCATCGTCCCAGCTGATGTGGTGCACGACCAGCAGCAGGGTGAATTCATCGGCACCGGTGCGCACCAGGCTGATGCGCAACGGCGATTCGGCCGCGAGATCGAAAGGGCGGCCGAATTCCCGACGCGCCAGTACTTCCGAGCGGCGTTCCCGGCCGGATTCCGGCAGATCGGTCAGATCGTGTGACTGCCAGGAGAATTCGAGATCAGACCGCACGATCTGATACGGCTCACCGTTCTCGTCGAGCCCGTAGGTGGTGCGCAGGATGTCGTGGCGGTCGACGACGGCCGTAATCGCCCCACGCAGCCGCGTCTCATCGAGTGCGCCGGTCAGCCGGTAGGCCACACAGATATTGAGGGTGGTGTCCTCCGGATCCCGGGTCTGCAGGAACCACATGCGCCGCTGTCCGGCCGAAAGTGGATGACGCACACCAGGTTTCGATCTTCGCATCGGTGCGGCCGTCGGTGTCGGTGCGGTCAGACCGCTTTCGGCCAAACGCTTGCGCAGCAGTGCCTTCCGGCGGTCCAGCACGCTCATGAGCTCGTTGTTCGACATCAGATCCCTCGCCTAGACGTTGCTGTCGGCCATCAGGCGCACGACATCGTCCAATGACGCGCCGCCGAGAATGGCCGCCACCGGAAGATCGCGGTTCAATTCGGCCCGGACCCGTTTGCGGAAGTCCAACGCCTGCAGGGAATCCAGGCCGAGCGCGACCAGCGGCACGGAGCTGTCGATGAGGTCGAGCCCATCGGTGCCCATTACCTTGCCCAGTTCCACCCGCACCTGCTCGGACAGCAAACCGGCGGACGGCTCGACCGCCTCCGGCAGCAGGGCCGCGACGGGAGCGGGCGCAGCGACAACCGGCATGACCGGCGCTGGCACCGAGTCCACCCGCGCCAGCACATCGGTGAGCAGCGGACCCCAGCCGACGGCCGAGATGATGTCGTTCAACTGCGGCCAGTCGGCGGCCATGACAATGCGATTGCCGGGCCGACCGATCTCGGCGTACTCGGTGAAACCGATGGCGAGTGCGTCGTGCGGGTCCATGGACTGGCCGCCCGCGGCGGCGATCCGATCCACGCCGACCGCATGCAGTGGCCCCGCGAGATCCCAGATGCCCCATTGCATCGCAACGGCATTCGTACCCGCGGCGCGCAGACGGCTGGCCAGCACATCGAGCATCCGGTTGACGCTCGCGTAGAGAATCTGCCCGCGACCACCGAAGGTGGCCGCCGCGGAGGAGCAGATAATGATCCGAGCATCGGCGGCCAGCGGCAGCAGCCGCAGCAGGTGTTCGGTGCCGATGATCTTCGATGCCGCCATCTCGAACAGCTTCTCGCCGGTCACCTCGGCGAGTTCGGCGCGCACATAGTTCACCGCGGCGTGCACGAGCATGGTCGCCGGTGTGTCCGTCAGCGCGGCGGCGAGATCCCGCACACTGGATGCTTCGCTGACATCGCATGCGAAGACCGCGACCTCGGCCGCGCCGATCTGCCGAATGGCGCGCAATCGTGCTGCGACGGCGTCGGTCTCGCCGGACCGGCTCAGCAGTGTGATCCGCCGCGCGCCACGATCGGCGAAGTGTTCGGCGAACTTCAGGCCGAGCGTGCCGGTGCCGCCGACGATGACGACATGCTCGAGCTCCGCGTCATCCGGAGCCCCGGCGAGCGGATCGCTGTCCACCTCGAGCCGCTTGGCGTAGAGACCGCCCGCGCGCAGTGCGAGCTGCGGTTCGGCCTTGGCGTGCAGTGCCCGCACGATCGCGGCGGCCTGCGCCGGATCGGCATCGCCCAGGTCGAGATGCCGGAAGGCGGTGCCGATATTCTCCAGACCGATGCAGCGGAATCCGGCGGAGACCGCGCCGTGGAACAGCTGCGGTGCCGGATCGTTGGCGACCGCGGATTCACCGCCGACGGTCACCAGCCAGCAGTCGGTGATGGTGGCGTCGAGCGCGGGGAGCCAGCGGGCGTCATAGAACCGCGCCAACTCCTCGATCGCGGCGGGTCCGTCCAGGTCGGGCAGCTGCGGCAGCAGTACGACGACCGAGTCGTAGGCACCCGTATCGGCTGGTTTGTCGGGGTCATAGACGCAAGCGCCGCCGCCGTGGTCGTAGGCCGCGGTGCACAGTGCCGCGGCGAGTTCGGCGCACTGTCCGGTGTGATCGACGACGAGCATGGTGCGCGGGGACACCAGCGAGCGACGCTCGAGCCGCACCCAGCGCTCCGCCAGCCGGGTCGCGGCATGTTCGGAGCGGACCGGTCCGGGGGTGTCGTTCGTCCGGTATGCGGCCCACAGCCGATGCGGATCGAGCACGGTGTTGGGGAAGTCCCGCAGCGGCAATCGCGCTGCACCCGAATCGGATTCGAGCCGCAACGCATCCCACCGATAGTTCAGATCGTGCACCGCGACGGTCGCCAGATTCCGCGTGAACTCCCGCAGCCCCGTCGCGCTGCGCAGCGAGGTGCCGATCACCCGGAACTCGCGCTGCGGCGATGCCGGATCCCGCGGCACCGTGCTCAGGTTTTCCTGAATGGCCAACTGCAGCATGGGATGTTCCGACATTTCCACGAAGGTGTCGACATCGGCGGTGGCCGCCGTGATCGCCCGATCGAACCGGACTCGATTGCGCAGATTCCAGTACCAGTACTGGTCGTGCCGCAGATCGGGCGTAATGGCGGTGCCGAGCGTCGCTCCGTAGCAAGGAATTTCGGTGGCCGCGAAGTGCGCGCCGGTCATCTCGTCGCCGAGCACCGCCTCGAGCACCTCCCGGTACTCGCTGACCACCGAGGTATGCGCCGGATAAGCGACGCGGATCTCCTTCGCGAACTGGCCGCGCGCGGTCGCGGTCGCCACCATATCGACAATGGTCTCGCGGTCACCCGAAATGGCGAGGATGTGCGCCGAGTTGATCACCGACAGCTCGGCCCAGCCCGAATGCCTGGCCAGCAGCGCCTCACATTGATCGCGGTCCATGCCGAGCACGGCCATCGAATAGCCGCGCGGCGAAAGCTGATCGACACACAGGGCCCGATGTGTCACCGCCAGCACCGAATCGCGCAGCGTCATGACCCCTGAGGCCGCACCGGCCGCCAACTCCCCCTGGCTGTGTCCGATCGTCGCGGTGGGTTCGACACCGGCCGCACGCCACATCGCGGCCAGCGCGAACATCTGGAACATCAATGCGGGCTGCACCACTCGCACGGCGTCCGCGAACTCCCCCTCGGTGCCGAGCAGATAGTGCAGCGGCTCCCGGTGACCGAACCGATCCTCGAAGATCGCGACGCATTCGTCGACTGCAGCGCGGAACGCGGGCGAGAAGTCGTAGTAGAGCTTGCCCATTCCGGGGCGCTGACTGCCCTGGCCGGGGAACACGAATCCGATCCGCCGAGCCGCAGCCACGCCGTCGGTGGATACCACCGCGGGATGTTCGGCATCGGCGATGATCGACCGCAGCGCGTCGCGGAGTTCGGCACTGGTCTCGACCATGGCGAGTGCCCGGCGCCGCCGCGCGACCCTGGTGCGAAACAGCATGTCCGCCACGCGATCCGGACCGATGCCGGGATGCCGTTCCAGATACGACAGGATCGCCGCGGCCTCACCGCGCAGTCCATCGACCGTATCGGAGGACAGTAGGACCGGGATGGTTCCGTCCGGAAGTCGGTATTCAGGCATCGATATCCTCCAGCACGGGCATCGCCAGGATCGCGTGTGCATTGGTGCCCGCGACGCCGAACGAGGACACCGCGCCGTAGCGCAGGCCATCGACCGGATCCCAGGGTTCGAGTTTTGTGGCGAGCCGCAGGCTGGTGGCATCCCAATCCACCTCGGCGGTGGGGTTTTCCGCGTAGAGGCTCGGCGCTATCTGCCCGTTCGCACCGCTGAGCAGCACCTTGATCAAGCCGAGCAGCCCCGAGGCGGCCTGTGCGTGACCCATATTCGACTTCACCGAACCGAGCAGCGGACCGTCTTCGCCGCGATTGATATCGCCGTACACCTGCGCCAGGGCGGTCAGCTCGAGCGGATCGCCGACCGGTGTTCCGGTGCCGTGCCCCTCGATGAGCCCGAGATCGTCCGGCCGAATTCCGGCCGCGGCCACAGTCTTCTCGATCAGCCGCCGCTGCGCCGGGGCGCTCGGCACGGCGATGGGTGCGCCCCTGCCATTGTGATTGATCCGGGTCGCCAGCAGTCGGCCGTAGATCCGATGGCCGAGTTCGCGTGCGCGCGATTCGTGTTCGATGACCACCACACCGGCCCCCTCGCCCCACAGCGTGCCGGTCGCATCGGCGGCGTAGGAGCGGCAGTGTCCGTCGGCGGCCAATGCGTTGTTCTTGGAGAACTCGAAAAATGCGGCGGGCGAACCCATTACGCACACGCCACCGGCCAGCGCCCAATCGCACTCGCCGGCGCGCACCGCATTTGCGGCCAGGTGGACCGCGGTCAACGCTGAGGCGCATGCGGTGTCGGTGGTCACCGACGGCCCGACCAGCCCGAGGCTGTGCGAGATCCGGCCCGCCACCGCGCCGAGCGCCGTCCCGGTCACCCGGTATCCGGTGTACTCGGTGACCACACCGCCCTGCGGACCGTATTCATTGATGGACGCGCCCATGAAGCAGCCGACCTCGACGCCGTCCAGCGCGCCCGGATTGATGCCCGCGTTCTCCAGCGCCCGCCAGGCCACCCGTAGCGCGACCCGCTGCTGCGGATCCATGGACAGCGCCTCGCGCGGGGTGATGCCGAAGAACATCGGATCGAATTCGGTTGCCTCCGAGAGGAAGCCACCGGCGTCGGCGACCCGGCTCCAGCCCTCGCGGCGATGCAGCGAAAGCAGCTCATCGATCGGCCATTCCCGATTGCGTGGGAACGGTCCGATGAGTTCACGCGACTCGGCCAGCGCGGACCAGAACTCGGGCAAAGTATCGATACCGCCCGGCGCCTCGACGGCCATACCGGAGATGACGATCGGATCCATATCCGGGCTCATCCGACCCGATCCAGTTCGGGCGCCAGCAATTCCGCGAGACCGGTGGCATTGTCGTTCAGGTAGAAGTGACCGCCGTCGAAGACGGTGACGTCGATCTCCTGCGCACTGTGGTTGGACCAGGCATACAGCTCACGCGGGGTGATGAAGTGATCCTCGGCGCCGCCGAGCACATGAATCTTGGCCTGCACCTTGACATCCACCGGGCAGGTATAGGCATCGAAGGCCCGGTAGTCGGCCTGCACCACCGGCAGCGCCATCCGCATCACCTCGCGACTGCCGAGCACCTCGGCGCCGGTCCCCGCCAACGCGCCGAGGTGGTCCAGGATCTGTTCGTCGTCGGTCGGATGCGGCGGCAGATCGACGGCCCGACCCGGTGCGACCGCGGCGGAGGGCGCGAGCAGCCGCACCTCGATTCCGGCCGCCTCTGCGGCACGGACCAGCTCGAATGCCACCATCGCGCCCATGCTGTGGCCGAAGACGGTGAGCGGCAGACCGCGATTGTGTGCCGAAGTGCGGAATTCCGCGAACGCACCGGCGGCGAGTTCGGGCAGCGTGCCGAGCGCCGCCTCGCGGGCCCGGTCCTGACGGCCCGGATATTGGAAGACCAGCACATCGAAGTGTTCGCTGAGCACCTTCGAGAACGCCCGATAGGTGGAGGCGCCGCTACCCGCGTGCGGGCAGATCAACAGCGGTGGGCAATCGACGGAGCGGGGCCGGTGGAATTGCCGGATCCATCCGAGAGTTGCTGGCATTTCTTGACTCCTGCGCTTCCGCCGAACGTTGCCCGACGCGATGGTCGCGCGGCAGCGTCAATGGTCGGCGGCGTACAACACCCCCCGGCTCGCTGCACTGATCTGATTTCTGAACGGTCGCCCGATATTAGCGTAGGCTACCCTAACAAGTCCACTGGTTCGTGCTCCGCACTCACTGATCGGTGAGATATCCGCCGCGCGTGAAGAATTCGGTGGCCGCGTGCTCCACACCGTCGGCAGTGCGGATCCGGGTGATCACCAGACCGCGATTGCGACCCCGATGCGCCTCCTGACCGCAGACCACCGCGCCGCCGCCCTCCTGCACGATCACCCGGCCCGGCGTGCCGCCATAGCGCGCCTCCGAGACCACGGCCTCGAGCACCTCGATCCGCTCGCCGCGGTAATAGGTGAATGCCCGCGGATACGGCTCGGACAGCGCACGCACGAAACGCTCGAGGTCCACCGCCGACCACGTCCAGTCGATTCGACTGTCCCGCTCCGAGCGCTTGTGGAAGTAGGTCCGCTCGGATTTGCGCTGCGGCTGCCATTGCGCGGTACCGGATTCGAGGGCGTGCAGCGCCTCGGCCAACGCGTCGGGGATGAGTTCCATACCGCGCAGCACCAGTTCGGTGCCGGTATCGGTGGGCCCGATGGGAAGCGACCGCTGCACCAGGATGTCGCCGGTGTCCAGCCCCTCGTCCATCCGGTGCACGGTCAGGCCGGTTTCGGATTCACCGCTGATCAGCGCCCACAGCACCGGGGAGAATCCGGTGAATTTGGGCAGCAGCGAATCGTGCAGATTCAAGGTGCCGTGCGGGGGCAGGTTGTAGAGCTCGGCGGGCATCCAGGTGTACCAGCTGTTCACCACGATGACGTCCGGCTCGGCCCGCTTCACCAGGTCGATGGTCTCGGCATCGGCCCGCTGCGTCAGATGCACCGGAATGCCGTTCTCACGGGCGAGTTCCTCGACCGAATCCGACCAGATCCCCTTATAGGAGTCCGCACTTGCCGGATGCGTGACCGCGAGCATGACCTCGTGCTCGGAATCGATCAGGGCCTGCAGGGTGCTGCGACCCCAGGTCTGGAAGCCGAAGAAGACAATGCGCATGAAAACCTCACGTAGCTGAATTAAGGGAGATCAGGCCGGTCGCGCGGCCACACCACGCCGCGCACCGACGACCTGACGCGCCGGGGCCGTACGCAATACCCGATCCGAAAGTTCGCCGAGGCAGCTGAGATTCGGGAATCCCGGCCCCTGTGCGACGGCCGCCATATTCGGCAGATAGAGCTTCGCGTCCAGTCCGGAGACCGCCAGGTCGTAGCCGATCGCGGCCTCCAGCCTGGTCTGGGTCAGCGGTCCGCCGACCGCGAGTTCGAGCAGGTCGGCGGCGTTGGCATCGAAAAGTTCCAGGAACCACAGTGGCTGTCCGCCGGTGGCATCGATCACCAGATCGAAGGTGTGCACCTGATCCGGGCGGCGGTCGTTGCGCAGTGTCATGGCGACTCCGTCACCCTGTTCGGCGATCCGCACGACCCGGCCCTGTAGATGGTGCACACGGTTGTCGCCGATCACGCTCTCCTGCACGCGAACCGAGAAGACGCCGCGGTCGGTACGCCGGATGACATCGCGGCGTTCGTCCATGCTCAGCGTGTTCCATTTGGTCGGATCGCTGAAAAGCGCATTCTCGAAATAGCTTTCGCCGCGGGTGTAGATCGTGGCCTTGGGCGTGATGACCGAGATGGTCAGCATGTCGTGGCGGACCAGCTCGTCCAGGGCCGAGCCCGCGGTCTCGCCGCCGCCGATCACCGCGGCCCGCGAGGAGACCGGCAATGCGCGCTTACCCGCCAGATCCCAGAATTCGGCGATGCTGAGCACCCGGGGATGCTCGGCCAGTGCCCGGCGGCTGTGGCCGGGGCCGGTGATCATCAGTGCGTCGGTATCTATTTCGGTGGTCACGCCGTCCGCGCCGGTCACCGAAACCAGCCAGCCATCGGCCGCCGCGGCGACCGAATCCACCGTCCCCAGCACCAATTCGAGATCGATCACGCGGGCCACCCACTGCAGGTATTTGGCCCACACGTGATGCTGCGGGCTCGGGCGGCCGCGATCGATCCACTCGGCATAGGTGCCGTGTTCGACCAGGAACGAGGTCCAGCTGTAGGCCATCATCGCCTCATCGATGGCGCGGTTGTGCCCGCGCGCCCAGGTCGAGCGGTACGGGAAACCGATGTCCTTCTCCGGACTGGTGCCCAGCCGGTGCTGTCCGTCGGTCCAGCCGCCGCTCGGCAGCCAATTGCCGCCGACCGCATGCGCCTCGACCACGATCACGCGCGGGGCCGCGAGCCCCAACTCCCGCATGACGTGCGCTTTAGCCGCCACCGCAAGAGCTTTCGGCCCAGCTCCGACCACCAACAGTGTGTCCACGGTTCTCCTGCGTTCGATCACGGGCGGCAACCAGGGTCACCTAACTTCTGGCTAATAGCTTTGCATAGGCTTACCTTATATTGCACTGCAGTGCCAGTCCCTGGGACGGATGCACTACCGCCTCCGAACGATTGGAAGTATCGATGTTCAGCATCAGAAACAAGCCGGTGGCGCGCGCCGCCACCGCGGTGTTCTCGCTCGCCGCGGCGGCCGTGATCGGCGCATTCAGCACCGTCGCCACGGCGGTTCCGGCCACTGCCGCGCCCATCGGCGCGCGGATGCGGACCGCCGCACCCGGCGTGGGTGAGCTGAAGGCCAAGCTGCAGCTGGTGTTCAACACCGGGGCCGGGCGCTCGGCCCGCGCGGCCGAACTCGAAGCGGGCGAGGCCGGTCTCGGCCTGGTCGATCAGATCGGCACCGTCATGGCCGCCGCCCCGTCCAGCTTCCGCTGGGATGTGCTCGGACCGGTCAATATCTCCGGCGATCTGCTCAACGCCCAGCTGACCACCGCCATCGACGGCTGGGACCCCTGGTACTTCGACCTGTCCTGGAAGCAGATCGACGGCACCTGGAAGCTGACCCGCGAGGCCGAATGCACCCTTGCGGGCGTCGCCATGCTCCCCTGCAACCTGTAATCACGGGCACCACAGGCAAGTCGGCCCCGAGGCGAACGAATACCTCGGGGCCACACGACTATTCGGCCGACAGCTGCGGCGCGGCGGGTAGCGTACCGCCGGAATACGCGACCGGCACGCGAGGCGAAGGGCGCCGCGCCACAACAACTCCCAATAGCCGGCAACGAGCCAACTGACTGCGGCAACGACCATGCCCCCAGAAGCCGGACAGATCCATATCGTCGGAGTACGCCCCGAACGAAGTCGATCCCCAACCTTTCAACCACTGCGGGCACTCCGCACGCGATAGCGGACACCCCGCGACATTCAAGTGTGTTTAGGCTAACCTAATCTTCATGGGCAGAGGTTTCGAAGGGTTGATGCTGAAGGCGTGGCGTGCCGAGGACTACCGACTCACGGTGACCTCGACCGAGTACATCAGCGATAAGTACCTGCGGCTCGGCTTCCAGGCGGGCGGACTGCTCGCGGATCATCCGGTGCATCCGACCCAGTGGGTGCGGCTGTGGATTCCGAATGGCGAGCGCGAACACCAGCGCGGTTACACCCTGGTCGATCCCGATCCGGCCGGGGACAGATTCTCGATCGAATTCGCGGTGCACCACGGCCCCGCCTCGGTATGGGCGCAGAATGCCGCGGTGGGCGATGAGATCGATGTGTCGGTGCAGGGTTCGGACTTCCAACTCCCCGATCCGCTGCCCAGCGAATTCGTCATCTTCGGCGACACCGCCTCGCTGCCCGCCATCAACTCCCTACTCGATGCCATCGGCGATATTCCGGCGCGGGTATGGCTGGAATGGCAATACGAATCCGATACCGGTCTGCCGGTGCGCAATAAGCCGCACCACCGGGTGACCTGGGTGCAGCGCGTCGACGACGGCCGACTGCTGCGCGAACAGGCACAGGAAATGGACTGCCCGAAGGACACCTACGCCTGGGTCGCCTGCGACGGACACACCACGCGTTCGATCGTCAAGGCGCTCAAGACAACCCACGGGCTGCCAAAGACCTCGATCAAGTCCCGCGCCTATTGGAAGTAACGAGATCATCCTCCGGGATGACCCCACTCGCTACTTTCTGGCGACGTATCCGCCCCACCCGATACGCGATGCTGATGCTCGAATTCGAATCGCCGCCGCAGCACTCTGAGCCCGGTGGCGCGGAAGCGAGCGGGCAATGTCGATCATCGATGCAGTCGTAGCCGCCACTGCCATCCTTTTCGCGATGGCCGCGGCGGTATTTCCCAGGCACGTCGCGCACGCCATGCCGGTGGTGTTGCCGCTGCTGGTCGTCGGCTGGCTGGTCCAATTCCTATTGGAGAACCTCTACTGGCAGATGGTGCCGAGCTATCTGGCCATTGTCGCCGCGACGCTGCTGGTCTTCAGCCGATCGCGGCGTAGCGCGGCGATACTGCGCGAGCTCGCGATCACCGAACCGCCAGCGAAGCACCGAATCCCCGCCTTCGTCGCGCCCGTGGCCGTCGGTCTGCTCGCCGTGCTCGCCATTGTGCCGTGGAGCGTTCCGCCCGTTCCCACCCTGCCCGAGCCGTCCGGCCGATACCGCGTCGGCTCGGAGATCTTTCGCTGGGTCGATCAGCAAAGGCCGGAGACGGCAACGGATTCCACTGCGGACCGGCGCAATGTCATTGTGCAGGCCTGGTATCCGACGGAGTTCACCTCGGCACGGCAGTGGGTCTATATCGACGGGCTCGACCGGCTGCCGAGCCGAGTCACCCAGATTCCCGGGTTCCTCATGAACAACTACGGACGGATCGATACCCACGCGTACGCCGATGTGCCGATCAGCGCCGAACGCGCGCGCTGGCCGGTGGTGCTGTTCTCACCCGGATACGGCGCTCCCCGCGCGTTCTACACCGGACTCGTCAGCGATCTCGCCAGTCGCGGCTTCGTCGTACTGGCCATCGACCATCCCTATGAGGTGGCCGTCACCGAACTCGCGGACGGCTCCGTCGCAACCCCGATCGAGGACTTCCCGGACAACGACGCGGACGGCGAGCGGTATATGACCGGACAACTCGAAGTCCGCAGGGGCGACCTGCGTTTCGTGGTCGATCAGTTGGACCGGCCCGAGGCGATGGGCGCACTGGCGGGACGGTTGGATACCGATCACATTGCCGCAATCGGACATTCGTTCGGTGGCGCGAGCGCAGTCGCGGCGGCGGCCGACGATCCCCGGATCAAGGCGGCGGCGAATATCGATGGCACCCTCTACGGCGATCTGCCGAACCGCGCATTGCCACAACCGTTCCTGCTATTGGAGAGCGATCACGCCGAGACCGGCCATTCCACGAACTACCTGGACCGCAACCGCGATCTCATCCAGCACCTGCGCGCAGGCGGTTTCCGCTACGAGATCGCCGAGGCCAACCATTTCGGCTTCACCGATGTCCCGTTATTCCTCACCGCACCAGTACGATTCGCCGTCGCCCAATTCATCGGCGGTGAGCGCGGTCCGGTGGATACCCAGCGCGCGGCCAACGACATGCTCGCGGCCTTCCTACAGGGGCCGCTCGGTGGAACACCCGGGGATGTTCCGGCCGCTGCGGCCCAGCACGCCGATATCCGCGGCGGCCCCATCGCCTAGACCCCGCGGCAGCCTCGTAGGCTGGAATGGCGGGGCGGTAGGCTCCCGCCTTTCCGAGCCAACACAGGCCCGGACACTGAGCGGCTAGGCAAGAGCCGCTTCCAACCGCCAACCGGTGGCAGGCGCCGCTCGTTCCAGAAGTCCGCATATCGTCCGCCCAGCGCCAAAAGCTCGGCGTGCGTGCCACGTTCGACGATCCGCCCGTCATCCAGGAACAGGATCTGATCGGCGTACGCGATGGTGGCGGCCTTCGACCAACTCGTCGCCGAGACCGTTAAGAGCATCATCGAAAACGAACCTGGCACGCTGGTGTATGCCACCAACACCGTTGAGGGGAAACCGCTCTCGCGGATCTTCTATGAGGTGTACCGCGACCGCGAGGCGTTCGAGGAGCACGAGCGGCAGCCGCATACCCGGCGGTTCCTGGACCAGCGCAGCGAATACGTCGCATCGTTCCGCGTCGAGTTCCTTGCCCCAGCAGTCTCGAAGGGCCTGCCCGCAGCCTGACTACAGGCTTGCCCGACCGTGACGCTGCCAGCCCGGACTGCAAGTGCACCTACAGCACGCCGACAGTTCTGATCCCGAATATCGAGGGTTACGGATGGGCGGAGTGCGATCCCATACCTGCCGACGCGGGGCTGACCCACAACTACTACCTGCAACTGCAACGGCGAACTCCTGACAACACATGGGAGAGGGTCGGCGAAGCGAAGCGGTCGAGCATCATCCCCACATCGCGTCAGACCTACACGACCCCCAGGCGCCCTGCGTGCCTGGGGTTTATCGGATCTATGCCAACGCCACGGGTAAGATTCAGGGGCGAGATTACGAGTACCCCCAGGTATCCGGCCAAAAAGTCGTGACAGCTGCCATGTGCGGGTTGTGACCGCCGCCCAATGCGAATAGAGGATGATATGTCGCTTTTGAGTGGACGCCGATACGCCGACTACCACGGGCCGATCAGCTTGCGCGAACGTGCGGCATCGTTCGCACGCCGGTTCTCGCGCCCAAGGACGCGGCGTCGGCACCCCCGAGACGTGAGCAACGGTCCGATGCTGCATCGCGAGCTGTGGTGGTGGACGGTGCGACCGGAGATGGGCAAGGGTTCACGTCGCTTCGTAAGCAAGCCGATGTATGCGACTCGGGAAATCCCTGGTAACGACCATGACGCGGCAACCGACTGGATGATCGACCGCATCGCGCATCTGCTCTAGTCCAAGCAAGTCTGCGCCCCGCCTACTCCATTGGGAACGACGACAGCGCCCCGAATCTCACTGTGGAGGTTCGGGGCGTTCGTCGTATCGAGTGTTCTCGACAACCGCTGATCTACTAGGCGTTCTTTTATGTTCGGACCCCACCAGGCCGAGCCTAATACCTTTCACCTGCAACGACATTCACAGATCAGGCGCCGCCGAAACCACCGACCGCGACGACCAGTGGATACTCAGCGCGCGGCAAACGACATACTCGCGGCATTCCTACAAGGACCACGCGGTGGATCACCCGGGGATGTTCCGGCCAACGCGAGGCCCGAACGCTGAGCGGCTAGGCGGGAGCCGCTGCCAACCGGTGGCAGGCGACCGCTCGTTCCAGAAGTCCGCATATCGTCCACCCAGTGCCAAAAGCTCAGCGTGCGTATCACGTTCGAAGATCCGTCCGTCATCCAGGAACAGGATCTGATCGACGTGCGCGATGGTAGCCAGCCGATGCGCGACAACGCATGACCGTTTATCCCTGGTGAGTTCGCTAGATAGAAGTCTCGAGTCAAGATCTTGGCCGGATTTGCCTGGTCACGTAGCTGATAGTTTCAAACGTCCGTCGCGACCGCGCGGTAATGCCGATTCAGGGCATTCGCAGGAGCGTGTACACGATCTCGGCTGCACCGATGAATTCCGGGTGGATCCTTCGTCCATACGTCTGGATAGACCGAAAAGACAGGAGTCCAGACATGATGCGACCGTTTCGATTCGGGGTCGTTGCCCCGCTCAGAACCGACCTGCCGACGTGGCGAGATCGCGTGCGCCGCATCGCCGACAGCGGCTACTCGACGCTGCTGGTGCCCGACTTCCCGCAGACGCAACCGGCGCCCGGCCCCATGCTGGCCACCGTCGCGGCCCTGACCGACCTGCGTGTGGGCACCTGGGTGTACGCCTCCCCACTACGCCCGGCCTGGCTGACGGCGTGGGAAGCGCACTCGCTGTCGCTGCTGACCGAGGGTCGCTTCGAGATGGGCATCGGCACCGGCAGACCGGGAATCGAGGACGAGCTCCGCGACAAGGGAATGCCCGACGTACCGCCGCCGTACGAGCGGCTGGCACAGGTACGTGAGACCGTCAAGACGCTGCGAGATCTCGACGGCCCCGACCTGCATACGCCCGTGGCGATGGCCGTACTCGGTCCGAAGGCCCAGGCGTTGGCGGCCGAGGTCGCAGACACGGTCACCTTCGTGCTTGGGGATCAGCCTCGGGGCGAAGTCGCGCGGCTGGCACGCGATTTCCGCGCTGTCGCGGACGTCGAGCTCGCGCTCGCCGTCCCGGTCATCGGCGACACGGTCGCGCCGCATATGGCGCCTCCCGACACCGACCCTGCTGCGCTGCGCGCGGTGGACGCAATGACCGTACTTCCGGATGACCCGGCGGCCGCCGCCGAGGAAATTCAGCGGCGACGCGAGGAGATCGGCTTCTCCTATTTCATCTTCGGCGCCGACTGCGCCGACAGGTTCGCTCCGGTCGTCGCCGAGCTCGCCGGACGTTAGTTGGGCGGCGAGGGGGTCGCAAGCGCGGCGACGTAACCCTTTTGAGACTGCTCGCTCATGCTGACGTGAGGATGTTGCGTATGTCGGCCCCGTACCGCTGCTTCGTCGACGACACCGGATACCGCCCCGCAAGGCAGGCACCGGGGCCGCCGCAGCTGACAGGATGTGCCTATGGCCATCACCGCCCGCCTGTTCGCCGTCACCATCGACTGCCCCGACCCCACCCGACTCGCTCGGTTCTATCAGGAGTTCCTCGGCGGTCAGCTACGTTCCTCCAGCCCGGACTTCGTTGTGCTCACCAGCCGCCACGACGTCCGTCTGGACTTCCAGCGCGTTGCCAACCACCAGCCACCCGCATGGCCCGATCCCGCCGCGCCACGTCGACTCCACCTCGACTTCGCTGTCGAAGACCTCGGCCAGGCCGAACAACACCTCCTCCGCCTCGGCGCCGTGCTGGCGTCTCAACAGCCCGGCGGTGAGCGCTTCCGTGTCCTTCTCGACCCCGTCGGACATCCCTTCTGCATCGCTACCACCGCAGCAACTGACGTTCCCACCGACGAACCCGACCGTCCTGTCGGATCGACCCATCCAGCGGGCTGACGATAGGCATAGCGAGTGAGCTCTCCTACCGTTGGGTGCGCAGCGCGTCTAAGCGGGCGTAGTCACTGGTGATCATTCCAACCCAGGTCACGATCGATCAGCTCGAACAGCTGCTCGTTCCACGGGCGATAGAACTCACGCAGCCGGGCCACCGATGCGTCGTCGGGGTCGGGGAATTCGAGCGGATTGCGGTTCAATACGTGGTGCAGGACCGGCTCGATGGCGCGCAGTCCGAGGAATTCGTGGATACCGCGCACGGTCTTGCAGATATCGGCGAAGAAGTCCTCGGCGGTGACGATATAGACATTGTCCTTGCCGAATGCCGCGAGCCAGCGGGCCACCGCATTGGCGTAGACACCGGTGCTGAGCACCGGCATGGAGGGCAGCGAGGTCGGGGGCGGTGGGGCCGGAAACATGTCCAGCGCGTATCCGATGTAGTCGGCGAAGGTCCTGCCGTACGGCATGGCGCACAGGCCGTCCTTGTTACTGAGGAACAGATCCCATTTGTAGTGCGAATAGGCACGATCCACCGGATCACGCAACATCATGACGATCTTGGCGTCCGGACGGGCCGCACTGTAGTTGTCGATCAACGGAAGATCGTGCAGCAGTGGGTCGAAGTAGCCCGTCAGCGCCCGGCCGGTACATCGCAGCACCTCGGCCTTCTCATGTTCGGTCGGGAAGTACGGCCCCCAGAACTGCGGGTAGCCGTGGCCGATCTCCTTGGTGAGCGGCGCCAGGATGCTCGGATGCTGCATGAGATAGCTGGCCAGATCGGTCGTACCGCTTTTCAGCGCGCCGACACAGGCGAAATCCGGCGACACTCGCGGTCCGCCGAAGCGCCGCAACCACAGCCGAACCGGAGGTACTCTGCCGAAATAATGCGGCAGCGTCAGATAGCGCATTCCCAGCTGCACGGAGCGCAGCGGATGTGCGAGATAACTCTCCCGGTTGTAGCGGTGCAGTTGCCATTCTTCGAATACTTCGAAGCCCTTCGTGTACTTGTCGGAGGCGTAGTCCTGCGCACTCGACGGCGTCACCCCTGTTGACATTGAAACTTCCCTCGCATTACTTGATCATCGCCGCCCGGCCCGCGGCGGTCGTAGCACCGAACCAACTGTGGTGAATGGTTTCGGCGGCTCTGGACGCGCAAATAGAGGAAACACACGTTGTTACCTCCCGTCCCCGATCCCGCTGCCCTTCGGAATCGAATGCGGACCACCGTAGCGCCGAGTTCGTCTCGGCGACACCGGAATCCGCGTGGACCGTCATATCGATCAGATCCGAAGAAGACGATGCATCCGATTTGGGCAACTTCACAAGACCCGTGAACCGGGGGGGTGGACTCGACAACAACCTGGATTTACCGATATGCCCGACCACCTGCAGTTCGACACCAACGCAACGGTTCTCATCGTCGGCGGCTACGGCACCGTCGGCGCCGAACTGGCCCGCCGCGCTCCCGCACCTCGGCAGCTGCTGCTCACCGGCCGAAATGCCGTGCGGGGCAGGCCCCTTGGTGAGGAACTCGGCGCGCGGGTGGCACATTGGCACCGCACTGACGCCACCGGCTTCCACACCGACGCGCGCGCGGTGGTGAGTACGGTCAACGATCCCGACGACCGCGTACTGCGGGCCGCCGTCCGCGCGGGCATCCCTTACGTCGACATCACCCGTTGGACAACCCGCCCAACTCGGGCCGCCGTGGTCGCCGCGACGCTGCATCCCACCGCACCGGTTCTACTGTCCTCGAGTTGGATTGGTGGCGTCACCGGATCGGTGACCGCCGCGCTCGCCGAACAAGTGGGCGGCGCAAAGGAAGTCGATATCGCAGTTCGCTAGCGCTTGCCGATCGGGCAGGGTTCGACTCGGTGAATTCATGGACCGACTCGGCATGGAATTCGAGATAATCCAGAATGGCGTTCGGCGCATGACGATGCCACTGCGAGATTCCCGGCAGGTGCGCATCGGCGGTGCAAAGATTCGGGTCGCCCGGTTGCGCACCGTCGGCTACGCACAGACCTCCATGCGCGCCGTCGCCGCCGCGGCCGATGTGCGCATCGGCCATCTGCAGCACTACTTTCCGAGCCGGACCGAGCTGATCCAAGCGGTGCTGCGTCAGGTGTCGAAAACCTCACGGACACTTGGCAACGCATGCGATGCGGTCGATGGCAACCGCCCACTCATGGTGTCGCCGACCACGCCGGGCTTTCGGTCGAACGACCACCCGGACCCGCGGATTTCACGCGTTCGACGCGCCGAGGAAGGTTGTGTGAACGGCGGGTCATACCGGTATCTTTCGCGCCCGAACGTCACTAGCTTCTGCTGCTGAACAGAATTCGACTGTGGTTGGAGTTGTGAAAATGTTTGTCACGACAATTATTTCGAATATGAGCGATTGCCACCACGATCCGGGCGACCTGACCAAGGAGCAAGCGCACCGCGCGATGCAAGTGCACCTGTATTGCAGTGTCGACATCTGCAAGGTCCGCCGCCGCGCCAGACAGACCCTGGTCGAGTCCCGTCGGATGGTCTTGGACGAACGCGCCCAGCCGTAGGCGGCGCAACCGTGCCGACCCGGAATCGACGCGACTGTCCCGGCGTTGTGCACAACTATGAGAGCAGCATCGCAAAGCGATTCCGCCGGGGGTGGTGGTCGGGTGACGGGTGGGCCTGCCACCGAATCCGATCGCTCCGCCATCGTCGACACCGGTACCACATTCGGCGCCAAGGTCGCCGCCCGCCTGGCACAGGAGAACATCATCTGGCTGACCACCGTCGGCCCCAGTGGGACACCGCAGCCGAATCCGGTGTGGTTCCAGTGGCGCGACGGTGAATTCCTGATCTTCAGCCAGGCCGATAAGTCCAAACTGCGCAATATCGCCCGCAACCCGCGGGTATCGCTACACCTCAACAGCACCGAGAGCGGTGGCGATGTGGTGGTGCTGACCGGCACCGCCCGGATCGATGAGTCCGGTGCCACCCCGGCGGAAACCGCCGCATTCACCGAGAAATACACCGAGGGACTGGCCTCCATCTCGATGACCGAGGACCAATTCCACGCCGAATATTCGGTCGCCGTACGGATCACCCCGGATCGGCTGCGCGGCTTCTGAGCCCGACCCGGCCGTGAGCTGGGGGTTTACCGGCGGCTAAGGTCATTGCCGATGAGAAGGAGGCAGCAGCCGCCGTTGCCCAAGCGGCACGGCCTGGACCCGGCCCGGCTCCGCCTACCGGAGCAGGGTGGCTGGGCGACGATTCGCGACCACCTCGTGGAGCGGCTGCCGCGCGTGCCGGCCGCGCGGATCGACGAGCTACTACATCAGGGCGGCATCGTCGACCTGGCCGGTCCGATCGCCCCGGACGCGCCCTATGTGCCGGGCGGTGCGGTCTGGTTCCATCGCGATCTGCCCGACGAAACCGTGGTGCCCTTCGATATCCCCATCGTCCATCGCGACGACGATCTGCTCGTGGTGGACAAGCCGCACTTCCTGGCGACGATTCCGCGCGGCCAGCACATTCTGCAGACCGCCCTGGTCCGGTTGCGCCGCGAACTCGACCTACCCGATCTCGTTCCGGCGCACCGGCTCGATCGCGTCACCGCGGGACTGGTGCTCTTCGTGATCAATCCGGCTCGGCGCGGGGCCTACCAGACCATGTTCCACAAGCGCACGGTGCATAAGGAGTACGAGGCCATCGCGGCCTTCGATCCGGATCTGGCGCTGCCGCGGACGGTGCGCAGCCGCATCATCAAGGAGAAGCAGGTACTCGCCGCACAAGAGGTCGACGGCGAGCCGAATGCCGAGACCTGGATCGAGTTGGTGGAGCAGCGCGGCGGACTGGGCCGCTACCGGCTGCGACCGCGGACCGGCCGCACCCATCAGCTGCGGCTACACATGAACGGACTCGGCATTCCGATCCTGGGCGACGACTTCTATCCGGTGCTCACCGACAAATCTGTGAACGATTTCACCCGACCGCTGCAACTGCTGGCCGCATCACTCGAATTCACCGATCCGATCAGCGGCGCGCCCCGCCGCTTCGACAGCGCACGCACGCTGCAGGCATGGGCGGATCCGGACGGCTGGCGGACCGGCATTAACACCGTCGGCGCGTGATGCGAAACCGATAAGACCATGACGATCACGCCGCCCGCGCAGTTCGGCCGACGCTCGCCGGTTGCGCACGTCCGTAGACTGGTCCCGATGCTTCAACAGGACCTCGACGAAGCGGTACCGCCCCGCCACAAGCTGCACGCCTATCTGGACGTGGCTGTTGTGGTGATCGTCCTGGCGGGCACCAATCTGATCGCCCACTTCACCACCGCGTGGGCGAGCATCCTGACCGTTCCGATCGCCGCCGTGGTGCTGCTCGCGCTGATGCGCCGACGCGGACTCGGCTGGTCCGAACTCGGACTCTCGCCGCGGCACTGGCGTCGCGGCACGCTCTACGCGCTCGGCGCGGTCGGCCTGGTGCTCGCGGTGGTGGCGATCGGCGCGCTGCTGCCGATGACCCGGCCGTTCTTCCTGGCCGACCGCTACGCCACCATCTCCGGCGCACTCATCGCATCGATGATCGTGATCCCACTGCAGACCGCGATTCCGGAGGAGTTGGCCTTCCGCGGCGTCCTGCACGGCACCCTGGACCGGGTATACGGCGCGCGCGGGGTCTTCGCAGCGGGCTCGCTGCTCTTCGGCCTCTGGCATATTGCCTCATCGCTCGGCCTGACCACCAGCAACCGCGGCCTGACCGGATTCTTCGGCGGCGGCACCGCGGGCCAGATCATCGGCATCCTCCTCGCCGTGGTGGCCACCGCGGCCGCGGGCGTCGTCTTCACCTGGCTGCGCCGCCGCAGCGGCAGCCTGCTGGCGCCGATCGCCCTGCACTGGTCCGTCAACGGCGCAGGTGCCCTGGCCGCCGCCATCGTTTGGCATACCACCCTGACCTGATCCCGGATCGGGCGTAAATTCCGAATATGCCCCTTGGACACCTCGGCATCAACGTCACCGATCTCAGTGCCGCCCAGGCCTACTACGACGAGCTGATGCCGCTGCTCGACTATGCGCCGCTGATCAGCGCGGCCGACCAATTCGCCTACTGGCCCGCCGACAACAAGCCCGGCACGTTCATCTTCTTCTACCCGGCCGAGTCCCCGGGCTACTCGCGCACCGCTCCCGGTCTCCAACACCTCGCCTTCATGGTCCGCACCCGCGCGGCCGTCGACCGCGTACACGTCTGGGCCAGCGCTCGCGGCGACGAGATCATCCACGCTCCGCAGGAATTCCCCGAGTACCCGCCGCCGTACTACGCCACCTTCTGGACCGGCCCCGACGGCGTCATGCTCGAGGCCGTCTGCCACAAGAACGCCTGAGCCCCCTAGGACGATGACACGTCGCGTTCGCGCATTTGTTCGAGTTTTCGGACGCGGAGCATTGACCTCGGGCGGGTAGCGGTTTAATCTCGGTGCGATCACACATATGTTCGAGCAAGTAGGTCTGCATCGAGATGACACCTACTCCCGGGAAGGCTCGCGATGCGCGACAAACAGTCGACCGATAGGTCCGAGATTGCCGCGTTGGCCGAGCGGGTCGCGAACGCGCGTGGTCGGTTGCCGCTGCAGGATGACGCGGCACTGGTGCAGGTGTTGTCCGATGCCGAGATCGATGCGGAACGTGAACTCGCGCAATGGGTTCGGGCGCAGCGGCGGGGGCAGCGCAAGCGGGCCGTCGAGGACGAACTGACGGCGGAGAAGCGTAATCGGCGGACCACGGCCGCGATCCAGCGTGCCGACGACGCGGACGCGCGCTGGCATCGGCGGGCGCTGGCGGCGCGGCGGCGGGTGTCGAATCAGGATGCGCGACTTGCCCAGTTGTACCGCAGGGCCGAGTGGTCATCGCGTGCGCTGATCGTGGTGGTGGTGCTCGGCATGGTGTGGGCCGGGGTGAACGTACAGCACAACCTGGTGCCCAGCGGAAATATGGCGGATCCGCTCTACTGGTTGAGCTATGGGATCGAGGCGATGATCTCGATCCCGATCATCACCATCATGGTCGCCGCGACCACCGCCGCCAGGTGGGGCCGCGAACTCGACCGGGGCAAGGTCGTCTTATTCGAAGCCGCGCTACTCGGCACGACCGTCGCGCTCAACGCGGGCCCGCACCTGGCCGCCGGTTCCTTCGGGCAGGCCGCCGAATACGCGATCGCCCCCGTCATGGTCGGCGTCGTGATCTGGTTGCACGCCTGGGTTTCCGCGCGTTATGCCCTGCTCATCGATAGCGTCCCGCTGATCGACGACGAGCCCGAGCTGCCACCCCGGCAGCGGGTCACCACCGAGCGCGGCGCGCCGATCACCACATTCCGCGCCGACGAACCGACCGACCGCCGAGAACTGCTGGCCGCCAAGGGTTTCGACCCCTTGCTCGACCAGGCGGGCGTCCGCTTTCCGGTCGATATGACCGACCCCCACGCAGCACATATCGCCGAGGCAGCGATGCGCGGCGCGCAGCCCGAGGCGGTCCCCGTCTCCCGGCTCGACTGCACCGAAACCCTGGTCTACCACGCACAAAGCACCCGTTCGACCAACGGCCGCCGCACCCAACAGATCCCGACCGTCGACGAATATCGGCGCGCCGGCAGTCCGACGACCGTTCCGTCCTCGAATTCGATCCATGAAGGCACGCGAACCTTCACCACCCCTGCCGCCCACCCCATCTCGCACCACGGAACGCTGAATTACGCGGAGCCGAATTACCCCGCAACCCACGAGGCACCCACTGCCGCGCATACCGAAACCGCCACGCGCACAACGCCCAGCGCGCAAATCGTCCCCGATATAACTGGCGCAGACGATATCCCTGCCCCGTCGACAAGCTTTAACGGCGCAGGCCAAACCCCGTCCATCGGCCACGGCCAACCGCCCACACCCGCCTCCACCGCAGGTGACGCACCTGTCCACGATGCCGCCGCCACCCGCGCAATGCTCGACGAATCGGCGACGACCGAAGGCATCTCACCGCACTCCACACAGCCCAACGCGCCCCACACCCCAACCGCCGTGGCAGGCCAGAACCCACAGCCGAACTACAACCCGGCTGCTGCCCCGAGCGCATTCGGCGAGAATATGATTCACGCCTCCGACCCGGATCCGCGTCTCGTATCCGATCCCGCCACGAGCCCTGCGACCGACCGCGCCGCGCACACCGCCACAAACTTCGAGCCCCGCATATCACCAGCTCCCACCGACCAGCACACGACTGCCGCTTCGCCCCAGCCCTCCACCACACCGGCGACCGCCGCAAACACCAGCGACCAGCACACAACTCCTGCTGCCACTGCGGCCGAGCCCCGCACCGCACCGGTGACCACTCACGCCGGGTACGCGGCTCCCATGAGCACCCGCGCCGAGCGCACTGCTGGCTCAGGCGTCGCATCACAGACAGCACAGGCGAATACGGCCAGCCCTCGCGACGAGCACACCACTGCTGGCTTCGGCGTCGCACCGCAAACAGCACAGCCGACAACAGCCAGCCCTCGCGACGAGCACACCACCTCCGCGGCAAGCACCCATGACCAGCACACGAATCCTGCCTCGGGTATCAATCCGCCGCCAGCACAGTCGAATACGCCCGCAGCTCGCGACGAGCACATCACTTCTGGTGCCCCAGAAGCAGATTCCCAGCGGGCAAGCACCATTCGCCCGGTCATGGATTCGCAACTGAGCATCTTCGATACCACGACAGTGGAACCAGCGGCGCAAACCGGCCACGACGCGGCCGAGAACCGTGCGCCCGCCGCCACAGCTCGCGTTCAGCACTCGAACACTCGAACCGAAACCCCAACGCGGACCGAAACCCAGCACACCACCGGCAGCGCAGCTCCGACCCCGGCCGAGCGCATCGGGCGGGTTGTGGGATCGCAGACGGATCACCGCCCCTCGAGCACCGAGGACACCCGCGTCACCGATCACGAACATTCGCGGCACCGCACCGCGGAACCCGAGGCCGAGGTCAAGCAGCTCGACCAGCGCCGCACCACCAGCGAGGTGATCAGCGAAGTCGTGCAATCACTTTCGGCCGATGAGTTATTGGCCGAGAACCTCGGCTCGGAGAGCGATGACATCGAGGTGTGGTCGGTCGCGCGTGCGATCGCGGGGCGCGGACTTTCGGTCATCCCGGTGGAGCAGCTCGCCGAAATACTCATGCTCGCCGATCAATCGTGGACCCCGACCAGCATCGGCGCGGAGGTCGGACTCTCCCGCACCGCCATCGCCCAGGTCCTGGAGTTCGCCAGGCGGGTCCGCCGCCCCTACGCGATCAGCAGCTGATCGGGCACGGGGTTGCGATCAGCTGATGCGCAAAGGCCGTCCGGCTCGGATGTTCCGAGCCAGACAAGCTGGGACTGATCGCCCGTATGGCCATGGCATACCGAGCAATACGCCGCCAGCGACATACGCACAGTGGAAGTGAGAGTTAGTCGAACATGGGT
>NZ_JBSGEQ010000012.1:0-231092 GCF_053602975.1 Nocardia sp. NPDC004278
GCCCGTCTCGCGTCCGAGTCGTCGAAGCGCATGCGCCGCAGGCGCGAGTCTCGGCGGCTCGGACGCGAGACCAAGGGGGCCGCGAACACGCCGCGCCCGCGCGGCCGATAACAGAGCCGGTAACCTCGGAAATCGTGGATCTCACGGTGACCAGGGCTGCGTTCGACGGCGTGCAGATCGCCTATCGGGATTCCGCGGTCGGCGCTGGCACGCCGGTCGTGTTGGTGCACGGCATGGGCGGGGACGGGCATACCTGGGATCGGTTCGCGCACACATTGGTGCGGTCCGGGCGGCGGGTCATCATTCCCGATCTGCGCGGACACGGGCGTAGTGCGCATACCGAGTCGTATCTGTTCGCCGAATTCGGCGCCGACCTGCTGAACCTGTGTGACCGGCTCGGATTGGATTCGGTGGATCTGGTCGGGCATTCGCTGGGTGGTTATGCGGTCTCCTGTGTCGCGCAGGAGCGGCCCGAGCTGGTGCGGCGGCTGGTCATCGAGGAGTGCCCGATGCCGCTGCGCTCGGGTGATGAAGAGGTGAAGCTGACCCGTCGCTTTCCGACGATTCCGGAACTCTGGCACGCCACCACCAGCCTGATCCGGCATCCACGCGCGGTGCTGGCCTTCGATCGCTCGATGACGCGGACCGCGCTCGAGCAGTTCCGCAAACCGAATCCGGAGTGGTGGGATCGGCTCTCCGATATCACCGCGCCCACCCTGGTGCTGCGCGGCGGGCCCGGCGGCATGGTCGATCCGGAAAAGCTGACGACCATGCGCACCGCCATCCAGAACTGCGCGATGGCCGCCTTCAGTTGCGGTCACAGCATTCACCGCGACCGCTACCGCGAATTCGAGGCCACCGTTCTGCCATTCCTCGCCGCGTACTGAGCCGCACCCTGGTCCCGGCGTTCCGACTCACAATCGACGTGGATTTCGCCGTGCGTGGCGCGGTCCCGGGGTGGCGGATTCTAGAGTGAAGCGATGTCCGTGCTAGACCGTCCGGTTCTATTTCTCGCCGACGAGCAGTCGTTCCGCGACTGTCCCGTCGACAACCACGCCTCGGTGGACGGGGTCTGGCTGCGCTTCGCCGAAAAGGGCTCCGGACGCAACCAACAGCGGGCCGACCTCGGCTATTCGCTCGCCGACGCCGGGAAACCCGAGACCAGGGCGCGGCGCATCGAGAAGTTCGGACAGCGGTTCGCCGACGGACAGACGTCGGACTGATGGCCGGATTCGAAGGAATGCTGTGCTCGGCTGCGGCCGCGGTCGATGTGCCCCTGCCCGGCACGGCAACTCGGGTGACGGGGTGGCTGTGCGTCGAGCAGCCGGGTGCGTGGGGGCGGGATGTGATCGGTGACGAGGTGCTCGGCCGGGAGATCACCGCCGAACTCGCCGCCCGCACGTCCGCGGCGAAGGTGCGCCCGACGCTGATCCGACGCCCGGGCCGCAGCGAATTTACCGGCACCCGAACGGTTTTGCTCGCCAGTTCGGGTGCACAGGGCTCCTGGTGTGAGCGCTTCGAGATCACCGATCTGAAGCAGCTGCTCGAGCTGGACCTGCGACTGTTGAACGGACCGCCGCCGGGAATCGGCGCGCCCGTGCGTGATCCGTTGATACTGGTCTGCGCGCACGGGAAACGCGATCAATGCTGTGCGCTGTTCGGCCGCCCGGTCGCCGCGAATCTGGCCGCGGACTATCCGGACCAGGTCTGGGAATGCTCGCACACCGGCGGCCATCGTTTCGCTCCGGCCATGGTGCTGCTGCCCTCCGGTCTGACCTATGGCCGCGTCGATACCGCGGCCGCCATCGCGGCGGTCGAGGCCGCGCGCCGCGGCACCGTCTCGCTGGCCGGTCTGCGCGGTCGCAGCGGGCATGGGCCGGTCGAGCAGGTCGCCGAAATCGCGGTACGCGAACAGGTTTCGGCGGGCGTCGGTGATCTCACCGTCGGACTCGAAACCGACTCCACCGCAACCGATCCCACCCTCGCCGGGGTCGCGGTGGTAACCCATCGCGACGGCCGCCGCTGGCGCGTGACAGTTCGTACCGTCGGATTGCCTCCGCGCCAGGCCAGTTGCGGTGCCGCCCCGAAACCGGTCACCGCGCTCGTCGCCGACCGGATCCAGCCCTTGACCACAGGCTGACTGCGTCTCCGGCTGAGAACGCCGAACGGGACATGGCCGCGGCGGTCTTCGAAAGCCACCGCGGCCATATCCCGTTCGCGGCGACCTTTATCGCCCCCTGCGGGATGAAGGTCGCGGGATCACCAGTGGGTGCCGGGGACCCAGCGGGCGGCGCGGCGCACGGCGGTGCCGGTAACCCGGCGGGCGGTCGACAGCGGGCGGGGTTCACGCTGCGGAGCAGGGGATTGCGCGGGTTCGTCGTCCGCGGCATCCACCTGCTCGCCCTTGGCGGCGGGTGAATCGGGCAGGGCGCGGTAGTAGCGGTGCAGGATGCGGTCGCGAATCTTCGGGGTGAGCAGCGCGCCGTATTCGGCGAAGGTGCCCAGCGGTACGTCGATGCGCTTGGGCCGTTCGGTCAGCGCGCGCACAATGGTGGCCGCCGCCCATTCGGGCGATTCCGACGGTCCCTGGTCACCGCTCGGTGCGATCATCGGGGTGCGCACCAGCGGCATGTGGATGGTGGTGAAGGTGACGCCGTCGGCCATGGTTTCGACCGCGGCGACCTCGGTGAACTTGTCCAGCGCCGCCTTGCTGGCGAGATAGGCGGAAAAGCGCGGGGTGGCCACCTGCACGCCGGCACTGCTGATATTGACGATGTGGCCGAACTTGCGCTCGCGCATCTGCGGCAGCAGTGCCAGTGTCAATCGCAGTGCGCCGAAGTAATTGACCGCCATGGTGCGTTCGAAATCGTGCAGCCGGTCGGTGGAGCGGTGGATGGCGCGGCGGATGGAGCGGCCCGCATTGTTCACCAGCATGTCGACGTGGCCGTACTCGTCCAGGATGGTCTCGAGGGTGCGGTCGACGGAATCGGAATCGGTTACGTCACATTGGTATCCGTAGGCGGTGCCGCCCTCGGCCCGGATCTCCTCGACCACGGCCGCGAGTTCGTCGGCGCGCCGGGCGAGCAGGAAGACGATGGCGCCCTTATCCGCGACGGCCAGCGCGGCGGCCCGGCCGATGCCGGAGGACGCGCCGGTGATGAGCACATGCCGCCCCGTGAGGTCGCGGTTGCGCCGGATCTGCCCGCGCAGGTGGGTGTCGTCAGCGGAAGCTCGGGTCATCGCTGCTCCTTTGCAGGTCGAGTTGGCATGAACTTACTCTGAAGTAAGTTTACCTGCCAAGTGCGGTTCGTCACGTCGAGCGTTCGAACCGGGGGCGCGCCGAGGTGTTCGAGTCGGCCTCGAATCTATCGAACATATGTGCGATACTCTGCGCATGGCGGACGATCGGATGGCGGAAATCTTTGCCGCGGTGCGGCTCTCCGGCAGTGATCCGGAGGCGGCGCGGCGAATGCTGGAGGGATTGTGGGACGAGCTCGGCGACGGTGGAGATCCGTTGCAGCGCTGTGTGATTGCGCATCACCTTGCCGATCTGCAGAATGCGGCCCAAGATGCGCTGCGCTGGGATCAGCGCGCGCTGGCCGCGGTATTCGGCCCCGGCGTTCCGCTCGATGAGGGGCTACGCGGATTCCTGCCCTCGCTCTACCTGAACCTCGCCGACAGTCATCGTCGCGTGGGTGACTTCGATGTGGCCTATATGCAGTTGACCATCGCGCGGGGCCATCTCGATGTCCTCGCCAACGACGCCTATGGCGCCGTGATCCGCTCGAGTCTGGACAAGGTCGAGGCCGCGCTGGCTGGGAAGTCGACGGAGCCGCTCCCGGCCGCCTGATTCGGCGGGTGTCCGCACCTCCTGCGCAATTCGAATGTATGTTCGACTATGTGAGGAGATGATGTGTCATGGGTTGGAGCAACGGCCCGCCGACCTGGGCGGAGATGGAGCGGGTGCTCTCCGGGCGTCCCGGCCGGACGAATCCGGACGCGATGTATCCGGGCGACGGTGGCGACAGTCCGGCGTGGTCGCGCAAGCGCGGGGAGTATCGGGCCGAGCCGGTCGAACCAACCGGTGCACCGGCGGTGCCCTACGCCGAGTTGCACGCGCATTCGGCCTACAGCTTTCTCGACGGTGCGAGTCAGCCGGAGGAACTGGTGGAGGAGGCGGTGCGGCTGGGGCTGGAGGCGATTGCGCTCACCGACCACGACGGCTTCTACGGAACCGTGCGCTTCGCCGAGGCGGCCAGGGAATGGGGTATGCCGACGGTCTTCGGATCGGAGTTGTCGCTCGGATCGCAGGGTGGCTCGGAGTCCGTGCGGCGCGGTCGGTCCGTGCGTGGTCCGGTGGCCGAGGGCCATGCGGGCGCCCCGGATTCGATGCCGCGTACCGGTGCGCCGGATCCGGCAGGTCCGCATCTATTGGTCCTGGCCCGCGGCCAAGAGGGCTACCGTCGCCTGTCCCGCGAGATCGCGGCAGCGCATATGGCCGCGGGTGAGAAGGGCATCCTGCGCTACGACCTGGACGCGCTCACCGCGGCGGCGGACGGGCACTGGCACATCCTGACCGGCTGCCGCAAAGGTCATGTGCGCCAAGCCCTCGACCACGATCTGCGGGCGGGGGATACCCGGCTCGTGCGGGCGGAGGCCGCGCTGCGCGATCTGACCGAGCGTTTCGGCAGCGACCGGGTGAGCGTGGAACTCACCCACCACGGCATCCCCGAGGACGACGAACGCAACGCCCTCCTGATCGCCCTCGCCGACCGCCTCGGCCTGCCCGTATTGGCCACCACCGGAGCCCATTTCGCCGCACCCGCGCAGCGTCGCCGCGCGATGGCGCTCGCGGCCATCCGGGCGCGCCGGAGCCTCGACGAGATCGCTGGCTGGCTGGCGCCGACCGGCGGCGCGCATCTGCGCTCCGGTGCGGAGATGACGCAGTTGTTCGCCGCCTGTCCGCAGGCGGTGGCGAATGCGGTGACGCTGGCCCGCGAATGTGCCTTCGATCTGAAGTTGATCGCGCCGAAGCTGCCGCCGTTCGATGTGCCCGATGGTCATGACGAGGCGTCGTGGCTGCGTGAACTCACCCTGGCGGGCGCAGCCCGGCGCTACGGCCCGCCGGAGGGAAATCCCAAGGCGTATCGGCAGATCGAGCACGAACTCGCGATCATCAACCGGATGAAGTTTCCGGGCTACTTCCTGGTGGTGCACGATATCGTCAGCTTCTGCAAGGACAATGACATCCTGTGCCAGGGCCGGGGTTCGGCGGCCAATTCGGCCGTCTGCTATGCGATCGGCATCACCAATGTCGATCCGGTCGCCGCCGACCTGCTGTTCGAACGATTCCTCGCACCCGAGCGCGACGGCCCACCCGATATCGACGTCGATATCGAATCCGATCGCCGCGAAGAAGCGATCCAGCACGTCTACACCAGGTACGGCCGGGAGTATGCCGCTCAGGTGGCGAATGTGATCACCTATCGCGGTAAGTCCGCGGTCCGCGATGCCGCACGCGCACTGGGCTTTTCGCCTGGACAGCAGGATGCCTGGAGTAAGCAGGTCAGCCGCTGGACGGGAGTCGGCACCGAGAACGGCACCGATATTCCCGCCGAAGTGCTGGAGCTGGCCGCCGAAATCGAGGGTCTGCCGAGGCATCTGGGCATCCACTCCGGTGGCATGGTGATCTGTGACCGGCCCATCGCCGATGTCTGCCCGGTCGAGTGGGCGCGCATGCCCGGTCGCAGCGTGCTGCAGTGGGATAAAGACGATTGTGCCGCAATAGATCTGGTGAAGTTCGACCTGCTCGGCCTCGGCATGCTCTCCGCGCTGCACTACATGATCGATATGGTGCACGAGCACATGGGTGAAACGGTTGAGCTGCACAAGCTGGACCTGACCGAAGCCGCCGTCTACGACATGCTTTCGCGCGCCGATTCGGTCGGGGTGTTCCAGGTGGAGTCGCGGGCGCAGATGGCCACCCTGCCCCGACTGCGGCCGCGGAAGTTCTACGACCTGGTGGTCGAGGTGGCGCTGATCCGCCCCGGCCCGATCCAGGGTGGCTCGGTACATCCCTACATCCGGCGCCGCAATGGCCTCGAGAAGGTGCGCTATGACCATCCGGCGCTGGAGAATTCGCTGGAACGCACGCTCGGCGTGCCGCTGTTCCAGGAACAGCTCATGCAGATGGCCATCGATGTCGCCGGTTTCACCGCCGCCGAGGCCGATCAGCTGCGCCGTGCCATGGGTTCCAAACGCTCCCCGGAACGCATGGAGCGCCTCAAGGGCAGGCTGTATCAAGGCATGCGCGATCTGCACGGCATTACCGGCGAGGTCGCCGACCGCATCTACGAGAAGCTCTACGCCTTCGCGAATTTCGGCTTCCCGGAAAGCCATTCGCAGAGCTTCGCCTCGATCGTGTTCTACTCGGCATGGTTCAAACTGCACCATCCGGCGGCCTTCTGTGCCGGACTGCTGCGCGCCCAGCCGATGGGTTTTTACTCCCCGCAGTCGCTGGTTGCCGACGCCCGCAGGCACGGCGTTCTGGTGCACGGCCCCGATATCAACGCCAGCCGTGCCGAACCCACCCTCGAAAACCGCGGTACGGAGGTGCGTCTCGGTCTCGCGGCGATCCGGCACATCGGCACCGACCTTGCCGAACGCATTGTCGCCGCCCGCTCGACGGGTCCATACACCTCATTTCTCGACCTGACCGGACGGGTGGAACTCACCGTTGCTCAAGCCGAATCCCTCGCCACCGCAGGCGCTTTGGGTTGTCTCGGCAGCACCCGCCGCGAGGCGCTGTGGGCGGCGGGCGCCGCGGCGGGCGAGCGCCCCGACCGTCTCCCCGGCACCGGCGCCGCCACCACCGCACCGGCCCTGCCCGGTATGAGCGAACTCGAATTGGCCGCCGCCGATGTCTGGGCCACCGGCGTCTCTCCGGGCAGCTATCCCACCGAATTCCTACGCCCCCAACTGGATGCGCTCGGCGTCATCCCGGCCGCCGGACTGCTCGATGTGCCCGACGGCTCGCGTGTCCTGGTCGGCGGCGCCGTCACGCACCGCCAGCGCCCCGCCACCGCCGCCGGTGTCACCTTCCTCAACCTGGAGGACGAAACCGGCATGGTGAACGTCGTCTGCTCCGTCGGCCTCTGGACCCGCTACCGCCGCTTGGCCCAGAGCGCCACCGCCCTGCTCATTCGCGGCCGGGTCCAGAACGCCGAGGGCGCGGTCAGCGTCGTCGCCGAACATCTACAGCGCATGGACCTCCGCGTCGACTCGAAGTCGCGCGACTTCCGTTGATGCTCAGAACATTCCGTTTGCATCGACGGCTTGCTCCGGGACCGGCTGGATGACATCCCAGTGTTCGACCAGCTTGCCCTCGTCGAGGCGGAAGATATCCGATCTGGCCGCCGCTCGCCGATCAGATCGAACGATTCCCCGTCGAACTGGTCGGTATGGCTCCGACCTCGGGGGACGGCCCGCGACGAGCTTCGTGACCGAATGCACTACAGCGGCTACCCTGCGTCCATGCGGAAGCTTGCTGTGCTGGTGATCGGCCTGCTGGGTGTGACGTTGCTGGTCGGCTGTGGTGATGAGAAGGGCGGCGACAGTACCGGTTCGGGGCGGTCGAGCATGGCGACCATCGCGCCGATGGCGCCGCCGCCGAGCCTGCGCGAGGGATCCCCGGCGAAGGGCGATACCGGCGGGAACACCGTCGAGTCGCGCAAGGAGGTCATTACCGGCAGCGTCGATATCACCGCGGGGGATCCGATCAAGGCGGCCGGTCAGGTGACCGATCGGGTGCGCGAGGTCGGCGGGCGGGTCGACAGCCGCACCGAGCAGCCGGGGACCGACGACACCGATCCAGAGGCCACGCTCACCGTTCGGGTGCCCGCGGATAAGACGGATAAATTCATCGACGGCCTCAGTGGCGTCGGCCGGGTCACCCGGATGAGCACCAACCGCGATGACGTCACCATGCAGTGGGAAGACCTCGACGCCAGGATCAAGGCGCTGCAGGCCTCGGTCGACCGGCTGCGCGCGCTCATCGCCGGGGCGACCAATACCGCGGATCTCATTGCCGCCGAACAGGCGCTGTCGAGTCGTCAAGGCGAACTCGACAGCCTCACCGCGCAGAAGCGCCATCTCGACGATCAGGTCGCGCTGTCCACGCTCACCATCGAAATCACCACCGAGGACAAGAAGTCCGATGCGGGTCCGTCCAATTTCTGGGACGGCATCGTCTCCGGCTGGCATTCACTGGTGGATTGGCTGAAGGATGCGGTCGTATTCACCGGGAAGGCGATTCCATGGCTCGGGTTCGTCGTGGCGATCGGCGCGGTGGTGTGGGGTGTGGTGCGGGGCATACGGCGTGCGCGCAAGGGCGGGGCCGCGAGTCCGGAAGAATCCACCGGCGGGTCCGAAACCTCCGCAGCGCCGGTCCGTGCTGGCGCAACGGCAGCGGAAGGTGCCGATTCAGGTGTGAGTGCCGGGACGGGTGCGGGCGCTGACACGGCGAAAGGCGCTGACAAGGCGAAAGGCGCTGACAAGGCGAAAGGCGCTGACAAGGCGAAAGGCGCTGACAAGGCGAAGGGCACTGACACGCCGAAAGGCACTGACAAGGCGAAAGGCACTGACACGGCGAAAGGCGCTGGGGCGGCGAAAAGTACTGGGACGATAGGAGATACAGGTGCCGATGGTGGTCAGGGCGACGATCAAACCGAACAGCCGTAAGGGCCCACTCGTCGAAATCCTCGACGACGGCACCCTGCAGCTGTACGTCCGTGCTCCCGCCGTGGAGGGCAAGGCGAACAAGGCCGCCATCGAACTCCTAGCCGAACACTACGGCGTTCCCAAATCGGCCGTCCGCCTCGCCGCAGGCGCGACCTCGCGCTTCAAACGCTTCGAGGTCGACCGCTGAAACTCATTCCGGCACAGGCGTTATACCGCGCCCGTAAAACCGGATTGGCGCCAAGCCTCGTACACGGTGACGGCGGCGGCATTGGACAGGTTCATCGAGCGGCGACCGGGCAGCATCGGAATGCGCAGTCGGTCGGTGACGTGCGGATCGTCGAGCACCTCCGCGGGCAACCCCGTCGGTTCGGTGCCGAACAGCAGCACATCACCCTCGCGATACGCCACATCCGTATACCGCCTGCTCGCCTGCGTCGTGAACGCGAACACCCGCTCGGGCCGCACCGCATCCCATGCCGCCGCGAGATTCTTGTGCACCGTCACCGAAGCCAGATCGTGGTAGTCCAATCCCGCCCGCCGCAACTTCGCCTCCGAAAGATCGAACCCCAATGGCTCGATCAGATGCAGCTCACACCCCGTTCCGGCGACCAGGCGAATCGCATTGCCGGTATTACCCGGGATGACTGGCTCGTGAAACATCAGACGGAACACCAGTGCAGTCAACCAGGTCGGTCGGGCTGGCCGGGAACGGCGTGGTCTACTTCGCCGGGCGCTCTGGCAGGGCGCATGCCCCGGCTTCGGCCATACCGGTCGGGCGGACGCCGAGCCCCTGGTTGTGCCGGGCGCGCTGGTTCTCCCAGGCGATGGTGGCCGCCAACTCGGCAAACTGCGCCTTGGACAGGTGGGTCAGCAATTGGGTGCGCAGGTCGTCGATGCCGACGGCGGGGGTGGCGTGTCCTGGGTAGGTATACGACAAAGCTCCTGGCGGCTCGCAAGCTGCCAGGAGCTCTATGTCGGACTTGTCAGAGCCCGAGAGTCTCGAGCATCCAGTTAGTTGCCGCTTCGCGATCGTGCGCGGGAATAGCACGGGTCGCGTAATGCGGCTTGCTGACCCAACGGCGAGAACCAGGGCCGGTCATCGGTCGCACAACCCACCTGCCGAACTCGCGGCGAACGCCTTGGTACCCGCCGCCCGCATCCTGCGGATGCAGTTTCCGCCGACGCGGCAATGCATGCGACAGCGCACGCACCAAACCGGTTACCCGCTCGCGCGTGCTGACTGGGCCGATGTACTCGGCGTAACGGCGTCCATTCGGCAGATCCATGTCATACCCCTCTATCCGCATTCAGCCGCTGTGACGACCCGTGAATCGGATGCGGTTTCGATTGGCCCGTATTGCCTGCCCTGGATGGTACCGCTCACCGACGAGACGATCCGCCAGTATCCGGCCGAGCAAGGCGCACTGGCCGTGTAGGTCTGACGGGACCACGGCACGAGGCTGGTTCGGATGTGTTCACCCACGGAATCCCAGCCACCAGACGAGTTACGGCGCTGCAAGCTCAGGTAGTAGTTGTGTGTAAGACCGGGGTCCCCATCAGCAGGGAGATCGCATTTCGCCCAGCCGTAGCCTTCGATCTTGGGCGGCAAAACCGTCGGTGTAGTCCAAGGGCTGAACCCGTTGTCACATATGGGCTTCTCAGCCTCTGTAAACCACGGATCAGCGCTCGCGATGTTGCCGGAAGTCAGCGTCGCGCCGAGCGCTACGACGATGATGATTAGACGAGAAAGGCTGTACCGCAACGTTTTTCCCCATTCTAAAATAGGCTGACCAGCCGGCAGTCGATCAGTACTCCCGTGATACATCGGGCTGCATCTGGCCCGTGTCCTCGCACTCGATCCGCGCGCGGATTCCGCTAACGGTCCGGTCCTTCGGTATCCGCTCAGGCCAGAACACCGCCACAGCGAACACCGCCAGCGGTAGCCCGATCGCGACAACCCAGCCGAGCGCGATCAGGGCAGATCTCGGAGCAATCGAAGTACCTCGGCGCACGTCTCGGCGTCGGCAGGTTCAGCAGGGCCGACCGGGTGATTCACGAGGGCGGCACCCGGAACCCGTTGTGGTAGAACACGATCGTCTGGCGTCAGCGGCTCGAGGTACACCGATCCGTCGGTATCGCCGTTGTCGGCGACCTCCAACAACCCGCCTGGGAACACGAACAGTCGTGTGCGCCCGTCCATCTCGACTCCTGTAGTCCGATGTTGGTAGGCACCCCGTGACCGGTTGTCGCCACATGTCACGGGGGCCAACACCGAAGCTACGAACCAACTCCCCAGCCGGTCCACGAATGTGCCACTACTTGCCAATACTGCTGTTGTTCTGGTGCGAAGTGGACACCTACGCGGCACCATGAGACATGTAGGCCGCAAGTAGTGGCACACACCTAGACGAAAGGTACGGCTATGCGCTTAACGTTCCTTGGCAAAGGTGGATCGAACAAGGATGGTTGCCCCTCGCTGTTCGCCACCGACCAGGACACCTATGTAGTGCTCGGTTGGCGAACCGATCGGCCAGAGACGGTAGAGATACCGCACTTGCTGACCGGATACCTTCAGCCACGCACGTACATCGGTGCCACGCTCACCGATACTGGCCGAGGCACGTTCACCGTGTCCGGCGCACCGCTCACAGACTCGGACACGCTCGATCAGCTCACGATGGAAACCTACGAAACGGCAATCGAAGTGCCACGGAAAGAGAGGACGTACTTTGGAACTCCGACCGACGACTGAACTACTCCGGGAATGCCAAACCGAGGCATTCCACCTAGAAGTTCAGGACACGTACGGGGTGCCCGATGAAGATGAAGCGTTCCGGGCGTTTATCGCTAACGAACCATACGACTACCGTGAGTGGTTCCAAGATTGGTACCGGTTCGTGCAGGAATTGACCGGGCGCGGAGTATCCATGAGTCGGGTACGAGTCGTCACGGTTCCACACACGGACTATCAACGCTGGTCACTGGTTATCGCCGGATTGAACGTGGAAGCTGGCGAGGAAATCAGGTATTTACCCCGGCATCTCGCCGGGGGAGTCCCTACCGATGATTATTGGTTGCTGGACAACAAAGCAGTTGCCTTCAACTTGTCAGACAAAGATGGTCGGGGCACCGGTAGTTCAGCGGTGACCACCGACCCCGTAATTGTTGGTCAATGCCTCCGGATCAAAGAACGGCTGTGGGGCATGTCGACGCTGTACACCGAGTACGTGCAGTGACAAGTTCAGTACAGGAACAGCGGCAAGCTTTCGGGAAACGTCTTCGCGAGCTACGCAGACGCGGAGGGGTCTCTGGTCGGGAGCTTGCCGCTCACCTGGGCGTTCATGAGTCGCGTATCTCAAAGATTGAATACGGGAAGCTACGCCCGTCAGATGTGGATATACGCGCGTATTGCAAACTCTCCGGCGCTAACGATCAGCTCGAAGACTTGCTAGCCGCCCTGCATCATATCGACTCCGCGTATGTCGAATGGCGACAGGCCCTTAGTTCCGGTATGAAAAACCGTCAACAACAAACCCTGAAACTCGAATCGCAGGCGGGGCTTATCCGTAATTGGGAACCGATGATTGTATCGGGTTTGCTTCAAACCGCGGACTATGCAACTGCATTGATGCGTAATGTTGTTTCGTTCTATGAGATACCCGATGACGTAGACGCGGCGGTAGCTAAGAGGATGGAACGTCAAAGAGTCTTATACCAGCCCGGTAAGCGGTTCCATATCCTTTTAGCTGAACAATCGTTGTACACCACTGTCGGGAACGACCAAGTGATGCTTGGTCAACTCGACCGGCTGTACTCGGTTATCGGAATGGCGCGCGTGACCGTGGGAATCGTCCCGCGACAGTATGACGGACTGGTTATAGTCGAGAACTTTTTCATGTACGACAACCGATTGGTGAAGGTTGAAGGTCACACAGCGAGCATTACGGTTACTCAGCCGAGGGAGATAGCCCAGTACGGCCGGGCGTTCGATGTGCTTGCCGGTCAATCGGTTACAGGTGAGGCCGCCCGCGCTTTGATCCGTAAGGCTCTCGATTCCAGAGCCCGTTAATAGGCCCAAGCGCCAGCGCTCCCGGAGCCCCGTAAAAGGCTCCAATTTCGATTCTGGGCACGTCCGTCACGGTTCGGGGTATCCGGGTAACCCCTCGTCTCCCAGTTGATGTTCTCGGAGTGAGCACTGCAACGAGTGGGCTTGTGTCGCAGACGATCACTCGGCTTGCCCGCCACGTTCCTCGCGCAGGACTTCCTCTGACTTCGCGGCGAGATCGGACTCGGCATGCATCAAGCCTGTGAAGGAGAGACGCCTGCGCCGCTCACCGATCAGTTCACTTACTGGGCTACGTTCAGTGGCATCGGAGACGACTAGTTGTAGGGCGACGGCGCGCAGTGCATGTGCTTGGTCCGGCGTGAGCCGATCGACCAGGCTGTGCAGGTCGTCGTAGTCATGCGCTGCGGTCATAACACTGACTCTTAAGGGCGGGCCACCGTCCGCGCCCGCGCCATCAATGATTCAAACCGTAGACGATGTTCTAATCGTGAAACACCAGTGCAGTCAACCAGGTCGGTCGGGCTGGCCGGGAACGGCGTGGTCTACTTCGCCGGGCGCTCCGGCAGGGCGCATGCCCCGGCTTCGGCCATACCGGTCGGGCGGACGCCGAGCCCCTGGTTGTGCCGGGCGCGCTGGTTCTCCCAGGCGATGGTGGCCGCCAACTCGGCAAACTGCGCCTTGGACAGGTGGATCAGCAATTGGGTGCGCAGGTCGTCGATGCCGACGGCGGGGGTGACGGTCATGGCTTCGGCGAAGGAGATGACCAGCTTTTCCAGGTCGGTGTAGGCATCGCTGGTGCGGTAGCGCGGCAGGTCTACGAGCTTTTGTTCGGTGAGACCGTTCGATTGCGCCAGTGCCGAGCCGATATCCAGGCAGAACTCGCAGTTCACCAGCCCGGCGGTCTTCAGTTCGGCCAGTTCCTTGAGCTTCGGATCCAATTGGTTGCTGAACAGCATTGCCGTCTCGTAGCCGACCGTGCCGAGCAGGATCTGTGGGCGGCGGATGAGCCAGCCGAATAGGTCGGATCGGTTCCGTTTCGCCTGCCGAAGCGCCCGTACATAGTGCCGAATCCGGGTCAGTGCTCGCATTGTCCGTGCCCCCTTGTGCCGGATGGATTCTTCATGTTGAAACTACGCCGTGTAGTAGGTGAGGGCAATGTCTGATTGCACACGTGTCACTCGCCACGAAACCTATTGCGGGACAGTAGCTATGAACGGCCACTCGGTGCGTGGATGCGCCGACGCATCGTACTGCTGTGAGCGGCTGCGGGCCGTCTGCAAGAATCGGGGCGTGACCGACGTGGACTCGACTGCCAGCGAGCGGCAGTCCGACAGGAACAGCCCTGGTGAGCAGTTCCTGCGCTGCCACCTGCCGATGCTGGTTGTGACGGCGGTCATTCTGCTCGCGGTCGTCTTCGTGGCCTGGGACCGGTGGCGTCGTGGTGCGCTGTTCTTCGGTGGTGCGACACTGCTCGCGGCCACATTCCGGTTGTGCCTGCCGACCGCGCGGGTCGGACTGCTCGCGGTGCGTAGCAAGCCCTTCGATGTTGCCGCGCTGAGCATCCTCGGCGCCGCCATCGTCTTCATCGCCGCCACCATCAACACCCTCGGTGTCAGCTGAGACGCAACGACTTTCGCCGTATCCGGCGGTGCCGACACACTAGTTGTGGCAGGTGTCCCTGTCGTTGTAGAGCATCAGCTGGGTGACCTTGGCATCGGCCGGCATATTCCGGTAGATGCCGAGGAAGCCATAGTGTGCGGAGTGGTCGGGGACCGCGGCGGAGCTCCAGTTGTAGCCGATCTCGAGCGTGGGATAGGCGGCGCGGACTTCGTCGACGGTGGAGCCGACGCCGATGCCCTCGGGGGTGCGGGCCACAAGCCTGCCGGGCATGATCGCGACTATTTCGCCGGTATTGGTAAAGCCCTGCCAGCCCGCGCGCGCGGTGTATCGGCCGCAGCCGGGCGGATCGTTGGTGTCGGCGAAGGCAGCGATTTCCCCGGTGGCCTCGGCCTCGGCGCGGTTCATCCCGAGTTGCAGCTTGCCGAAGCCGAGCGGGCCGAGGACGGTCGGCGCCGGGGCCGCCGTGGTCGACACCGCTACCGGGCTCGTCGCGGCGGGCTCGTCCGAGCACGCTGTCGCACCGGTGAATACCGCGCCCAGCAGCGCGAACGTCATGACGGCACGGTGAATACCCATGGTCTACCCCCAATTTCGTCCATGAACCGGAATGCCCGTCGACTCGCCCGGGCGCGATATCGGCCCAGTCTGCCCATCGGCGACTCGCCCCGTCAAGGCGGCATCCATAGGCCGAGGTGCAGCCTATGCGTCACCGCCATTCCGCGATGTCGGCTGAGGCGCAACGACTTTCACCTCGCGACCCCACCCCTCCCGACGTAACCCACTGGCGGAACGCCCTCCATCGGGTGCTGCGCCGATGACCAGCCCCGCAGGCTCGTTCTTGCGGCATGCCGCCGAGCATGCACCGCGTCGTGGGTGCGGCCTCCGGTCAGGACGAGGACACCCCGCCGCCGAATACCGACGCCGGTCGCGCCGCGGCGATGCGTCCACCGCGGGCAGAGCCGCGCCGCCGCCACGCCCGAGACGCCGCCGCCGAGTAAATCCCACCGGCTGCGCTGGATCGTGCTGGCGGTCGCCCCGGTGTGCCGTCGCTACGCCGAGCCAGGGTCAGTCCGCGAGCACATTCGGGAATCCGAACGTCGCGACCAGTGCGGGATCCTCGAACGCGATCACCCGGGACACACCGGCGGCGGTCGGGGACAGCACCACGGTGCCGCTCGCCCGGAGTTCGCCATCCCCGTCCCTGCGGTACACAACGGCTGCCGGTTGGCCGTTGGCGGTGGTGGGGATCATCCGCCAGTCGCCCGGCGTGCCGAGCACGTATGCGTCGAGCATGTGGATGCACATCGCCCGGCCCGCCTGCCATTCGCGGAATGGCGTCGCTTCCAGCGTTGCGTCCGTCCGCAGCACCTGTTCCAAAAGGTTGGCGTCGGAGCGCTCGAAGGCCGCGATATAGCCGTCGAGTAGCGCGCGTGCCCGCTGGTCGGTTGGTTCGAGCAGTTCCTCGGGCTCCGGCTCCAGCTCGTTGAGCCGAGCGCGGGCGCGCTGCAGACCGCTCTTGACCGCGGCCGTGGTGGTGTCGAGGATCTCCGCGGTCTCGGCCGCGGAGAACGCCAGCACCTCGCGCAGGATGAGGATCGCGCGTTGGCGGGCGGGCAGGTGCTGCAGGCTTGCGATGAGTGCCAGCCGCAGCGACTCGCGTGCGACCACCACTGCGGCCGGATCGTCGTCGGCCGGGACGATCCAGCTGTCCGGCAGCGGTTCCAGCCAAGAGACCTCGCCCGGCGCAACGGAACTCGGCGGACGGTCGGGTCCGTCGCAGGGACCGGTCAACCCCGAGGGCAGCACCCGGATCCGCTGCCGCTGCAACGACGTCAGGCAGACGTTGGTGGCGATCTTGTAGAGCCAGGACCGAATCGAGGCGCGGCCGTCGAAGCCGCCGTAGAACCGCCACGCCCGCAGATAGGTCTCCTGCACCAAATCCTCGGCATCGTGCGCCGAGCCGACCATGCGGTAGCAGTGCGCCAACAGCTCCCGGCGGAACCGCTCGGTCTCGGCGGCGAAGTGGTCTCGGTTCGGTGCCGTCCGCGCGTGCGACGTCATGCGGCGAGCCTGAGCCGGTCCGCGGGTCGGCGTCGGGCCGTCCAGCACAGGTCCGCCGTCGGAACCGTCAACCGCCGGTACAACTGCACCACCATCGACTGCTTGCTCACCATGGGCTGCTCCTTCTCACGACCGGCCCCGCTGGTCGGGACCGTCGCCCATTACGACCGCCACGCCGCGGCGAAGGAATCGAACCGCAGGTCAGCCGGTATTCAGGCGGAGGCAACCGCCCGTGACGTCACCGGCAGAGCGCGGGGGTGATCACGTGTCTTCGAGTTGAACGATCATGCCGCGAATCGTGGTGTATCGGGACAGATTCGTGATGGCGTCTTCGGCCGTCCTGTCGCCGGCTTCGGAGCCCAGCGCCGCGCCAAGCGATTCCATGTCATCCCAGTCGAGCATTGCCACCAGGTAGCAGGGCTCGCCGATCACCGGCGTCGCATCGTGGCTGATCGTGTATCGCCGCAGGCCGGGAAGCTGCTTGGCCAGCGGAATATGAACTTCGCGATAGTGACGTTCGAACGCCTCGATATCCGACGGCTTGTCGTACATCACCACGAATCGCGCCATCTGCGCGGTGGTCTGCCGGTTCTGCATTTCTGTGCTCACTAATTCCGCTCCTCAGCTCGAGGGATGGCTGGGGTTTCAGGGCAGCAGAGCCAGTTTGCCGACGGTGGCCCTGGCTTCCAGTTCCGTGAGCGCTTTCGAGCCGTCGGCCAGTTCGTACGTGGTCGGGCGGCCAGGGGTGAGCACGCCGGCGGCGATGAGCGCGGACAGCTCACCCATGAGCTCACCGAAGAGCTGCGGTGCCGACTGGATCAGCACGCCGATATTGAGACCGATGATGTGGACCTGATGCTTGTACACCAGCTCCCAGTTGGTGATCGCGGCTTCGCCGCCCGCCACGCCGTAGACGACGACCCGACCGGTGACCCGCTTGGTGGCGGCCAGGCTGGCGGCGAAGGTGGCCCCGCCCGCCGACTCCAACACCAGATCGGCACCGGCGCCGCCGGTCAGCCGCAGCACCTCGGCAGCGAGGTCGCCGCCGAGGGAGTCCAGGACGTGGTCGGCGCCCAGTGCCAGCACCGTCTCGTGCTTGCCCGGCGAAGCGGTGGCGATGACCGTCGCGCCGTAGTGCTCGGCCATCCTGACCGCGGCTTGGCCGGTCGCGCCCGCCGCGGCGTGGATCAGCACGGTCTGCCCTGCGGCGATGCCGCCCAGAGGCCTG
The DNA here is from genome assembly GCF_053602975.1 of Nocardia sp. NPDC004278. Classification (NCBI taxonomy): domain Bacteria; kingdom Bacillati; phylum Actinomycetota; class Actinomycetes; order Mycobacteriales; family Nocardiaceae; genus Nocardia; species Nocardia sp. NPDC004278. The sequence continues at coordinate 17,715 of NZ_JBSGEQ010000012.1, forward strand.
AGTGCTGCCAACGCGGTGGGCCAGTTCACGACCAGACCCAGCGCCTGCGGTGCCGTCCAACCCGCGGGCACCGGCACTGCCGCGGCCGCGGGCAGCACCATGTACTCGGCGAAAGCACCGTCGCCGACGCCGACGACATGGGCTCCCGGTTGCGGGCCGGTCACCGCGTCGCCCACGGCTACGACCTCGCCGGCAGCCTCGAAACCCGCCAGGTACGGCGGCCGCGGGCCGCCCAGGAATGTGCCGTAGGCCCGCGAGATATCGGCGAAGTTGACGCCCGCGGCGCCGACCCGGATCAGGACCTCGCCCCGGCCGGGCACCGGCACCGGCGCGTCGGTGATCAGACACATGTCCTGTGGACCGTTGAGGGAGGTCTGCCGCAGGGCGCGCATGGTGGCGGGGATGCTCATCGTGATCAGCCTTCTTTTCTCGGTGCGTGATCGAGACCGGCCCGTCCAGCGGGCCGCTCCTTCCAACCATGTAGACCCCGGCCGCTGCGGAAAGGAATCGGCTGCCCCGACGTATCAGCGCCGAATGCGGAGTCAGCTCGACGGATAGCGTTCGGTGAATACCGTGCGCTCGCGCGGGCGACGGCCCGGGTGCGGTGGGGCGGTGTCGCTGTAGCCGACCGCGACCATGACCGCGATGGCGAGGTCGGGACGGTCATCGATGCCGATGGCCTGCTTGACCAGGTCCGGGTCCCAGCCGTTCATCGGCGCGGAGGACAGACCGAGGCTGGTGGCGGCGAGCATGACGTAGGTCGCGGCGATCATCGCATTCTTCACGGCGTTCTCCCGGAGCAGTCCGCGCTCGCGCAGCGAGTGGAATTCGGCGCGCGCGGCGAACATCGCGGTGAACTCCGCATTCCACGCGCCATTGCGACCGGCCAGTTCGGCGATATCGGCGTTCTCCGCCGCCCAGGCTGCCGTCTCGGCAACGAAGACCAGCACCACCGGCGCCTCCAGCGGTTGCGGCTGGCCGAAGGCGGCGTTCGACAGTTCGTGGCGACCGGATGCGCTGGTCACCACCACGATCGAACGGTCCTGCATATTCCATGCGGTGGGCGCCTCCACCGCCAGATCCAGCAGTTCGGCGAGCAGTTCGGGCGGCACCGGATCCGGGCGGTAGTGGCGGGTGGTGCGGCGAGTGCGGATCGCGGCGGGAACCGAAAGTGTCTGTGCGTTCATGATTCTTACTATTGGAGAGTGGCGCACTATTGGGAAGACAGCACTTGATAGTGCGCTACACTCCGAAAAGTGCGTACGGTGATCGAGGCCAGTGGGCTGCCTGCCGATGTCTACTCGGCGAAATGCCCTACCCGACAGGTACTCGACCATGTCGCGGGCAAATGGACCGTGCTGATCGTGGACGCCCTCGCCGACGGCACCATGCGCTACACCGATCTGCACCGCCGCATCGAGGGCATCTCGCAGAAGATGCTCACCCAAACGCTGCGGCAACTCGAGACCGACGGATTCGTCACGCGCACAGTGCATCCCACGGTTCCACCCCGCGTCGACTACGACCTCACCGACCTCGGCCACAGCCTGCGTACTCCCATCGCCGCGCTGCGCGATTGGATCGAGGTCAATATCAATCGTATCGAGGAAGCTCGCCGCCGCGCTGTGGGCTGACCGTAGGAATACGGATTCGGCAGCCGCGCAACGTATCTCGCAGATGCCGCTACGCTGCGTTCCGCGACTCAGTGCAAAGCAAGACGGATCTCGAGGCGAATCCATAACGCGTGCAAGCCATCTTGACCGAATGGCCCGGCGCATCGTGATCGCGCCGGGCCATCCGGTTCATATTCTATTGTCCCCGAACGGATTCGGATCAGCCCGCCTCGGCGACCGCACGCCGTCCGCGCCCGCCGTACAACTGCCGCGCCTCGCTCGGCGTAACCGTCTCCGGTCGCGTCGGCGATTCGCCCTTCAGATGCTGTTGCAGAATTTGACCCGCCATCGGCGCGATGTACGGCGCGGCGACGATCAGTCCGAACGAGTTGAACGCCTTCGTGCCCCACACGATGATCTTGGCGGCCGGGCGAGCCGCTAGATCCACGATTCCGGGCCGATCGAAGCGACCGAGCTTACGCATCCACTTCGGCAGCGTGGCAATCGAAGCCATCGATAGCAACCGACTGCCGAGGGCATAGCTGATCCCGGCGCCATTGTGCGGGGAGGTCCACAGCAGGTGATGCATGCCCTCCTCGGCACGCTCGGAGGTGCACAGGCGCGGGCGGACCTTCGCGAAGTAGGCGCGCACCTCCTCGCGCGAGCGCGGCACCTCCTCCGGCTTGCAGGTCTGCAGCTCGGCGGCGATCGCGCACTCCTGCCAGTAGCGCGCCTCCTGCTCGGGGCCGAGCGGCCCTGGTCCGAAGACCTCATAAGCCTTGAGTACCGAATGCCAGCCGGTGATATGGATCCACAGCTGGGTTTCCGGGCTGTTCGCGCGGTAGCGCTGACCGCTGATCGGTTCGATGCCGGTCATCGGGGCGTGCACCTGCATCAGGTGTTCCGCGGCCTGGATGGCGGTGCGGCCGTCGGCGATCGCGACGAGCAGGAAGTAGGCGAAGGTGTGGTCGAGGCGGCTGCGCGGATCGGTGTAGATGCCCTGCGAGTCGGCGACGGCCGCGGTCAGAAATGGATCGAAATGCTCGAGGACGACCGCGCGCTGGAAGCCGATTACGGCGGTCGGTGCAGTCCAGATCTTCCAACTGGGCGAATCCGGGCCGAAGAAACCGTAGTCGTCCCGGCGAAGTGTGGTCGGATCGAAGGCCATCTGCTGCTCCTTTGCCTGCTCGCCTTCCCTGAGCGGCGAATGCAACGCAACCGTAGCAATTGTGATCGGACAATACAACGCATCCGTAGCATTTATCCGCGGACGGATTCCGAATCCCTGGCCGGTGCTGACAGGATGGACGCGGAATGGAGGTGAACCGACAGTGACCGAATCGCATTCCGCGCCGAAGCAGGCCGCATCGGACCGCCCGCGACGGCGATACGCGCCTCGCCTGCCGCCCGACGAGCGTCGCGCCCAACTGCTCGACGCCGCCTACGCGGTGCTGAGCCGAATGGAACTGCACGAACTGAGCATGGAGGCGGTCGCGCACGAGGCGGGTGTCGGAAAACCCGTGCTGTACACCGTGTTCAAGACGCGCGCCGAACTCGTTGCCGCACTATTGGAACGCGAACGCGAGCGCGGCCTGGAACAGGTGGCCGCGACACTGCCGACCGATCTGCTCGGCGCGGATCCCGTCGTGGTCGCCTCCGCGACTGTTGCAGCGTTTGTCGGTGTCGCACTGGAGAATCCGACGCGCTGGCGGCTGATCCTCGCCGGACCGGGCACTGCCCCCGACGAATACCGTGCGGCACTTGTCGATTCGCGCACCGGCGTCTTCGATCAGGCCGAGTCGCTGGTGCGCATGGGTATGGCGGTCGATTCGCGCTGGGCGGGGATGGATTCCGGACTGCTCACGAACTCGCTGTTGAGCGTTGCGGAAATGCTCGGCAGGCTCGCGGTCAGCGCACCCGAGGAATACCCCCGCGAGCGACTCGAAGGCTTCGTCCGCTCCATCGTGCAGTTGCTCGTCGGCGCGCCCGACGCAGCCACACCGCGAGCTGAATAATGTTGCGGTCCAACTCGATTAGATTTCCCAGCCCGGAAGACATGGGCACGCCGATGGAAATGGCATGATCTCGATCATGACCGATCGACGACTTCCCGCACTCGCGCTGACCGCGCTTGGGGCCTTCGCAATCGCCTTCGGCTCGGGCGCCACCGCCACTGCCAGCGGGCTGGAGCCCCCGGTGATGGAAGAGGTCTTCGCGCTGACGGGAACCGTCTCGGCGAAGTTCCACAACCCGAACGACCGTGGCGTGTGCTGGGTCTACAACGCCGACACCGGCGAAATCTTCGGCGGCAACAACCCCACCTCCTTCGCCATCGCCGACGGCAAGATGGTCCAGACCTCCCTGGGCAACGGCAACCTCCCCACCGGCCAGGTACACGTCCGCGGCGCCTGCGCCTTCGACCGCCCAACCGGCAACCACGACTACGCCTCCACCACCGACATCATCACCATCGACGTCACCGGCAAGCCGAGCACCGGCAGCTTCGGCTGACCCACTCGGACGCCGAATAGCCCCCGGGCCCAGCAGTCTGGCCCGGGGCGCTGTTGTCCGACCAACCGCTCGCGGACAGACCGGAGTCGCGTGGCAGCACCGATGTCGAACCGCTGACTATCGCGGCGAGAGTTCAGCGGGTGCGGCTGATCCGCGCCAGGCGCACGGTTTCGGTCAGCAGCTTCGAGACCGCTGCCGCTTCGGTCAGGAAGCCGTCGTGTCCGTCGCGGGAGTGCACGATCTCCAAACCTTCGCAGCCGGGGAGGCCGTCGGCCAATTCCTGCTGGGTTCGCAATGGGTACAGGCGATCGGAATCGACACCGCCGACCACGCACGGGACCGGGGTGGCGGCCAGCGCGGCCGATACACCGCCGCGGCCGCGGCCGATATCGTGCCGGTTCATCGCCTCGGAGAGCAGTACGTAGGTGGCGGGATCGAAACGGCTACAGAGCTTTTGGGCCTGGTGGTCCAGGTAGCTCTGCACCGCGTAGCGGCCGCCGTGCCACGGATCCTCATCGCCCTGCGCGTGGTTCTCGAAGCGGTGATCGAGTTCGCCCTCGGTCCGGTAGGTCAGGTGCGCGATGCGCCGGGCGATGCCCATGCCGGTCATGGGGGCGCGGTCGGTGTCGTGATAGTCGCCGCCCTGCCAGTCCGGATCGGCCTTGATGGCGGCGATCTGCGTTGTCTGCGTGCCGATCTGGTCGGCGGTGGCGCGTGCGCCGACGGCCAGCACCAGTGCGGATCCGACCCGCTCCGGAGTGCCGACCATCCACTCCAGCACGCGCATGCCGCCCATCGAACCGCCGACGACGGCGGCAAGGCGCTCGATGCCGAGCAGATCGAGCAGCGCCGCTTCCGCGGTCACCTGATCGCGGATGGAGATCTCCGGAAACCTTGCGCCCCAGGGCTTTCCGTCCGGCGCCAGCGATGACGGCCCGGTGCTGCCCTTGCAGCCGCCGAGCACATTCGTCGCGATGACGCACCATTCGTCGGTATCCACCGGCGCACCGGGGCCGACCATGCCGTCCCACCAGCCGGGCAGCGGGTGGATATCGTCGGGCACCCCGACGACGTGCGAGTCACCGGTCAGCGCGTGCTCGACCAGCACCACATTGTCCAGCGTGGGGGAGAGCTCGCCCCAGCGCTGCACGGCCAGATGGACGTCCGGGATGACCGCGCCGTTCTCCAGCCGCACATCCCCGATGGCGATGATGCCGAGCCGCCCGTCCGGCGGCGGCAGGGCCACCGCGGACGAACGGGCGGTACTCGGGTCGGCACTCACAGTCACGTCGTGGCCGCCGCGAAACCGGCTCGCAGATCGGCCAAGATGTCATCGATCCCCTCGATACCCACGGCGAGCCGGACCAGCCCAGGGGTGACGCCGGAGGCCAGTTGCTCAGCGGGCGTCAACTGCGAGTGTGTCGTCGACGCCGGGTGGATTACCAGAGAACGCACATCCCCGATGTTAGCTACATGGCTGTGCAGGGCTAACGCGTCCACGAACTTCTTGCCCGCATCGACGCCGCCGCGCAGCTCGAACGCGACGATCGCGCCCGCGCCCTTCGGCGCCAGCTCGGCGGCGCGTCGATGCCACGGCGAGGATGGCAAGCCCGCGTAGAACACCGATTCCACGGCCGGATGTGTGCTCAGGAATTCGGCCACCGCCTGTGCGTTGGCGACGTGACGCTCCAGCCGCAGGCTCAGTGTTTCGATGCCCTGACTGATCAGGAACGCGTTGAACGGCGATACCGCCGCACCGAGGTCACGCAGCAGTTGCACCCGTGCCTTGAGTGCGAAGGCCGGAGCGCCGAGATCGGCGAAGACCGCGCCGTGGTAGCTCGGGTCCGGGGTGGTGAAACCGGGGAAGCGGGATTCACCCTGCGCGTCGCGCACGGTCCAGTCGAAGGTGCCGCCGTCGACGATCACGCCGGCGACCGCCGAACCGTGCCCGCCCAGGTACTTGGTCGCCGAATGCACGACGATGTCCGCGCCGTGGGCCAGCGGCTGGATCAGGTACGGGGTCGCGACCGTATTGTCAACGATCAGCGGCAGGCCCGCCGCGTGTGCGATCGCGGAGATGCCGCGGATATCGAAGATCGCGCTGCTCGGGTTGGCGATAGTCTCGCCGTAGAAGGCCTTGGTATTCGGCCGGATTGCCGCGCGCCACTGCTCGAGGTCGTCCGGATCCTCGACGAAGGACACCTCGATGCCGAGCTTGGGCAGCGAGTAGTGGAACAGGTTGTAGGTGCCGCCGTAGAGGTGCGGGCTGGAGACGATGTGATCGCCAGCGGCCGCGAGATTGAGGATCGCGTAGGTCTCCGCGGCCTGACCGGATGCCAGCAACAGCGCGGCCACACCGCCTTCCAGGGCGGCGATGCGCTGCTCGACCACGTCCTGGGTCGGGTTCATGATCCGGGTGTAGATATTGCCCGGCTCGGCCAGCCCGAACAGCGCGGCTGCATGATCGGTGTCACGGAAGGCGTACGAAGTGGTCTGGTAGATCGGGAGTGCGCGTGCGCCGGTGATCTCGTCGGGGGTCTGGCCCGCGTGGATCTGCTTGGTCTCGAAGGACCACTGCGCCGGATCGGTTCCGGCGGCGTCGATATCGGTCGCGGACGCGTTGGGGTCACTCATGACTTGCTCCAAAGAGGTTGTTCGCCAGCAGGTTTCAATGGGATGCGGGTGACGTACAACAACAACACATGGCGGGAACCTCCTGAAGTGCGCGCTTGCTCTCGGCTTTCGAGAGCCCGGTCATCACCCGGAGCACCCCACCGCAGCTGGAGGGTTGCCGTCCAGCAAGCCGGGGCTTCGCGCTGGCACTCATGACCTGACCGACATGGTAACCGGAGTGCGGTCGTCGGCCGAAATCCGTTACCGGTTTTCCGCCGTGGCGGCGTCGGTGCGCCCGGTGCATACCCGCATGAACTCGTCGAATGATGTGGTGAACGCATTGCGGGCGTCGGCAGCGGCGGCCGAGGCGTCGGCATCCTCGAAGATCGAGTTCGAGCATTCCATGCTGAGATGACCGATCAGCTGCCAGGCGCCGACGACCAGGCGGACCGGCAACGCGTTGGGCTGGGTGTCGAGTCGGTCGGCGATCACTTCGGCGATCGCGACGTTCTTATCGTCGGCGAGTTCCATGCTCTGCGCGCTGACCGTCGGGCTGCTGCGCAGGATCCGCTGCATCTGCTGGAAGCGCCGGAACGAGATGGGGCCATCGACACTTTTCGCGGCGTGATCGACGACCTGCAGGAATGCCTCGCGCAGCGATTGCAGTTCATTGCCGGTGACCGGAAGTCCGCGCAGGCATTCGGCGATGGCCAGGCCGAAATCCTTGACCGGCCCGAGGACGATGTCCTCTTTGCTGTCGAAGTATCGGTTGATGGTGCGCGGTGATACGTCCGCGCCGTTCGCGATCTGCTCGACCGTCGTCGCGTCGAATCCCTGTGCGTCGCACAGGTCCAATGCGACCTCGATGATGCGCAGCCGGGTCTGCTGCTTCTTGCGTTCGCGCAATCCCACGCTCGCGCCGCCGGGAGACGAACCTGGGTTTTGGTTTGCTGTGGCGCGCACAGCATCGTTGGCCGCGGCGCTCGCGACGATCGGCGTTGATGACTCGAGCATGTCCCCATGCTATCGCAATCGGGACATTTTGTGTCCTTTACGGCCAAATGTCCGAGTGCGACATTTTTCTCTTGACGACAAATGTCTGTCGATGACAGGATGACTGCACGACTTCAGACGGCTAGGAGAAGACAGTGAGCGAGACCGCGACAGTGGTGGAAGTTCCGGAAAGGCAGGCCAGCTCGACGCGCTGGCTGGCACTGGGGGTGATTGCATTCGCCCAGCTCATGGTGGTTCTCGACGCCACCATCGTGACCATCTCGCTGCCCTTCGCGCAGCAGGATCTCAACATCAGCGACGGCAACAGGCAGTGGATGCTCACCGCATACACGCTGATCTTCGGCGGTCTGCTGCTGCTCGGCGGACGGCTGGCCGACTACATGGGACGTCGGCGAGTCTTCATCGTCGGCATGGTCGGCTTCGCCGGGGCATCCGCGGTGGCCGGTCTGGCGCAGAACGGCGCCGAGTTGTTTGCCGGGCGTGCGCTGCAGGGCGCGTTCGCGGCATTGCTCGCACCGGCGGCGCTGTCATTGCTCTCGGTGACCTTCACCGAGGCGAAGGAGCGTGCGACCGCGTTCGGCGTCTTCGCCGGAATCTCCGCGGGTGGCGCGGCGCTCGGCCTGATCATCGGTGGCGCACTGACCGAGTACGCCTCCTGGCGGTGGTGCCTGCTGGTGAACACCCCCGTCGCATTGCTCGCGCTGCTCGGCACGCTGGCGTTCGTGGTCAAGGATGTGCCGATCCCGCGTACCGGCGGCTATGACGTCCCGGGTGCGGTCACCGTGACGCTCGGTCTGATCGCCATCGTGTACGGATTCAGCCGGGCCGCCGAGGACGGCTGGCTGGCCGGGAGCACCCTTGGGCTGCTCATCGTCGGTGTCGCACTGCTGATCGCCTTCGTCGTCATCGAGCGTCGCTCGACGAATCCGCTGCTGCCGCTGCATATTCCGGGTGAGATCAACCGCGGTGGCGCCTTCATCGCCGCATTGCTGATCCCGATCGCCATGTTCGCGATGTTCCTGTTCCTGAGCTACTACTTCCAGATCACCCTCGGCTACTCGTCGCTGAAGGCCGGCTTCGCCTTCCTGCCGTTCCCGGCGGGCATCGCGATCTCCGCCGGTGTCACCAGCGCGCTGCTGCCGAAGCTTGGCCCGCGTCCGCTGATGGTGGCGGGTGCCGCGCTCGGTGTGCTGGGACTGGTGTGGCTGGCGCAGCTGAGCTTCGGCGACAGCTACGCGGCCACTGTGCTGCCCGCGGAGGTACTGATCGCCCTCGGCATGGGCCCGCTGTTCGTCGGCATGCAGACCGTCGCGCTGCATCAGGTCGAGGAGGAGGATTCGGGTGTGGCCAGTGCGCTGCTGAACGCGGCCCAGCAGGTCGGCGGTGCGGTCGGTACCGCGCTGCTCACCACGATCTCGGTGCAGACGGCCAAGACCTTCGCGCAGAACAACCCGACGGTCGACAACCTGATGGCCCGTGCCTCGATCCACAGCTATGACGTCGCGTTCTATGTCGGCGCCGGATTCTTCCTCGCCGCAATTCCAGTGATCGCGTTGATGATTCGGGACAAGCCGGAAAACCTGATCGAGGGATCCGAGGAGGGCTCGCGGATTCCGCTCGCGGTCTGATCATGAAATAGCTGGTCCGGGTGTCCTTCGGGATACCCGGACATTGCTATTTCGCGGTGGTGCGCGTCACTGCCGACCTACTTGTCGGTAACAATTTCGAGCGTCTTCACATGGGGGGCTGCTCGCGCGGCGCGGTCAATGGCAGCAGTACGCTTGTCTTGTTTGCACCACATGTCTCGTGGACAACGCGGGACATATACGTTGTCTGTTGGAACAGCTAGGGTCCGCTCACAAGCGTGTTCGCCTGGCCGTGCAATAAGGGCACCATCCTAGGAGGACACGAAGATCCATGTCCAAGATCAAGGTTGAAGGCACAGTCGTCGAACTCGACGGCGACGAGATGACCCGGATCATCTGGCAGTTCATCAAGGACAAGCTGATCCACCCCTATCTCGATGTGAACCTGGAGTACTACGACCTCGGTATCGAGTATCGGGACAAGACCGACGACCAGGTCACCATCGACGCCGCGAACGCCATCAAAGAGCACGGCGTCGGTGTCAAATGTGCCACCATCACCCCCGATGAGGCCCGGGTCGAGGAATTCGGCCTGAAGAAGATGTGGCGCTCGCCCAACGGCACCATCCGCAATATTCTCGGCGGCACCATTTTCCGCGCGCCGATCATCATCTCGAATGTGCCGCGTCTGGTCCCCGGTTGGACCAAGCCGATCATCATCGGCCGTCACGCGTTCGGTGACCAGTACCGCGCCACCGACTTCAAGGTGTTCCAGGGCGGCACGGTCACCCTCACCTTCACCCCGGACGACGGCAGCGAGCCGATCGTGCACGAGGTCGTGAAGATGCCCGAGGACGGCGGCGTCGTCATGGGCATGTACAACTTCAAGAAGTCCATCGAGGATTTCGCGCGCGCATCGCTCAACTACGGGCTGCAGCAGAACTACCCGGTGTACATGTCGACGAAGAACACCATCCTGAAGGCCTACGACGGCATGTTCAAGGACACCTTCCAGGAAGTCTTCGATACCGAGTTCAAGACCCAGTACGACGCCGCGGGCCTCACCTACGAGCACCGCCTGATCGACGATATGGTCGCCTCCTCCATGAAGTGGGAGGGCGGCTACGTCTGGGCCTGCAAGAACTACGACGGCGACGTGCAGTCCGACACCGTGGCCCAGGGCTTCGGTTCGCTCGGCCTGATGACCTCGGTGCTGCTCACCCCGGACGGCAGGACCTGTGAGGCCGAGGCCGCGCACGGCACAGTCACCCGGCATTACCGCCAGCACCAGCAGGGCAAGCCGACCTCGACCAACCCGATCGCGTCGATCTTCGCCTGGACCCGCGGCCTCGAGCACCGCGGCAAGCTGGACAACACCCCCGAGGTGATCGGCTTCGCGCAGACCCTCGAGGACGTCGTCATCAAGACCGTCGAGGGCGGCCAGATGACCAAGGACCTCGCGCTGCTCGTCGGCGGCGACCAGGGCTACCTGACCACCGAGGAATTCCTCGGTGCGCTCGACGCCAACCTGGCCCGCGCCCTGCGCTGAGCTTCCCCGCCTCTCCGCGCCTCTTGCCGGTCGTCGGTGCAGATCTTCGCACCGGGCTGCCGGTAAGTGCGCGGCTGAGGTCGGGGCGTCCCCGACGAGTTACCCGTGTTGATGTGAAAGCCGGGCTCCACCTACAGCGCGGAGCATCGGTGCTGAGCCGGGCACCTGCACCACGACGGTGGTAAGGGTGCCCGCACTGTTTCCGCGACCCGCGCGTGCGGCGGCCCTGCACGTGATCCGCATCTGCCTGCTGGGTGCCCGCAGCCGACATGTTGCCGTCGGGCTGCCCGATATGCGCGGTGCGGCCGTGGTTCGTCCGAATTCTCGATGCTGACGTGGGGGAACTCACGCCGATCCGGGAAGCGACAGGAGTCGTCGGGCGGTTACATGAGTACGTGACCGGTTCCGTTGCCACCCAGACCCCAGCACCCGCCGAGGCCGAACGGACGGACTGGCATATTCCGGCGATGCTGGCACTGGCCCTCGGCGGATTCGGAATCGGCACAACCGAATTCGTCACGATGGGTTTGCTGCCCGATATCGCCAGCGCCATGAAGGTATCCGAGCCGACCGCGGGGCATGCGGTATCGGCCTATGCGCTCGGCGTGGTCATCGGAGCTCCGGTGATCGCCGCGCTGGCCGCACGGGTGCCGCGCAAACGTCTGCTCATTGCCCTGATGGTGGCGTTCACCATCGGAAATGCGGCGACCGTTGGCGCGCCCTCCTTCGAAACCCTCGTCGTCGCCCGATTCGTTTCCGGCCTGCCGCACGGCGCGTACTTCGGTGTCGCCTCGCTGGCCGCCGCCACATTGGCTCCGGTAGGGCAGCGCGCAAAGGCGGTTGCTGCGGTTATGCTGGGATTGAGCGCCGCCAATGTCGTCGGCGTTCCCAGCGCCACCTGGCTGGGCCAGCATCTGGGCTGGCGCGACGCCTTCGTGGTGGTCGCGGTGATCGGCATCGTCACGGTCGCCGCCCTCATTCGGTTCGTTCCCGAACTGCACGGCATCCGGATCACCAATCCGATGACCGAACTCGGCGCACTCCGTCGCCCGCAAGTACTGCTGACCCTGCTGGTCGGTGCGATCGGCTTCGGCGGCATGTTCGCCGTCTACACCTACATCACCACCACGCTGACCGATGTGGCGGGCATGCGGCTGGGTCTGGTTCCGTTCGTGCTCATGCTCTTCGGCCTGGGCATGGTCGCGGGCAATATCGTCGGCGGCATTCTCGCCGACCGCGGCGTCGACCGGGCGATCTACCTCTCGATGATCGCCATGGTGGTCATTCTCGCGGGATTCGTTGCCGCCGCGCACAATCCGTACACCGCGGGCGTCGGCGCCTTCCTCATCGGCGCGTCGGGCGCCGCGCTCGCGCCAGCCCTGCAGACCCGGCTGATGGATGTCGCCGCCGACGCGCAGACACTCGCCGCGGCGCTCAATCATGCCGCCCTCAATATCGCCAATGCCGCGGGCGCGTGGCTGGGCGGGCTCGTGATCGCGGCGGATCTCGGCTACACCGCTCCGGCCACCGTCGGCGCGGGGCTGGCCGTCCTCGGCGTGCTGTTGTTCACCCTCACGGTCTGGGCCGCGCGTCGAACGTAGGCGTCAGGTGCTCGGTTGCAGTGCGACAAGTCTCATTATCTGCGGTTCTGGTAATAATCGCGTCTGTCGGATGAGGCCCGCTAGCAGCACAGATGGCTCTCGTTCCGGCGTCAGTTGGTCGCGGATTCGAGTGTCGGTTCGATGGGTCTGAGGCCGTGTTCTGGTCGTGAAATTGGGCATCGTCCGAGTGGTGTGTCGCTTGAACTGCCGGTGTCGGGATGGGAGGTGTTCGGGGACTGTCTGGTTCGGGAGTGTGGCCCCCTGTAGGTGTGCTGCAGAAGGTGCGCTTGTCGGCCCTGGAATCCAGAAACTCTCAGGAGGCGCGAAGTAGCTTCGGCAGCAGCGTGTTTCGTCCAGGACTTGGTTGCGCCGCAGTCGATGTCGGCCGCACACGGTCAGGGCTTGGGCTTCGAGGGGGTGCTTGCGCACAGCGCAGTGGTGAGGGCGGTGCGCATGTCCGCCCCCACCGGTGCGTCTCTGCCACCCGGGTACAGATTGGCCATGACGGTGACGCTGCGGCCGTCGGTCGTCACACCGCCCAGGGTCTGAAATCCCAAGATCCCGCCGTCATGTCCCCAGTACATGCCGCCGCACGGTAGAGATGAGCTCTCCAGGCCCAGGCCGTAGGTACTGCCGGATGAACTGCCGGTGGGGTGGGTCGTCATCATCGCCTGCAGTTCGGACGGGCGAAGGAGCCCGCCGTTCACGAGTGCGTCGAGGAAACGATCCAGATCCGCGGCACTGGAGATCATTGCTCCGGAGGCGCCCGCGATCGACGGGTTGACCTCGGTGGTATCGATGAGGGAACCTTCCGGCTCGGCGTATCCCTGCGGGTGGGTGCCGGGGATTGCCGATTCGTCCCGGGGGACGAAGGTGTCGTGGAGGCCGAGCGGCCCGATGACGCGTTGCTCGATCTCCTGCTCGTACGGTCGATCGGTGACCTGCTCGATGAGCATTCCGGCCAGCACATAGTTGGTGCTGGAGTACTGCCAGCCGGTCCCGGGGGCGAACAGTCGCGGGTGGGCGAGCGCGATCTGCACGAGTTCCAGCGGATCATGGTGCGCGACAGGATCTGTCAGTACCTCCCCCAAGCTGAGGTACTCCAGATAGTCGGGCAGGCCGCTGGTGTGCTGGAGGAGCTGCCGCACCGTGATGCCGCGCCCGTCGTTGCCGTTTCCACTGATCACGCCGGGCAGATACTGCTCGACCGGTGCGTCGAGCACGACCCGACGCTCGGCCACGAGTTGCAACACCACAGTGGCGACGAACATTTTGGTCATGCTGCCGATGCGGAACCGGCTGTCGCCCGCGATCGGTGCGTGGGTCTCGATGTTCGCGACGCCGCTGGTCAGCACTGTCCGGCCGCGCGCGTCGCGCACCGCGAGCAGCACTCCGGGTGCGCCGCCGGCGCCGGTCAACCGTTGCAGGATGGTGCGCACATCGGTGTAGCCGGGTGGTGCTGGGGTACTCACGTCGCTGTCTGTCCCGCACGCGCACAGCGTCAACGCCGCCGCGACGCACACAGAGCCGAAAACCTTCCCGGATCCGAGCATTTTGTCCTCCAACAGCTTGGCGGACCTCATGCTAGGCAGCCCCGGCCAGGGCACACGTCACCCCCGAGAGCCAACTGACACACCGTCTTTCGATACTCGAGGGCCAGGCGTGCCTCACCCGCGAGATGTATCCGGCGCGCCGCCTCGATGGCAGACCGTCCGGTATCCGACCCGGTGCCTGCGCTGAATCTGTCTCTTGGACGACCCATCCCGAGAATCCCGGCGTCTCGCGGCGAGCAATTCCGCCCGATGCTCTATCCCTTCCCCCGCGCCCGCCTGCGCCTGCCCTTGCTGCGCCTGCCCGACGAGGAGACGGTCTTCCTCTTCACACTGCTCAGAACCGCTTCGCACGGAGCCGAGAGCCCGCAGGACATGGTGGAGGCCAACCGCTCCCTCTACCTGCGCGCCCAAGCCGTCGGGGGCTACCAGTACCCGGTCGGCTCCATACCCACCACACATGAGGAGTGGCGCACCCACTACGGCCCCGCATGGGACGCCTTCGAGGCGGCCCATAAACGCTACGACCCCGACGGAATCCTCACTCCGGGCCAGGGCGTCTTCCCTCCGGGACCGTGAGGTAACGAACGTCCGCGAGACGCCCTGGGCTGCACGGTGTTTCCGCAGTTCGGCGCTGTACGCAGCAGCGTCACGCCGATCTCGACACTTCAAACCGAGGACAGCGGACCTGACAGGGACCAGCCCACAGCGCTTGGAGAATCGCATCAGACGATGATGACGGAGTAGGGGACAGGCAGCACTGTCCTTCCTGTGGCCTAGGTGGTGGGTAGGTGACACTGAGGTGGGGTCGTCTCGGTCGAGCCGGTGACACCACCTAGCAGCGCACACAGCAGCGCATTCAGCGCGGGTCCAGCAGAGCCCGAGCTGGACCCCGTCGTCCCCGCCACCGGTGCGGCCTCGCCGAGCCGGTCGACGACCATGGCCGTCGCCGGAGCGCCGACGCCCGCCAGCATCCCCGCTGAAATCGCGGTCAGCACAGCAGCATTCGCAATGATTCGCATTACCCCACAGATCCTCTCCGTAAACAGGTGTCCATGGCCGCGCTGCATGTCGCACAGGCGGCCCTGTCCGGTCCAGCGCCAAGCGCGGAATCGAGACCTGGTAGACGGTAGCCTCGATCGACCGGATCGAAACGCCATGATTTCCAACGCCCTAATTTTCGTGGGATACGTACGTGTGCACACAGTGGTCCAGCAGTGCCGCGCCAATCCCCTTGCCTCGCTGATCTTTCGCGATCGGCGGTCAGAAATTGTCTTCCGGGCAGTCGGATTCCTCCGACTCGACCTGCCGCCGAATGGCCTCGACAGTCTGGTCTTTCGGGATGCGTTCGGGCCAGAAGATCGCCGCGAACACCACGGTCAGGGGCAGGCCGAACACGGTCATCCACCCGAGCGCGATCATCGGTGCACCCCGCCGAGCGCGGACCAGCGGGCGAAAGACTCACGCGGGCAGGCGCATTCGACATCAGTAAACCCCATCAGTCGATTCAGGGTTTGGGCGTTCAGGTGTGCCGAGGACGGCAACAGCACCACGTCGACGCCTAGCCCGGCGGCCTGTTCGACCAGACCGAGTACTGAGCCTGCGTCGGCCCAGTGCAGCACGTAGCCCAATCGCCGCGCCAAACGACGAATTTGGGCCTCGTCCCATTCCGAAGTCGGTGATGTCGGGTCTAACCATGCGAGCGCTTCCATTCCCCTGCGCCTTCCGCTGTCCAGTTGGTAGGCACCCGCCGCCGAGGAGCGCTGTCTACCCGGCGGCGGGGCTATGCAGAAGCTTGGCGCTGCGGCGACCGCGCGATGCCCCACAGCGGGACATCGCACGTAACATGTGCCTTGTCAGTGCCATCGAGGGAGCGCACATGAACAGCGAAGACCGGTACATCGGCCAGCGGGTACGCGCGATCCGGGCGCGGCGGGGCATATCGCAACAGGTGCTTGCCGATCGGGCAGAGCTCAGTCGTGGGGCAATCGCCAAGTACGAGAACGGCGAACGACCTGTCGACTCGCGACGCACGTTGCATGCCCTGGCTGCGGGACTCGGCGTCACCATCGGCGACCTGACCGGCCACGAGCAAGACAAGCTCGACCCGTCCACCGCCGGATTCCACGCGGCCGTGCCCGAGCTGGAAACCGTCCTGTGGGCGCGGGGCAATGTGACCGACACCAGAGCGCCGCGCACCCTTGACGAACTGGCGGCGCTGACCCGCACGGCAACCAAGCTCCGCAACGACTGCGATTACATGACGCTCGGGCCGATGCTCGCACCGATGCTGATCGACGCCTACCGGCATGTGCGCGATACCGATAGCGCGAACGCTGAAAGGGCATGGGACGTATTAGGAGTCGTGGCCTACGGGGTCGCATCGGCGCTGCGGGCGCGTGGCTATCACGCTCTGGCCTGGACTGCGGCACAGGAGGCCGAACGCGCAGCGGAACATGTCGGTGCACCCGCCGCGCTCGCTGCGGCTGCGTTCAGCCAAGGTCAGATCATGCTGTCGCGTCCTGGTGCGTTGCCTGCCGCATTGGCCACGACGATCGGCACCGCCGAGAAGATCGCGGCAGATGTGCGCACTGTCGGCGAGATCGAGACGTACGGGATGCTGCACCTTCAGGCGTCGATGGTGGCCGCGACGATGGGCGGCGACCCGGAACCGCATCTCGTGGAGGCAGCCGAACAGGCCGACCGGTTGGCCGGGGCCGAACCGAATACATCTGTGGCACACAATGATTCGTTCGGCCCGGCGAACGTCGCACTGTGGCGTATGTCCGCTGCCATGGAGCGGCGCGAACCCGGTCAAGTGCTCGTCCTCGCGCCGACGTTGTCACCGGACGACCTGCCGAACGAGGGGCGGCGCGCTCAGTACTTCGTGGAAATCGGCAAGGCGCACGCCATGCAGAAAAACTACCGCGACTCGCTGTACGCCCTGCTGCGGGCTGAACACGCCGCGCCCCAGCATGTCCGCACCATGTCTCCGGTGCGCGAACTGGTCGGCCACATGATGCGGACCGCGCGGCGCGACCTGACCACCGGGGAACTCGGGCGGCTCGCTCGGCGGGTCGGCGTCGTGCCCAAGTGAGAGCAGTACAGCGGCACGGTCGAGGACATTCGCTGTGACCAGTGCCTTTAAAGGCGTGCAACCTGACACGTTGATCAGACACTCGCCGCGGCGCTCAATCATGCCGCCCTCAATATGGCCAATGCCGCGGGCGCGTGGCTGGGCGGGCTCGTGATCGCGGCGGATCTCGGCTACACCGCTCCGGCCACCGTCGGCGCGGGGCTGGCCGTCCTCGGCGTGCTGTTGTTCACCCTCACGGTCTGGGCCGCGCGTCGAACGTAGGCGTCAGGTGCTCGGCTGCAGTGCGACGACCGGAATCACCCGACTGGTCCTGGTCTCGTATTCGGCGAAGCCGGGCATGGCCGCCACCATCGCGGCGTAGAGCCGATCGCGTTCCGGGCCGGAGGTGATCGGGGTGGCGGTCGCCTCGATGGTTTCGGTACCGATTTCCAGCTTGACCTTCGGATTCGCGAGCAGATTGTGGTACCAGTCCGGGTTGCCGGGTGCACCGCCCTTGGACGCGATGATCACCAGGCGGTCGCCGTCGCGGATATAGGCCGTCGGATTGGTCCGCGGCAGTCCGGATTTTGCGCCGGTCGTGGTGAGCAACAGCAGGTCCTTGCCTTCGAACGGGCCGCCTACCTTGCCATTATTGGTCCGGAACTCCTCGATGATGTTCTTGTTCCAGTCGGTCATATCGCTCCTCGATCGAGATCGGGTTACCCGGTAATCCTTGCCGATGGCGGTGCGCTGCGGGGGCAATGTCGACAGCCTGGTGTCGATTTCCCGGTGCCAAGAGCGGCCGGGGGCTCACTTCTGCACGAGGCAGCCCATATCGCGGATCACCTGAGCGAATGCACGGATCTGCTCTGTTTCGGAGTCGCTGCGCCAGACCGGTGCCCACCGAACCAGATGGGAATCGGTGATGGGCAGGTAGGAGATGCCGGGTCGGTTGTAGTAGCGGGCGATGTGGCTCATGCAGCTGGTGAAGACGTCGCTGGTGGTGGCGGTGGCCAGAATGTCCTCGAGCGTCGAGATCGGCGCGACACGGTGGATGGAGCGGCCCGAGGGTGTGTAGAAGGGGCTGACGGCGTCCTCCCAGTAGTCGGGCAGGGGGTTGCTGGGTTCCAGCACGCCGCGGTCGCCGAAGACCTCGAGCGATACCCACTTCTCGCCAGCCAGCTCGTGGCGGTCGGGCATCATCGCCACCATCGGCTCCATGGCGATGATCGGCCCGACGGTCAGGCCGGGTTCTTCGACCGGCACCCAGGCGATGACGATGTCGGCTTCGTCGCGCATCAGTGGGCCGAACTGGTCACCGAATTCGCTACTGCGGATCTGCAGCTCCCAATCCGGGTGTCGCTTGCGGAAGGCATCCCAGAAGGGTTGGTAGTCATAGGGGTTGTAGCCGATCATCGCGACGCGCAGCACGCCGGAGATGCCCCGTGCGGTGCGCCGGGCGTGCTCGATCGCCCGGACCACGCCCCGATAGTTCGGGAGCAGTCCGGCCAGGAGTTGGCGCCCGAGCGGAGTGAGCTGGACGTTGCGGGGATTGGAACGATCCACCAGACGACCGCCGATGCGGCGCTCCTGACTCTTGATGGATTGACTGACCCGTGCCTGGGACAGATGCAGCCGTTGCGCGGTTCTGCCGAAATGCAGTTCCTCGGCCAGCGTCAGGAAGATCTCGATGTCTCTGAGCTCCATCGAGTTCCTCCCGCTCGGTCGGCCAGCTGTGCGATCCGAACATTACGTCGTCGTCAGTGCGCCCGCAGCGGCGCGCCCCCGTGCTTCGCGCCCGCGATCACGCCGATCAACACCGCCTCTTGGCTGCTGTCGTTGCGCCAGGCGTGCACGACACCGTTGAGGACGAGCCAGTCCCCGGGTGCCAAACGAATCTCGGTGTCCTCCAGCAGGCACACCGACTCACCCGTGAGCTGCATCAGGCAGTCCACCGACGCGGTCGCGTGGAACCCGGTGAAACCCGCTGCCGCGCCGTAGGTTCCGGGTGGGTTCGGATCATCGACGATGGCCACCGAGGAGGACAGCTGTGCCATGGCGGCGGCCGCGGCCTGGACCGGATCCGCGGAGTCGGCCCAGTCGTCCGGGTCGAAGTGTGGTGGGAAGACCAGCCGGATGACGTGCACGCCCCCGGGGAGCGGGATGAGCGGACCTGTGAACTCGGGCCGGGCCCCGGCGTCGGGGAGTGCAGCTGGTGTGTCGGTCGCCCAGATGGATTCCGGACCATGCCCGCTCGGCGCTAGCTCCGCATCGCTGACGACAATGGCCTTGCCCTGCGCGTCATGGCCGGTGACCACACGTCGAATACCCATATCTCAGATGACTTTCCGGAAGAAATCGCGAATGTCCGCGAGCAGCAGGTCCGGCGCCTCGTAGGCGGCCCAGTGTCCACCGCGGGTGTATTCGTGCCACTGCACGATATTGCTGTGATCGCGTTCGGCGAACTTGCGCGGTGGCTTGAAGTCGTGACCGAAGGAGGCGAGCCCGAGCGGCACAGTGGTCGGGGTCGAATATTCACTCTCGAAGTAGAACCGGCACGCGGGCGCCGATGTGTTGGTGAACCAATAGATCGAGACGTTGGTCAGGATCTCATCCCGGGTCATGGAGTCGGTGAGTAGCTGCGCGCTCCAGGCGAGTTGGTCGATCGGCGAATCGGAGCGGGCATGGCCGGGGGCCTGCGGCCGGGCCTGCCGGGTGAAGTCCGTGCCGGAGTACTCGCGGAATTTCCGGCCGAATTGGATGAGCATCAGCTCCTGGTCGGTGAGTCCGTCCAACTCGCCCGGCTCGCCCCTCGGAAA
Source organism: Nocardia sp. NPDC004278 (assembly GCF_053602975.1). NCBI lineage: Bacteria > Bacillati > Actinomycetota > Actinomycetes > Mycobacteriales > Nocardiaceae > Nocardia > Nocardia sp. NPDC004278. Next base: position 37,647 of record NZ_JBSGEQ010000012.1, read on the forward strand.
GGAGAAGATCTGGTCGACGTGCACGCCGACCACGTTCTCCGGTGCGAGCCTGCCCATTTCGGGTGCGACGGTGGCGCCGCTGTCATTGCCGTGCACACCGTAACGGTCATAGCCGAGCCGGATCATCAGCTCGTTGAAGAGCGCCGCCATCCGTACCGGATGCCAGCCCGCTATGCGCGTCGGCCCGGAGAACGCGAAGCCCGGATACGACGGTATCACCACGTGGAAGGCGTCTGCCGGATCACCGCCATGAGCGCGCGGATCGGTCAATTCGCCTACCAGGCCGAGGAATTCGGTGAACGTGCTGGGCCACCCATGGGCCAGCAGTAGCGGCATCGCATCCGGCTCCGGCGACCTGACGTGCACGAAATGAATCTTCTGCCTATCGATTTCGGTGGTGAACTGTGCAAAGGAGTTGAGTCGCCGCTCTTGTGCGCGCCAATCGAACATGTCGCGCCAGTATTCGAGCAGCGGACCGACATACGACAGCGGAACTCCGTATTCCGAATCGGGCCGTACCGGTATGCCGTCGTCCCCCCGGCCCGCGAATGCCATGGCGGGCAGTTCCGAGACGAGCCGGGTGCGCAGCAGGCGCAGGGCGAGGTCGTCGAGATCGGCCTGCGGAATGTCGATGCGGAAGGGTTTGATCTCGGACAATTCGGCTCCATTGGGTCGTTCCAACATGCCGCTTCAGCCTGTGTCAGCGGCAATGCGGGAACAACGCCGTTTTCGAGCCGGTCCGATAACTTCTACTTATCGAATGGCTCCGATGCGCAACAGGCGGTCGACCAGCATGTCGACGTAGTCGTCGGTGAGCGGGCCGGTGCCGAAGAGGGTGCGGGTGTACATGGGGGCCAGGATGATGTCGACCACTTGCAGTACGTCGGGGGCGTTTTCGCCGCGGGCGGTGGCCCGGTCGAGCATGCGCTGGATCTGTTCGACCCGGTCGGCGAGAAACCGATCGCGGGTTAGTTCGCCAGCTTCGCCGGTATCGATGAGTGCGAGGATGCTGCGCAGCAGGGCGAGTCCGTTGGGGCCGTTCACATCTCGGGCCGCCTGTGCGGCATAGGCGCGCAGGTCGCCGGCCAGGTCGCCGGTATCCGGCATGGCCGATCCGGTGGTGAGCCGGTCGACGGTGACCTCCATGGCCAGTGCCTCGAGATTGCCCCAGCGGCGGTAGATGCTGGTGTCCGCCACACCCGCGCGGGCCGCGACCTCGGCGACGGTGAACTTCCCGTAGCCGCGTTCGGCGACGAGTTCGGTGACCGCTTGGTGCACCGCAGCCCGCACGCGGGCACTGCGGCCGCCCGGGCGTCGGGTGCGCGACTGTTCCGTCATGTAGCCACCTTAACGCAGTTCGTACTTGCGTTTGTTGCCGGTTCGGCGTTACGCTGCCATTAACGCCGTTGCGAACTGCGTTTAGGAGCTGGCGATGGGACCGGTCAGCTCTGTGACCGCGGCTCGACAACCTGCATCTGAACCGAATCTTTTTGGCCGTCAACACTTCTGGAGTACCGCATGAACACCGTAATCGCCCGCATCGACCGTGCCATCGAAATGACGGCCGCCATCGTCAAAGGCATTCCGGCTGCCCGCATGACCGCGCCGACGCCCTGTGTGGAGTGGGATGTGCACGAGTTGCTCAATCATCTGGTGGGCGGGATGAACATCTTCGCCGCGCAACTGCGTGGTGTGGAACCGGATCGTGCGCACCACGACGACTGGCTCGGCGTCGATCCGCACGCCGCCTACGCCGACGCGGCCGTAATCGACAGTGCGGCATGGCATCTCCCCGACGCGCTGGAACGCGATATCCATCTCGGATTCGGTAGTGTGCCGGGTCCGATGGCGGCGGTGATCCATCTGACCGAAGTGCTCGTGCACGGCGTCGATCTCGCGGTCGCCACCGGACAGGAGCGGCTGTTGGATGAGGAGCTCTGCGCGGACATGCTCGCGACCATGCGCGACATGGGCATGGACAACTTCCGTGCGCCCGGCATGTTCGGTCCCGAGCTGCCGATGTCCGAGGACGCCCCCGCGCATCGCAGGCTCTGCGCCTACCTCGGCCGAGCCTGCTGATATCCAATGAACATACAGAGCTGTATGTAAGTGTAGAATCGCCGGAATGACCAGGCCCGCAGCGTCCAAACGGCAGCGCCGTACGCAGGAGCAGCGTAGCAGTGAGATGCGGACGCGGCTGCTCGACGCGACCATCGACTGCCTGGTCGAGTACGGCTATGGGGGAACGACGACGCCCCGGGTCGCCGAGCGAGCCGGGGTCACCCGTGGGGCGCAGGTGCATCACTTCGGGTCCAAGACCGATCTGGTGGTGGCAGCGATCAGTCATCTGGCGCAGCTGCGGGCCGAGACCGCGATGCGGGAGATGTCCAAGGTCCAGGCCGGTGCTGATCCGGTCGGCGTGGCCCTGGAATTTCTCTGGGAGCTGCATCAGGGGCCGCTGTTCATCGCGACGGTCGAGTTGTGGGTGGCGGGCCGGACCGATCCGGTGCTCGCCTCGGCCATGGAGAAGGTCGAGCCGTTCGTCAATAACGCGGTGCTGATGGCGGTCGCTCGATTCGTGCCGGATGAGATGCGGCGCAAGGAGACTCGCGATTTCATCTACACCGCGATGGACGCGCTGCGCGGCATTCTGGTCTCCAACTTCATCGATCCGGATACCGCACGGGCGCACCGGCGGTGGCGGCGCGCCTCGGCGCATCTGCGGCAGGTCGCGACGGCGGCGCTGGCCGCGCAATCGCTGGTGGATCGGACGTCGGTCGAATAGGTCGCTGCGTCGCGGATGCTGGTCTGCGCGGCAGCCCTGTGCTTGTGTGCGTTCTTCGGCGTGTGCGTCGGTATAGATGCAGCTGGGCGACTTGCGATAGCGGAGCTCTCGATACCCACCCCATTGCGTGACGCGTGTCACGGCAATTGGGGTCGGATCCGTTGGCCGGAGCATGTCGTGATGCCTGTTACCAGCGCCTATTGGCTGTACATACACGTCCAGCTGTATGTGATGTCCGAGCTGGAACTATCTGGTTACTTGCCGGCATTGTGATGCCGACCAAGTGTGCATCTTGCGCAGTTACATACAGCTTTGTATGTTTGTTAGCAGTTTGATCCCGCTGGATCGGCCACTGTCGTTCGCCGCTGGCGCGGACGGCCCTATCTGAGGGAGTTCGATGACGAACAAGGTCTACGTCGTCGGCGTCGGCATGACGAAGTTCGAGAAGCCGGGCCGCCGCAAGAACGAAGATGGCAGCGCGTGGGATTACCCGGATATGGCGCGGGAATCGGGTACCAAGGCGCTCGCCGATGCTGGAATCGACTATCGCGAGGTCGAGCAGGCCTACGTCGGGTATGTGTACGGCGAATCCACTTCCGGTCAGCGCGCGGTCTACGAACTCGGTATGACCGGTATTCCGGTGGTCAATGTCAATAACAACTGCTCGACCGGATCTACCGCGCTTTTCCTTGCGGCACAGGCGATTCGGGGCGGCCTGGCCGATTGCACGCTGGCGCTCGGCTTCGAGAAGATGCAACCGGGTTCGCTCGGCTCCACCTGGGACGACCGCGAGCAGCCGATGGCCAGGCACATCATGGCGCTGGCCGAGATCTCCGAGGTGCTGTTCCCGGTGGCGCCGTGGATGTTCGGTGCCGCCGGTCGCGAGCACATGAAGCAATACGGCACCACCGCTGAGCATTTCGCGAAGATCGGCTACAAGAACCACAAGCATTCGGTGAACAACCCGTATTCGCAGTTCCAGGACGAGTATTCGCTCGAGGACATCATGGGCTCGCGGATGATCTACGACCCGCTCACCAAGCTGCAGTGCTCGCCGACCTCGGACGGCTCCGGCGCGGTCATCCTGGCCAGCGCGGACTTCGTGAACTCGCACGACCTCGCGGCGCAGGCGGTGGAGATCGTCGGCCAGGCGATGACCACCGACTTCGCCTCCACCTTCGACAGCACCGCCAAGAACCTCATCGGCTACGACATGAATGTCCGAGCCGCGCACAAGGTCTACGAACAGGCTGGGCTCGGTGCGGAGGACTTCCAGGTCATCGAACTGCACGACTGCTTCTCCGCCAACGAACTGCTGCTCTACGAGGCGCTCGGGCTCTGCGGCAAGGGTGAGGCCGGGAGGCTCATCGATGACGACCAGACCACCTACGGCGGCAAGTGGGTCGTGAACCCCTCCGGCGGGCTGATCTCCAAGGGACATCCACTGGGCGCTACGGGTTTGGCGCAGTGTTCCGAACTCACCTGGCAGCTGCGCGGCACCGCGGGCCAGCGGCAGGTCGACAACGTCACCGCCGCCCTGCAGCACAACATCGGCCTCGGCGGCGCCGCGGTCGTCACGGCCTACCAGCGGGCCGACCGCTGATCCGACCGGCGAAAGCCGTTGCACAGCATCGACATTCACTCGACGAGGAGTCAACTGATGGGCCATATCGAAGCCACCAAGGACGTCAACGCCACCCCCGATGCCCTCTGGGCGGTGGTCTCCGACCCGCAGACCTGGGACAAATGGTTCACCATCCACGAGCGGTTCATGGAGGAGCCGCCCGCCACCTTGGCCGAGGGGGCCAAGCTGGTCGCGAAGATCGTCATGCTCGGGATGGCGAACAAGTTGGAATGGACCGTGGTAGCGGTCGAGCAGCCCAGCAAGCTCACCCTTGGCGGCACCGGAATGGCCGGGGTGAAGACCGAATTCACCTTCGATATCCAGCCCAAGGGCGATGGCAGCACCATCCTGGTCTCCGGCGATTTCGAGGGCGCGCTGATCAAGGGCGCACTCGGCAAGGCGGTCGAGAAGGACGGTCTGAAGCAGCTGGACAGGTCCCTCGAGCAGCTCGATGCGCTGGCCTCGGCCTGAGCCGGAAGGAGCGGGCGATGACAGCGGAGGCCGCAGCGGCGCGGCCGGTGGAATTCGACGACAGCGGGCTCGAAATCTGGTGTGACGAAGAAAGTTTCGAAGTCACTTTAGAACGAATCGCCGAATATGCCGCCGCCACCAATGATCCGATCGAGGCGCACCTGGCGGGCAAGGTGGCCGCGCCGATATTCGGCATCGTTCCGGTCTTCGAAGCCATGATGATGCCGGTGATCGATGTCGCGCCGATGGACATCTTCGGCCGAGTTGTGCACGGGGAGCAGGATTTCCATTTCCACCGCGCGATCCGGCCCGGGGACCGGCTGGTGTCGCGGGCCAAGGCGATCGGCTACGCCAGCCGTTCGAACGGCAGCACCATCACCATCCTCATCGAATGTCGCACCGAGGCCGGGGAATTGGTCAATGAGCAGTATCTGACCGCCTTCTTCCGCAATATCGACGCAGGTAGGACGGTTGGTGTCGCGGCTCCGGCGCACAAGTTCGACGAGAGTCTGCGGGCCGGGGATCCGCTCGCGGTGGTGCCACAGCACGTCGATCTCGACCAGACCTATCGCTATTCACCGGCCTCCGGCGATCCGGTGCCGCTGCATCTCGACGAGCAGGTGGCCAGGGATGCGGGTCTGCCCGGGATCATCGCGCACGGACTGTGCACCATGGCCTTCGCGTCGTGGGCGGTACTCACCGAGGTCGCCGGTTCGGATGTCAACCGGCTGAAGCGATTTGCCGTGCGCTTCGCCAAGATGGTCTTCCCCAACGACGACCTGGAGACCCGGATCTGGAAGGTCGGTTCCGCCGATGGCGTCACCACCTACGCCTTCGAAACCGTTCGCGGGACGGATGTCGTTCTCAGCGACGGTCGCGCCGAAGTCGCCGACTGATCACCGAACACATTAGGAGCCATACAGATGGGTGCACTAGAAGGAAGGGTCGCCGTCATCACCGGCGCGGGCCGTGGCATCGGGCGTGCGCACGCCCTGCTGTTCGCCCGCGAAGGTGCGGCGGTCGTGGTGAACGACCTCGGCGGCAGCAATGCCGGTGCGGGTTCCGATGTCGGTCCGGCCCAGGAGGTCGTGAACGAGATCATCGCGACAGGTGGCAGGGCGGTGGCCAACACCGACAATATCGCGAACTGGGATGGCGCGGAAAATGCTGTCGCGCAGGCGATTGCGGAGTTCGGTGGCCTCGATATCGTGGTCAATAACGCGGGTATCCTGCGCGATGCGTTCATCGCTGGCATGGACGAGGCGCAGTGGGATGCGGTGATCGCGGTGCACCTCAAGGGCCATGCCGCGGTGCTGCACCACGCCGCCGCGTACTGGAAGGGGCAGAGCAAGGCGGGCAACCAGCCGAATGCCGCGGTGATCAATACCGCGTCCGCCTCCGGAACGACCGTCCCAAATGCGGGGCAGGCCAACTACGGCGCGGCCAAGGCCGCAATCGCCGCGCTGACCCTGGTCGCGGCCGATGAACTCGCCCGCTACGGCGTCCGGGTCAATGCCATCGCACCGATTGCACGCACCCGGCTCACTCTCGCCACACCCGGTATGGGCGAGATCATGGCCGCCGAGGCGGCGGCGATCGAGGAGGGCGATTTCGACGCGTTCAGCCCGGCCAATATCGCCCCGCTCGTCGCCTACCTGGCGACCGATAAATGCCCGCTCACCGGCAAGGTTTTCGCAGTACAGGGCGGTGCCATCTCCGAGCTGGCAGGCTGGCACGACGTGCGGACGATCGAGACCGAGGGCCCCTGGCTCATCGACGATATCGCCGCTCGGCTGCCTTGATCTCGCGGGAACGTTAGGAGACGACGATGTTCGAATGGTCCGAGACCGACGAGATGATCCGCGAGGCGGTGCGCAGCTTCATCGACAAGGAGGTGCGCCCGCACCTCGACGCGCTGGAGAGCGGCGAGCTGACGCCGTATCCGATCATCCGGAAGTTGTTCAGCGACTTCGGGATCGATGCGATGGGCGGTGAGGCGGTCCAACGCCTGCTGGCGAAGGAGCGCAAGAAGGCCGAGGCGCTCGCGGCGGGGGAGCCGCCGCCGGAGAAGTCCGAGAAGTCCTCCGGCGGTAGTCCGTTCGCGGGGCAGGAATCGCTGATGGCGGTGCTCATCGGGGAACTGTCCGGTGTGTGCATGGGGCTGGTCACCGCGATGGGCGTCAGTATCGGTCTCGGGGCCACCACTATCCTCTCGCGCGGCACACTCGCGCAGAAGGAGCGGTGGCTCGCCGATATCGTCACCATGAAAAAGGTTGCGTCGTGGGCGATTACCGAGCCCGATTCGGGGTCGGACGCATTCGGCGGTATGAAGACTTATGTCAAGCGTGACGGCGAGGACTACATCCTCAACGGCCAGAAGACCTTCATCACCAACGGCCCGTATGCCGATGTGATGATCGTCTACGCCAAGCTCGACGAGGGCGGCGCAGCCTCCTCTGCAGGCTCCGCTCCGGTCGACAAGCGCGAGCGCAAGGTGCTCACCTTCGTCCTCGACAAGGATATGGAAGGCCTCACCCAGGGCAAGCCGTTCAAGAAGATGGGCCTGCACGCCTCGCCGACCGGTGAATTGTTCTTCGACAATGTGCGTTTGGGTCGGGACCGGCTGCTCGGTGAGACCGAGGAGCACAAGGGCGGCGACGGCCGCGAGAGCGCCCGCTCCAGCTTCACCGCCGAACGCATCGGCGTCGCCTTCATGGCGCTCGGCATCATCAACGAATGTCACCGGCTCTGTGTGGAATACGCCAAGAGCCGCAAGCTGTGGGGCCAGGAGATCGGCCGCTTCCAACTGGTCCAGCTCAAGCTGGCGAAGATGGAGATCGCCCGCATCAACGTGCAGAACATGGTCTTCAACACCCTCGAGCGCGGCAAGGCGGGTAAGCCGCCGACCCTCGCCGAGGCGTCGGCCATGAAGCTCTACGCCTCCGAGGCCGCCACCGACGTCGCCATGGACGCGGTACAACTCTTCGGCGGCAATGGCTACATGACCGAATACCGAGTGGAACAACTCGCCCGCGACGCGAAGTCCCTGATGATCTACGCGGGCAGCAACGAAATCCAGGTCACTCACATCGCGAAGGGCCTACTCGCTCAGTAGTCCGGACGGCACATGCCTTTCGCCACCGGCACACATGCGATACATGTGTGGTGACGGATCGGCATGTGCCGTCGGTCCAGAGCCGGCCAGTGCTACCGGACCCGCGACAGGACCTCGGCAACCCGACGGTCGAGTTGTGCCAGCCGCGCTTGCAGCCGTCGATTCTCTCGTTCGAGCTCATGGACTCGGCCGATCAGCTGCTGAGTCTGCGCGTGGAGCTGGCTCAGCCGTGGTTCGAATTGGGCCCTGCGTCTGCGGGATACGCCCGCCCGCTGGTCGAGTGCGTCGCCCTGCATCCTGATTCGGCTCGTGCGATCACACAGGCGATCGATGCGATAAGCCAGTCGGCTCAACCGGCCTGCAGTTGCCGCACATCCGCGTTGACATTCGCATGCCGACAACCGAGATGCCGGGCCGCCATCCCGTGCGAACGCCGGGCAGCGAGGAGGTCAGCCAGTTGCGTACCTGTCCTCAGCTCCAGCCGCCGCAGTTGTAGATCAGCGGTGCGCACCGTGCGGTTTGCGGCTTTGGCGGCGCTATCGGTCGCGTGGGCCAGCTCGCACAGGCTGTCGATGTCGCCACGGAGCTGGCTGATCGCATGCTCGATTTCTCGGCTCCTCATGGCGCGCAAGGGTAGTCGCCCGGTACTCGCGGATCACTCGGTTGCCGCGATCCGTGGACGACTCGCTGACCTGTGGATATTCGGCGTGTCAGACCGCGCGCAAATGGGTGCGGCTGGCGTAGATGTGTTCGGCTATCAGGGTGGCTATGCGGTCGGGAGCCTCCAGCATCGGGACGTGGCCGACGCCGTTGACGAGGATGCGGTCGGCGGAGTCGGGGAGTTCTTGGAGGAAGCGGCGCGCGTAGGCGCGGTTCGGGATGATGCGGTCGTATTCGGCCATCAGGAGGCGGACGGGGGTGGAGAGGTTCGAGAGGTCGTCGAGTGCCGGGCCACGTGTGCTGCCGACGATCATCGGGAGCATGGCGTCGCAGTGCAGGGCCGCGGTGATCATGGCGGCGACGTCACGTCGGGAGACGGCCGCGACGTTCTTGCTCAACGCGAGCAGCGCGAGGCGTTGGGCGATCGGATTGTCGATCGCGAATCCGCCAAGGCGCTTGCCGATTTCGACGATCGGCACCAGGGCCAGGAACTTCGCGCCGACGCGCAATTGCGCAAGCGACGGCGACTGCCAGCCGCCCGCCGGTGCGATCGCGGTCAGCGTGCGGGCTCGCCCGCGCCGGGCCAATTCGAAGCCGACCAAGCCACCGAGCGAATTGCCCGCGATATGGCAGGTGCGCCAGCCGAGTTCGTCGAGTTGATCCTCGATCCGGTCGGCGAGGGCATGGAAATCGATGGACCAGCCGTCGATCGGTTCGCCGCCCCAGTGGCCGGCAAAGGCCGGGGCGAAGACCTCGCAATGTGAGGAAAGCCGCAGCGCGACCTGTTCCCAGCAATGCGGCGAGAGCATGAACCCGTGCAGCAACAGGACCGGGTCACCGGATCCGACATGCAGCGCTTTGATCGGCGCGCGACGGGCGGAGGATTTGGTGGTGCCTGACATCATTGTCAACACCCCTCTCTGGACGGCGATGTCCGGGGGAGTTCGTCTGACCAGCATTGTACGGTCGTTAGGTGCCGACAATCATCTCCACGATCAATGTGAACGGCGTCCGGGCGGCGACGGGGAAGACGGGGAAGGGGATGCTCGAGTGGCTGGCGGCCACCGAGGCTGACATCATCTGCCTGCAGGAGACCCGGGCAACCGATGAGCAGACGCGCGCCGCGCTCGCTCCGGCGTTGGATTCCGGTTGGCATCTGACGCATGCGGAGCCCGGGTCGAAGGGGCGCGCCGGGGTCGGTATTTTGTCTCGTCGCGAACCGCGCTCGGTGCGCATCGGCATAGGGAGCTGGCAGGACGGTGTCTGGCATCCCAGCGCCGAATTCGCCGCGAGTGGGCGCTACGTCGAGGCCGAATTCGACGAGCTGACGGTGGCCAGCGTGTATGTGCACACCGGCGAGGCGGATACGCCGATGCAGGATGAGAAGTATCGGTTCCTGAACGATATCGGCGCGCATATGAAGGCGCAGACCAGCGATTTCGTGATCTGCGGCGATTGGAATGTCGCCCATACCGAACTCGATATCAAGAACTGGAAGGGCAACCTGAAGAACTCCGGCTTCCTGCCCGACGAGCGGGCCTGGATTGATGACATGCTCGCCGCCGGATATGTGGATGTGGTGCGCAGTCTGCACCCGGGGGTCCCCGGTCCGTACAGCTGGTGGTCCTATCGCGGTCGCGCCTACGACAATGACGCCGGCTGGCGCATCGACTACCACTTGGCGCGCGGCGAGGTGGCCACCCGGGCCAAGCAGGCAGTGGTCGAGCGTGCCGCGACCTACGCCGAGCGCTGGTCCGACCACGCTCCGGTCACGGTGCAGTACCGATGAGGTTCGCGTCGATAATGAAGCACGGCAATGCGGGGGACAGCGGCGAAGTGCCGATGAACCGCACGTCGAAGACAGTTCATGCCCGCGCCCGACACGGTGCGGTGACGCTGGGGAATGCGGTGGAGTGCTGATGAATTCGACGTCCAAGCGAGTTCGCTCGCTCGCCGTGCTGGGCGTTGCGGTGCTGGCGTTGGTGATCGCGGTGCTCGCGTCGCGCGGGGGCGGGGACAGCAAACCGACCGTCGCCTCGGTCGCCTCGACCGCGCGCAGCACCAGCGTGGTGGTACCGGTGCGCGGACCGGACACGACCACCGCGCCCGCCGCGACCCGAGCTCCCGGTGTACCGGACCGCGCATACGCGACCCTGGTCGAGATCGATGCGGGCCGCTGGCCGGATTCGGCCAACGCGCCGGGCACCAAGGGCGGCGAAACCTGGATGAACCGCGCGGGCACGCTGGCCGCCAAGGATTCGGCAGGCAAACCCATCACCTATCAGGAATGGGATGTGAACCCCAAGCAGCGCAACCGTTCTCGCGACGCCGAGCGCATTGTCACCGGCAGCGACGGTTCCGCCTGGTACACCGGTGACCACTACGAAACCTTCACGAGGATGCGCTGATGACAGTCTCGTTATCGCAGTTCCTTGCCCGCCCCGAGGCCGGTCGGTCCTCGACCGCGGTGCCCTCGGCACGCACACCGGTACTCGGTGCTCTCCCCGTCGACGCGACGACATTCAGCGGCGTGCGCTACGACGTACCCTCCGGCTATGTGGTGCGTGAACTGCGCGGTCGCAAGATGCGTACCACCGCGGGCGTTTTCGACGAATTCGCCGCCGCTTTTCAGTTCCCGTACTACTTCGGCGCGAATAAGGACGCCTTCGACGAATGTCTGCGCGACCTGGATGATTTCGTCGGCTCCGCCACCGGATACGTTGCCGTGATCCGTGATTCGGCCGAACTGCTGGTCGATGAACTGGAAGAGCGCGACTGGTTCGCCGAGACAATGCGCGATGCCGCCGACTATTGGTCCAACCAGGACCTGGCCTTCCGCGTTGTCCTGCAAGGCGAACCGGCCGATCCGCAGATCGTCCGGCTGAGGGCGTAGGGCCGAATGACCGCTCTCGGCGAGCTGGCCATTCGATTCGGCGCTCACTCAGAGGAGGCGGCGGGCCAGATCCTCGCCGAGGAGGACGAACACATCGGTGGTGTGCTCGATCAGTTCGTCGCGGGTCAGGGGGAGGTCGTTCTGTAGCCAGGCGGTCAGGGTTTGGACCAATCCGCCGACGAGGTAGGTGGCACGAAAGTCGATGGTGGGATCCGGCTCCGGATCGGTGATGCCGTAGAAGTCGATGCCCTCGGCCGCGACGAGTCGGGCGAATACCCGCACAGTCTGGTTCGTGCGCGCGCGCAACTCCGGGGTCGCCATGCCAGCGATCAGCGCGACATGCGCCTTGCGCGGATCGTCGGTGAGCAGATGAATGCCCGCTGAGATCGCCGCATGTGCTTTGGACCGGGTGTCCGCCGGGGCGGCCTGCAAAGCGCCGACGATCGTCGCGGCCATCTCCTCGGCGATTCTGTCGATCAGCGCGGCCAGCACCGCGTCGCGACTGTCGAAGCTTTCGTAGTAGTACCGCTCGTTGAGTCCGGCCTGCGCGCACAGTCCGGAAACGGTGAGCTTGGCGATGCCCTGGGTGCCGATGATCTCCAGCGCGGCATCCAGCAGCGCCGCGCGCCGCTGGGCCCGGCGTTCGTCGGCGGAGACGCCACCGTAGGTCCGCTTCGCTGGGCCGCCCGCCGCCTTACCGCCATCCTTCGCCGAGTCGCTACGTGCCGCCGAACTGTCCGTGCGCGATCCTGACCTGGCCGTTGCCCGACCGCTGCCTCCCGCGGAGTCGCTGCGCGATCCTGACCTGGCCGTTGCCCGACCGCTGCCTCCCGCGGAGTCGCTGCGCGATCCTGACCTACTAGTCGCCCGGCCACCATCCCCCGCAGATTCGCTGCGCGCTGCGGAGCTACCTGTCGGCCGATCGCTCGCGGATTCGCTGTGGCCTGGCGCACCGGTCGCCCGACCACTACGTCCCACCGAATCGCTGCGCGATGCTGCCATACGGCGATTCTGGCACGGGTGCGGTCGTGGCTGACCGGATCGCGGTTCGACGCGGTAGCCGGATCCGATCCGAGCACAATCTGGCAGAAGCTATTGCCAGATCGTAAATTCTGGGAGATTCTATTGCCAGATGCTGTGTAACCCGGCGTGCGCCGGGGTGATGGCCGTCTGGATCGCAATGCCCATTGCGCCCCGACGACACGCGCTCAATGAGGAGGCAGCGATGTCCGAAGCCGGCTACTTCGCCGACAATTCGATGGCCCGACGGGTCATGGGCAAGCGCGCGGTGGGTCTCACCTACGGTCAGCGCGCCCTGGTCGTCGGCGCCGTGCATCCGCTGCTCTATGTCGGAACAGCGGAGAGCACCGAACATCGGACGACCCCCTACACGCGACTCGCATTGACCGGCAAGCTCTTCGAGGCCGTCTTCCTCGGCACCAAGGACGAAGCCGACCGGGCGCTGGCCTTCACCTCCAAGAAGCATGCGAAGGTCGTCGGCGCGCTGCCCGAGGATGCGGGTGCGCATCATCCGGCGGGCACCGGCTACTCCGCGCTCGACCCGCACCTGATGTACATGACCATGGCCTTCACCTTCGACTCCGCCGAGGCGATGCACGATCTGCTGGTCCGCCCGCTGACCGATGGCGAACGCGAGGGCCTGTACCAGGACTACGTCCGCTGGGCCGAACTGTTCGGCATGCCGCGCGAGGCCGCACCCGGCAGCTACCGGCTGTTCCGCACATCCTTCGACGACTACCTGGCCTCGGACGAGCTGTTCCTCACCGACGAGGCCCGGCTGGTCGGCTCATATCTGGCCGGTCAGCGCGTGCCCTATCCGCAGCGCAGGCCGCTGCGCCGGGTGGTCGACGCGTTCTACCTGCTGGTGCAGGGCAGCCTGCCGCCACGGATCCGCGATATGTACGGGATGCGGTGGGGACTTCCCGAACAGCTCGCCTTCCGCGCACTGGCCCAGGGTGTGCGCACCGCGCATATCGCCCCGCCGCTGCTGCCGCCGGTATTGCGCGGCACGCTGGCCGGTCCGAGCGCGCCCGTCTACCGATTGCTGTCCAAGCGTGAACACGAACTTCTCAGCACCGGCCGTCCGAGCATGCCGGGTGTCGACCCGCGCAACTGGGCGTCGCGAAATTCCGCATGACCGGGCGGGAGCCGACCGCGAACGCCGCCGATCGGACCTGCGGTGTGAGCGACGGGCTCGGAGGTGGTAGCGGAGCGTAGCCGCGGAGAGACCCGCGAACGCCGCCGATCAGATACGCGGTGTGGGCGATGGGCTCGGAGGTGGTAGCGGAGCGTAGCCGCGGAGGGACGCGAACGCCGCCGATCAGATACAGCATGCGAAGATCGGGATATGTCCAGTCCTGCTCAGACGACCCCGGCCGCCGAACGCAAACAGCGGGTGCTGTCCGGGATCCAACCCACCAGCGCGTCCTTCCATCTCGGCAACTACCTTGGGGCGCTGCAGTACTGGGTGACCATGCAGGACGACTACGATGCGCTCTACTTCATCCCGGATATGCACGCGATTACCGTGGCGCAGGATCCGAAGGAACTGCGCGCCCGTACCAAGGCGGCGGCCGCGCAGCTGCTCGCGCTCGGCATCGACCCCAAGCGCTCCACGCTCTTCGTGCAGAGCCAGGTTCCCGAGCATGCCGAGCTGACCTGGGTGCTCAGCTGCATCACCGGATTCGGCGAGGCCAGCCGGATGACCCAGTTCAAGGACAAGTCGGTCAAACAGGGCGCGGAGAACGCCAGCGTCGGACTGTTCACCTATCCGGTGCTGATGGCCGCGGACATCCTGCTCTACCGTGCGCATCAGGTGCCGGTCGGCGAGGATCAGCGCCAGCATCTGGAGCTGACCCGAAATCTGGCCCAGCGCTTCAACACTCGGTTCAAGAAGACGTTCGTGGTGCCGGAGGCGCATATCGTCAAGGGCACCGCGAAGATCTACGACCTGCAGGATCCGACGTCGAAGATGAGTAAGTCGGCCTCCACCGACGCCGGTCTGATCAACCTGCTCGACGATCCGAAGATCACTGCGAAGAAGATTCGCTCCGCGGTCACCGATACCGAGCGCGAGATCCGCTATGACCCGGAAGCCAAGCCGGGCGTCAGCAATCTGCTGGTGATCCTCGGTTCGCTCAGCGGCACCCCGATCGTCACGCTCGAACGCGATTATGCGGGTAAGGGTTACGGCGATCTGAAGTCCGACGTCGCCGACGCGCTGGTGGAATTCGTCACGCCGCTACAGGCGAAGGTGGAAGAGTACCTGTCGGATCAGGGTGAACTCGACCGCATTCTCACCGCCGGTGCCGAGCGGGCGCGCGAGATCGCTGGCAACACGCTGGCGCAGGTTTACGACCGGGTCGGGTTTTTGGCTCGCTAGCTGGGGAATACCGGTATCGACCGCTTGCGGATCAACACCGTGGTCTCTGTTGAAGGGGCGTGACAGGTGCAGGTGATCGACAATGTCAAGGCGTCGGTAGAACAACGGATCCAGTCGCGGCCGTGGCTCGATCATCTGGTTCGGGCAGGCGAGCGGTATCAGCGGCAACGCGGAGACTATTACGCGGCTGGGATCACGTATTTCACGGTGCTATCGCTGTTTCCGCTGTTGATGGTCGCCTTCGCGGTCGCCGGATTCGTGCTGTCCGGTCATCCGGACACGTTCACCGATCTGCAGAACAAGATCGTGGAGAATATTCCGGGATCGCTCGGCACGCAGATCAACGATCTGATCGAAAAGGCGGTGCGCTCGCGCGGCACCGTGGGCCTACTGGGTCTGCTGGTCGGTGTCTACACCGGGCTCGGCTGGATGGCGAATCTGCGGGCGGCACTGACCGAACAGTGGGAGCAGAAGAGCCCCGAACACAATTGGTTGTTCAACAAGATCTCCGACCTCGGTGCGCTCATCGGTCTCGGGCTGGCCTTCGTCGTCTCGATCAGCCTGTCCGCGCTGGCGTCGAGCACCCTCGGTGCGCGCGTGCTGATCACGATCCACCTGGAGGACCTACCGGGGGCACGGCTGATGCTGGTGCTCATCTCGATGCTGCTCGGCTTCCTCGCCTCCTGGGCGGTACTCGCCTGGATGATCGCGCGTCTGCCCAGGGAGCCGGTCACTCTCCGCAGCGCCGCACGGGCGGCGGCACTGGCCGCGGTGGTTTTCGAGATCTTCAAATACGTCGCGTCGTTCTACCTGCAGACGGTCCTGACCAGCCCCGCCGGTGCAACATTCGGCTCGATCATCGGCCTGATGGTGTTCACCTACATCACCTACCGAATCCTCCTGTTCGCAACCGCCTGGGCCGCAACGGCATCGGAGAACGAGCCCGAAGCCGAAATTTCCCCTCCCGCAGCCGCCGTGATCAAGCCCCGCGTGAGCGCCGCCGACATCTCGATGGGCATCGGCGCGGCCTACTTCGGCGCGGGTGCTCTTGCGGCGCTACTATTTTCGGGACTTCGCCGCCGCTGATCGGGCTACCGGTGCACAAACCTATTGCCCCCGTCCAGATAGGTTGCTGCTGCGCCATCCAGTCCAGGTGCTCGCCGAGCGTAGTGATAGAGCAGTCGATTGGGGCGTGTGCGACCACCCTTTGACTGCGTTCGACGGAACTCCCCAGGCCCAGGGCTTGATACGGCGGAAGCTAGCTGGACGCGGCTGGGGGCTGGTGTTTTCGTGCGGTGCGGACGCCGCCGACCGCCCCGAACCTTTGCTCGTGCGATGGCCGGCCGACGACCTCGAGCTGCCGTGTGTGCTCGACAGCGTCGAGGCGCGGCCGCACCCGCCGTGCGTCCTGACGATGAGAATCAGGTGCGGCCGTCGCCGGAGTGGCCAGCCAGCAGCTTGCTGAACGGTGTCACGGCGGCGAGGGAGTTGCCGGAAGTACGGTGGCGCGGCGGTATGTCCGGTAGAAGGCCCGCTACCGCAGGCGGTTCGGCAACGATCAGCGTCGCGAGTTCGGCCGCGGCACGGTGGATGCGTTCGGTCAGCCCGGTCGATCCGAAATCTGCTGTCGCAGCGAACACTCCGGTCGGCACGACAACCGCTCGCAGGTAGGTGAACAGCGGACGCATCGCGTGATCGAGTATCAGCGCGTGCCGTTCGGTCCCGGCGGTGGCTGCGATCAGTATCGGCATGCCGTTGAGGGCATCGGTGTCGAGGATATCGATGAACATCTTGAACAGACCGCTGTAGCTGGCGGCAAATACCGGAGTCACGGCGATCAGGCCGTCCGCGGCGGAGACCTTCTCCCGGGCCGCGGCGACGGCGGGTGTCGGCAGCCCGCCGGTGATGACTGTGGTGGCGAGATCGGTGGCCAATTCTCGAATTTCGATCACCTCGAGCTCGATGCTCTCGCCGCGCCCGCCGACCGCCGCGGAGACGGCGGCGGCGAGCTGATCGGCGAGCATCCGAGTCGACGATGGTTGCGATACTCCAGCACTGAGCACCACGATTCTGCGGCTCATCGGCTCAACTCCGATTCGATGCGCTCCCGAGCAGGCTCCACCAGATGGTATGGGGCATCGGGGCCCGCCGCGACGAGGCTGCTGTGGGTGGGCGGATCGCTGGGCACATGCTGTGGGCGGCGCAACTCGAATTCCGTGCGCAGCACCGGAACAACCTCGCGGCCAAGGATCTCGATCTGGTCCAGCACCACCTCCAGCGGCAGCCCGGCATGGTCGATCAGGAACAGCTGGCGCTGATAGTCGCCGACGTAATCGGCGAAACCGAGCGTGCGCTCGATAACCTGCTCGGGTGTTCCCACGGTCAGGGGAGTCAGCTCACTGAAGTCCTCCAGCGAGGGCCCGTGACCGTACACCGGGGCGTTGTCGAAGTAGGGGCGGAAGAACTTCTTCGCCGCCGCTTCCGTCTCGGCCATGAAAACCTGCCCGCCCAACCCGACGAAGGCCTGGTCGGCGGCGCCGTGCCCGTAGTGCTCGAAGCGCTGCCGGTACAGACGCACCATCTGCTCGGTGTGCTCCTTGTTCCAGAAGATGTTGTTGTGGAAGAACCCGTCGCCGTAATAGGCCGCCTGCTCGGCGATCTCCGGGGAGCGGATCGAACCGTGCCAGACGAACGGCGGGGTCCCGTCCAGTGGCGCGGGCGTGGAGGTGTAGCCGCGCAGCGGGGTGCGGAACTTGCCCTCCCAATCGACTCGCGGTTCGCGCCACAGCCGTCGCAGCAGATGGTAGTTCTCGATCGCCAGCGGAATACCGTCGCGGATGTCTTTGCCGAACCACGGGTACACCGGTCCGGTGTTGCCGCGGCCGAGCATCAGATCGACCCGCCCGTCGGCCAGATGCTGCAGCATGGCGAAGTCTTCGGCGATCTTGACCGGGTCGTTGGTGGTGATCAGCGTCGTTGCGGTCGACAGGATCAACCGCTCGGTGCGGGCGGCCAGGTAGCCGAGCATGGTGGTCGGCGACGACGGCACGAACGGCGGATTGTGGTGCTCACCGGTGGCGAACACATCCAAGCCGACCTCTTCGGCCTTTTCGCCGATCGCGATTATCGACTTGATCCGCTCGGCCTCGCTGGGCGTCCGACCGGTGGTCGGGTCGGTGGTGACGTCACCGATGGTGAAGATTCCGAACTGCACGGCCTCTCCTCGGCTTGCATTTGGTGGATATGGCAACCAAGTTAACCGTGGTGCCTTGCCGGTTATTCCGACGAGTCCCGCGGACGCCGATCGGGGTCGGATGGTGCGTCCGGAACGACAACTCTTGCCCGACCCAGTCCGAACGGGTTTGCCGCCGTGAACTTGCGGGTGCTCGGCGGCTCGAGCTGCTGATTGTCGGCGGCACGCAAAATCGAGGCTAAGTCACTCTGTCGCAACAACTTTCGCGAGCCCCTCTCCGGCCCCCCGGGTTGACAAACCCGCAGGAGACGGCGAGGGTGGTCGCGGCTGCTGCCTGACTAACCAACTGAAGCGAATGGGGGATTCGATGCAGGTTCACCGGACGAAAACGCCGTCCGCGCGTGGCGGCAAACACCGCCGTGAGGTGTCCGGTTCGGACTGGAAGCACAAAGCAAGTTAGTAATGAAGAAACTCACACGAGCGGCTCTTGGTGCTGTTGTTCTAGCGATTTCTGCGGCGTGCGCAGAACCTACGCCGCCCCCGCCCCTACTGTCGCCCAGCCTGTTCCAACCGCGCCAGCAGCATCCACGCTGAGAGATCTGTGCAATGCATTGTCAAGTATTTTTGTGAACGATCTAAAGGTGCAAGACATAAGGATCCGGGCCGACCGGGATCTTGGATCAACAATCTACGGGGCTGGAGACTGTTTCGTAGATTCGAATTCAGAAATGGTCGGACGTGCTTCGATCACACGTGTTCCTAATCCAAGTACACCTTGGACCCCTAGCCCTATGATGAAGCGGATCAGCGGCACGTCGGAACCAATCTGGCTCTTCGATAATCGGCCCCAGGGTCTTGTCGAAATCGCTACCCACAGCAGCGAGCGGGAAGGGGTAATCCAAATATATGAAGAGCGCGCACAGACTCCCAGCGGCCGCCTGAGGTTAACCGATGAACAGTTGCAGCAAGCTGCTGAATTCTGCATCAGGTTGACTCGCTACCTTGGGCAATAGAGTCGGGCACTTGGAACTGCCACACCTGAACTGAAACGGGAGTAGCTCTTTCGTAGGGTCGCCTGCATTGCGTCTACCCTATTTTGGGAACTCTTCGATTTGGATGCTCCAATAGGTGTCGCTTTCCGTTGTTCCCACTGCCGTTCGCTCCACGGCTTTCACCTCGGACTCTGGTGTTGCGCCCCTATAAGCCGCGTACCGTGGGTTGCGGTCACTGTATGCGTACACGACTTTGCCATTATTGACGAATACTTGTATGAGAGAGTCGGACGTAAAAGGGAGACCCCACCAGTCCAATCCTTTCGTCCCGAGACCATCGTTGAGGCTTTCCTTTGTGGCGGACGAAAAGCTGTACATCCGGTCCCACGAACCCACCGGAATCCCGGATTCGGTAATGAGGTCCCCGAGTCGAGCTGTGCCGCGAGAGTTCCGAACACGTTCGAATGCTGCCGCCAGAGCTGGACTCTCTTGTTCGACGATGACTTTTTCGCCGGACGACGACAGATCGCACCCGGCGGGCAGGAGCAGGATTGCCGCCAGCCCGAGCACAGAGAGCAAACGCATACCGGGGGTCAGATTACTCCGCATGAATTCCTAACTGAGCTAGATCGTTTGGGTGACAGTCATTTCTCTGCCACAGGGGCGCCCGGCAAGCGGCTGTCCGGCTGGTCGTCGAAGGCTGCCGAGTTCACGGCCTCGCCGATCTTCACCTGGTTGGTCCAGTTCAGATTCATATTCTTGTCGATCAGTACTGTGTCGCCTCGCAAGACAGCTTCTTTGACGACATCGCTCAAGTCGCTCCCAAAGGGGCTGTACCCGTTTTTTGTCGGATTGTCGACGGCAATCTTGCGCCCGACCTCGTTGTTGTACAGGTCCATCGCCTCGCGCACCGAGCGGTTGTCGTCTCGCATCTCGTGCTTCGAAGTGTATTCCTTGGTCCAATCCTCGCCGAAT
Source organism: Nocardia sp. NPDC004278 (assembly GCF_053602975.1). Lineage (NCBI taxonomy): Bacteria > Bacillati > Actinomycetota > Actinomycetes > Mycobacteriales > Nocardiaceae > Nocardia > Nocardia sp. NPDC004278. The sequence goes on from NZ_JBSGEQ010000012.1 coordinate 57,758, forward strand.
TCACGGGTCAACAGGGCATTCCAGTAGGCATGGCGGAACGCGTCGGTGTGGTTGTCCTGGTTATTCATAACAGGCTTGCCGTCCTTATCGAACACAGGGTTGCCTGCGGAATCCAGCATCTGTACCGGAGGAAATACCTTTTCGGCTTCCTCCTGCGCTTTCTCCGAAATCTGTTTGAATTGCCACTGGTCCCAAAGGCTCAAGTTGTTCAGCATTTCCGCCTCCGCAGCGGTGACCTGCTTGGGCTCGATGTCGATCGTTCCCAGGGACCACTTCTTCCACTGCGCAATCTTGTCGGCGTCAGGCCACATCACGTAGCGCTTGTCGCCGTCATCGACTTGGTATGAGGTCAAGATGGTTTCGAGGTCACTACCCAGCGGCACCGGAACATCAGCGAACACCTTCTCGATCGCTTCCCGGGCAGCCCCCGCGGCATCGCCGGCCTCCCGGAGGCACTTCTTGATCTTGTCCTCGTACTGGTTGGCGACACGCGTCACCACCATCCTGGCGATCATCGGACTGCGGATGTCGTTTTCCTGCGCAATCCATGCGAGGACGTCTTCGGAGAAGCTGACCGTGCCGTTCTCAGCGACGGTGAACCGCGCGTCCTCGGCATCCTGAATCGCGTTGACCGCAGCGGATTTGGCGAAACTGAGCGAGGCGATGATCTGTGACGTGGATTGCTGAGCGTTGTCGAAGGCCGAAACCACCTTCGACAATGACGATTTAGCTTCGTCACCCTTCCATCGCATCGAGTCTCCAGCGCCTCCGCGCCAGAAACCCGGGGAATCCGCGAGCTGCTGGGAGACGACGGCGCGCTGCTCGGTGATCTTCTGTGCGCCTTGGCCCCATTCCCCAGCTTGGGAGGTCAACGCATCGAAGGTCCAGCTGCGGATTTGAGTCTTCGTCGGCGGTACCCAGCTCATCGCGGACCGGACTCCAGCGATTCGGACAACTCGGCGATTCGTTGCGCCTGCTCTTGTTGCTGCCTGTTGTACTCCGCGATGCAGATACCCGCCGAGTCGTTGATCTCCTTCAGCTGGACGTTGACACCGCGGACGCTGAGCTCGGCCCGTGCACCGGCCTTCATGAAGGCGTGCCCGAGGCCGGACCCGGGCAGCGCATCCTCGATAGCCCACATGGAACTCGTCGCCTTCACGGCAGCAAGTGCGTCATGCGCAGCGTTCAACACGGCAACCATGCCCTCGAGCGCTGCCTGATCCACATACAGATCGGACACTCGCGACCCCCTCACCACGAATCTTGTCCCACGAAATGTGTTGCTACGATAGCACTGTCGTACCAGCCACGATGGGGAGCGTGCAGTGCAGTTGTACCCGAACAACGGCGATATCGACCCGATCACCAATCAGATGGATGCCGTGCAACGCGCCCTGATGACCGACCGGTCCACCGCATCGCGCTACGGGGTTGCGGTCGACGTGCTTGCGGACGGAACGCTCCAAGCAGTTCGAATCGACGAGAGCGTCACACCTTTCGGTGCCACACTGGGCAATCTGATCACCGAGCTCGTGCACGAGGCCCTGGACCGGGCTCGCGGGAACGCGCGTGAGCGTCTCGCCGAACTCAGCGCCGACCCGCGCATGGCAGCGGCGGTCGAGGCCCTCGGGCTGGCCGCGGAACGCCCGTACCCGATCCCATCCGAGCCTACGGCGAGGCACGAACCGTCCGACGACGAGCTCACCGAAGAAGAATTGATCGAACAGAACCAGCGGCGCAACCAGTCGTACTGGTAGGAGCTCTGGCCACCTCTGAATGCCTGCGGCGCAGGATGATTCGGATCGGCAGAGTTCGGGCAGACGTGTGCGGACGAGATCGGTGACGTGACTGTAAAGGTGCACTGGGCTGGCGGCGCGGGCCGTGTCGGCGCTGAACGCCTGCACTTCCTGCACTGATCGCGCAAACGACCGAACTTGCACTGGCACATTCGATTTCGGCTCTCCCCGAGCTGAGCCGATTGGATCGAACAACGTTTCGACGCCGCGCTGCGTGAGGTGGCGAAAGGTACGGATGGAGCCACGCTGATCGAGATAACCCGTGCGGCTGGTTGGACTGATGGCTGGGAGCGGTTGGTGGAGGTGCGTGTGTCCACCGAAGTGGCCGACCTCAACAAGAACGCGAACACGCCAGGTCAGTGTTGGAAGCATCTCCCCACAATGGGTTACCGGGAAGGACCGGAGCAGGGCTACTACGTGTTCGTCGACAAAGGCAAGCCGGTCCAGGTCGTCTCTTGGAGCGGCGATCGGAAGCCCCTCGAAGTACGCGACCGCGGGGCACTGACCGCCGAATCGGTGCTGGTGCCTCGGCCAGGGCACGACAGGTTGGAACCGGCACCATAGGAGCCCAGGTTGGTGGGGTTATTCGGCTGAGCCACGTGGTCGGATTCCGCTTCAACGTGAAGCTGTGCCATGTCCGTCGAACAGTAAGCAGGACAGAGCCTCAGCGCAGACGACCCGCTTGCCACGAGACCGGCAGGCCGTCAGCGGTCGAACTCTCCGCGAGTGGTCGCGGCGGTGAAGGTCGACCATTGGGCTGGGGTGAACATCAGTGCGGGGCCGGATGGGTTCTTCGAATCGCGAACGCCGACATGGCTGTTCGGGCGAAAGCGACTTCGACCCAGTTCGAGTGGGGCACCGCTGGGGCTGCTCTTGAACCACGTCGCGTCCGAGAGATTCGCCATGGGGTGCCTCTCCGAGATCAGTGGTCGAACTCTCCGCGAGTCATCGCGGTGGTGAAGGCCGACCACTCGGCCGGGGTGAACACCAGTGCGGGGCTGGACGGGTTCTTCGAATCGCGAACGCCGACAAGGGTGTTCGGGAGGAAGGCGACCTCGACACAGTTCTTGTCACCGCCGCTGCGGCTGCTCTTGAACCACACGGCACCAGCTAGATCAATGTTCACGCATACTCCTTTGCCATCTCCCTGAGCAGAACTCGGCTGGCCACCGGGTCCATCGACCTTCGCCGGAGACTCTGGCAGGCATGATGGTATCGCTCGACAGAGCTTGATTTCGCAAGATACAAATCCCCGGTGAAATTCTCCGTATAGACCACTGGCGGCTCGAGCATCTGTCCGTGTTTGTTCGCGCCGAACTCGACGATGACGAACGGGCCAATCGCGGTGCCGAGCGGAAAGCCCGCGCTATACGGAAGGATCTGCAAGTTCACGTTGGGGCGGGTGCTCATGTCGGCGAGATGCCTCATCTGGGGCGACATGATGTGCGGCCCGCCAACCATTCCCCGCAGTACCGACTCTCGAAGGATCACTTCGAGCGATGCCGGAAGGTACTTGCGGGTGATTCTGGTTTGCCTTCGCATTCGCAACCTCACCCTGCGCGCATGCTCCTCGGCGTCGTCGTCGGGGTACACCGATCGGATAAGTACGCTCGCGTACGCCGGGGTCTGCAACAGCCCTGGCACGAGTTCGGGCTCATAGGTCGTCAGACGCTGCGCCGATGACTCCAGCCCAACATAGAAGTTGAAGTTCGCCGGTAACAGATCGCCGTACTCACACCACCAGCTCAGCTCGTTTCCCTGTGCCGCAAGCCCTTTCATTGCCGCGGCGTGATCGGCATCGAACTCGTAGATCTGGCACAGCGCATCGATGTCCACATCACGCATTTGGGCCACACCGCCCTTCTCCATGCGCTGGAGGGTGCTGGCACTGCGCTGGATCAGCTTGGCCGCCTCCTGGAGCGTGAGCCCGCGCCCCTCCCTTCCATCGCGCAGATACTTCCCCAACTGTCGCCGTGCGAGGGTAGATCCGTCCTCCGACATGCCTGCCTCCCATCAGGATTCACTGTTCGCATCAGGAGATCACGCTGCGATCCCGTCCGGCGACCACAATGCGGATTTCCATGCAATCAGGACATAACCCCAGGACAGATTGCATCCAGTGGCATATTCGCTGGGGCTTTCGATTGCCAGAGAGCCGGATGCCCGAAATGTGGGTAACTTGGATCAGACACCCGCCGCGAGTCCTTCACCGATGCGTTGAGCCATCAGCGGCGGCACCGCATTCCCACCTGCCGAGCCTTGGACGTGAGTGTGCCGGAGAAGCGGAAGTCGCGCGGAAAGATCTGCAGAACCTGCTTCCATGGAAGCGATTTCAACTTGATGCCCCAAGAGGTGTCCCGAAGCGAAATGCCTGTGCCGCAAGGACAATGGAAGCGAAAAGTGGAGCTCCAGGCTCAGTGAGATACGAACTGCCCAACCAAGGACACCTGGGCCACGTCCAGGCACCGGCACAACTCGGCCACTTTCTCGATGACCTTGCCTACAGGCACGAACATGCTGAACCGCGAAGCGCCAGCGGGCATTACGGTTTTGGCAACCGAACGGCATCCTCAGCTCGGCACTACCGCGCGGTCGTGAGCGCCCTCGGCGTCCACGGCGTTGATCTTGCGGCCAGTCAGATCCTGCCAAGAGGTTTCCCGTCAGACATTGCGAATCGAGTTGTGCCGTCGACGGAATTCACGGACCTACAGGTGGCATTACCGAGACCGGTTCGCACCGCTCGGCGATTCCTGCCGCAGAGCGGGCGAACGGGTGCAGGGCTACGTGCGTGGGCCGTTTTCGCGCACAGCAAACAGAAAGGTTCAGGCGCGCGGCAGCACGCCCAGGAGCGTCGAGGTGAAGGAGTCCCGCAGAGCCTCACGCATATCCAAGTGGAGCACGCCGAGGGCGGGCTCATCCTCGTAGGCGGCAAGGAGGCTCGGCGGCGGCGGGATGTACGCCGACAGGGCACCCGCCGAGACCAGGCTCATCAGGCAGAACAGCTGCGTGCGGTCGCCGAGCTCCGGCACGTGGCGGCGCACGAGTTCGGTCATGTCCGCGAGCCGCGCGAGGGAGGAACGCTTGTGCCGCTTGACCACCTCGACCGAGACGTTGTGCTCGAGGACGCCGCCCTGCGCTCCGAAGAGGTCGCACAGGACCACCCGGCCCGCTAGCGATCGACTGAGGATCTCGGCCAGCTGGCCCGCCCGCGCTTCCGGCGCCGCCTGCGCCTCGATGCCCGCGGCCAGCTCATCGGCCAGCTCGGCGAGCCAGCTCTCCAGAAAATGGTCCAGCAGTTCGAGCAGCACCGCCTCGCGCGACTCGAAATACCGCAGGACGTTCGACTTGGCCAGGCCCACCCGGCGGCTGAGTTCGTTGAGGCTCACCTCGGCCACGGGCATCTCGTCGAGCATCTCCGCCGCCGTATCCAGGATCACCCGGCGGCGGATCTCCCTCTGCTCCTCACTGCGCGCCCGCTGAAATGTCACGCCGCCATCCTAACTTAAAGACCGCCGGTCCCTTGACAGGAGACCGCCGGTCTCTTACGGTTGGGCTTGTAAAAGACCGATGGTTCGTTAGGAGTAAATGCCATGAGTGACAACTGGACCGAGCAACACATCCCCGACCAGCACGGCCGGGTCGCGATCGTGACCGGCGCCAACACCGGGCTGGGCTTCGAGACCGCCCGGATGCTCGCCGCACGGGGGGCGGCGGTGGTCCTGGCCGTCCGCGACGTCGAGAAGGGCAAGCTGGCCGCCACCCGCATCACCGGCGACGTCACCGTCCAGTCCCTCGACCTGACCTCCCTGGACTCGATCCGATCCGCGGCGGCCGACCTGCGCGCCGCCCACCCACGCATCGACCTTCTGATCAACAACGCGGGTGTGATGTACACCCCGCGACAGACCACCGCCGACGGCTTCGAGCTGCAGTTCGGCACCAACCACCTCGGCCACTTCGCCCTCACCGGCCTGCTGCTGGACCGGCTGCTGCCCGTCCCCGGCTCCCGCGTCGTGACGGTCAGCAGCACCGGCCACCGCATCCGGGCCGCCATCCACTTCGACGACCTGCAATGGGAGCGCTCATACAGCCGCGCCGCCGCCTACGGCCAGTCCAAACTCGCCAACCTGATGTTCACCTACGAACTGCAGCGCCGGCTCGCACCGCACGGCACTACCGTCGCGGTCGCCGCCCATCCCGGCGTGTCCAACACCGAACTCATCCGCAACTCACCCGCCGCGTTCCGCCTGCCGATCACCTGGATCGCGCCGCTGCTCGCGCAGACGCCCGAGATGGGCGCCCTGCCCACCCTGCGCGCCGCCACCGACCCGGCGGTCGCCGGCGGCCAGTACTACGGCCCTGGCAACCGGGGCGAGATCCGCGGTTACCCGAAGCTGGTCACCTCCAGCCCAGACTCCCACGACCAGGCCGTCCAGCAGCGCCTGTGGACCGTCTCCGAGGAGCTCACCGGGGTGACGTTCCCATGCCGTGAAGCGGTGACCCCATAGCTCGAGCAACACATCCCAGGAGAAATCCGATGACCGATCGTCCCCGCCCCGGATTCCTACGCGAATTCCTGCGCGCCCCACGCACCGTCGCCGCGATCGCGCCCAGCAGTGCAGCTCTGGCGGCGGCCGTCACCTCGCCGATACCGCTCGCCGGTGCACCGATGGTCCTCGAGCTCGGCCCCGGCACCGGTTCCTTCACTGCCGCGATCCAGCAACGTTTGTCGGGGCGCGGCAACCACCTCGCCATCGAGATCAACGACCGCTTCGCAAACCGTCTGGCAGCGGAATTCCCGCAAGTCACAGTGGCCGCCGGCGACGCGCGAAACCTGAAGACGATCATGACCGCGAACGGCCACCGCCAGGCGGACGTGATCGTCAGCGGTCTCCCGTGGGCCGCGTTCGCTCCCGGCCACCAAGACAGCCTGCTCAACGCGATCGTCGACGGCCTCGCCCCGGACGGGGCGTTCACCACCTTCGCCTACACCTCGACGCAGTGGATGCCGCCCGCACGCCGCTTGCGGCACTCCCTCACCGACCACTTCGAGGAGGTACTGCCGCGCCGCACTGTGTGGGCAAACCTGCCTCCGGCGTTCATCTACGTCTGCCGCCGACCACGACGTCACCTGCCGGCCACACACGATGCTGCCGCCGCGGTGCCAACGCGCGGACTCGGCGAGCGCTATCCGGCTCGAGTAGGGATATGAGCGGCAGCAACGTCGCGGCTGGGAGCTTCGCCAAGCGCCCGGCCGACAACACGGACTGAGCCGACACCGTGAGCTCCGGGTCTCCGTTTGGGGCCGGTGCCCGAGCGGGTCAGGCGATGGCGGGCAGCTGCGATCCGGTATCGACCACATACGCACGCACGTCGTCACGGACCCCGTCGACGTCCCAGTCCGCCTTGCGCAGCAGTCGCTGCATCCCATCAGGACGGCCGTCACCAGCACGTTCGGCCTGCGTCCACCCGTTCTTGCGCTCCAACCCCAACTTCGGGACTGGCTACTCGGAGGCAGCCGGTGAAGTGGCCGCAGCCGACCAGGGAGCGATATGAGCAGTTCTGCAAGGTCGAGGGCTGGGAACGGGTGCGAGGTGCACGTGGCTGCAACGGAACACATCATGTGACATACGAATTCGGCCTCCCGGACGGACGGATTCTGCGCACTCGCATCTCACATCCAGCCGATCGAACCGGTTATCGGGCCGCACTCTGGTCACATATTCTGCGCGACCAATTGCCACCGACGAGTGTTTCTGGCAGTGCGTCCTCGACGGCGTATCGCCGAATCGAGGTATGCCCGCTCCACCGCGAGATTCCTTGCCGCTGGATCTGGTCCACCTGCTGATATATCGTGTCGGCCTCACCGAGAGCGAGGTAGCGGCGATGAGTACGAGAGGAGTCACCGTGGTGGGACGGGCGGATGCCGAGCGAGCGGAGCACGCGGCGCTGATTGCCGAGCATGCGCGGCTGCTCGCGGAACGTGATCGCTTGCACGACGAGTTGGCCGATTTCGGCGACTCCCCAGAGCAAATCGCTCGTCAGCTCGAACTCGAGGCGGCTGACAACCCAGCTGAGCGGGCGCAGTATCTGACCGAAGCGGCCGACCATTGGGTCATGGCCGATGATCTGGAGCGAGCGCTGCGGCTGCATCGTGCGGCGGTCGCCGACGGCGGGCCGGTTGTCGGCGATGCCCGCGTTTGGTACGCGACCTTCCTGCTCGATCACGGCACTGAACTCACCGATAACGCCGAACGGACGGGGCTGGCTCTGCTCGAAACCGTGCTCGCAGAGGGGACCGACGATCACGTCGCCTACCTGACCGCAGCCGAAATGTTCGAGGAGCGCGGCGAATTCGATGCGGCTCTGCGCTGGCTCGAGGCCGGGCTGGGTCAGCAGCTCGCGCTCGCTGATGACACGTCCGAACCGTATCTCGGCCTGCAAGAACTTGCGATCGCCCGCGGTCGCATTCGCGACGCCCTGGGCTTGCCGGAGGATTCGATCGATCGCGCCGCGGAAGAGGACAGACAACAGTGGCTCGATCAGATCATCGGCGGGCGTCCCAGGGCAGCACACCCATCCGCGACATCGGTGTTGTACTGGCCGGAAAGCGAATTCGCCGCTGCACTGAAGCGCTGGCCGACGCTGCGCGACCAGTACGAGACTCACGATGAGCACCGGAAGCTGGTGGAGCGCACGCTGCGAGATCTGCCATCGGCGGCGCGCATCGCCGTGGCGACCGTCGCGGGCCTCATCGACTATGCCGAGTCCATCGACGTGGACCCGGCCCTGGCGCAGACGCGGGCCGAATACGCCGCTGAACTGGCTGAGACCGGCAACGTCCTCATCTGGCCACCCGGTCGCAATGAGCCTTGCTGGTGCGGTTCGGGCCGCAAATACAAGAAATGCTGCGGCAGGCCGCTCAACGACTGAGCCGGTTCGCAACGTGATGGTGGGTTGCGCCCGTGTTCGGATCGGATGTACTTGCGGCGATCTCAGCGGCGTGGCGGATAGTGGTTCGGCGGGTATGGGTTGGGATGGCGGCTGACGCTTCGTCCGATAGCCCTGCGGTGGATATTGTTGGGCAGCAACTGGATATGGATTCGGCTGGCCGCAGCCGGGGTGCGCGCCGGCGGGTTCGGCTGTGTTCGGTGCCGAGCATCCAGCTCGGCGGCCCGGACTGCGGAGGAACATACCCCGCCGCGCAGCGCCCGCAAGTCATGGCGGCGGGCGGTGGCGCGGCGGGACCTTCGAGCGGTGTCGGCGGTGCGCTATCGGTGGCGTTTGACGCGGCGGGCGCCCAGTAGCAGGGCGACCACCAGGATCACACCGCCGACCAGCAACGGCGTGCGAATGCCCGCGTGGTTGTCGGGTTCGGCCGCAGGCTGCGCCTCGTAGCCGGTGCCCTGCGCAGGTGGGGAGGCAAGTCCCACAGTGGCTTTGGCAGGCGTGGTATTGGCTTCGGGGAGCTTTCCGACGGTGGCGTTCTTGGGAAGGGCGAAGCCGTAGTCGAGCAGGTGGGCGGCCTGCTCCCATGGGCGCAGCGGCCGCACATCGGCTTTCAGCAGCGTCACGACCAACCGGCGACCGTCGCGTTGGGCGGCGGCGACGAAGGTCTGCCTGGCGTCGTCGGTGAAGCCGGTCTTACCGCCGATCGCGCCCTCGTAGTCGTAGAGCAGGTGGTTGTCGTTGGCGATGGGGAAGCCCGGACGGTCTTTGTCGTCAGGGTCTTTCGGGTCCTTGGGGAAGCCGGGGAAGTCGACCTGTTCGGTGTGGATGAGTTCGGCGAACAGCGGAATGGTCATCGCCTCGCGGAACAGGACCGACAGGTCGTAGGCCGAGGTGCTCATACCTGGACCGTCGAGTCCGGAGGGGCTGGCGGTGCGAGTGTCCAAGGCGTACAACGACTTCGCCAGTTCGTTCATCTTCTGCACGGCACCGGCGTCGCCACCGAGTTGGGCGGCGATGGCGTGCGCGGCGTCATTGCCCGAGGCCATGATCAGCGCCTGCATGAGCTGGCGGTTGGTGTAGTGGCCGCCGGGGCCGATGCCGACCCGGGTGCCGTCGGCGTTCGCGTCTTCCTGCGTCCCGATGACGGTCTTGTTCAGATCGAGGGTGCGCAGTGCGACCGTCGCGAGCAGCACCTTGATCGTGCTGGCCGGCCGGTAGCGCCCGTGCGGATCCTTGGCGGCGAGCACCTCACCGGTATCGAGATCCGACACCTGCCAGGCCGTCGCCGAAATCTCCGGCGGCACAGCCGGCGCGCCGCGCGGGATGACAACACCGCATTCGCCCAGGCGTGAGCCCCCGACCGGCGGAATCGGCACGGCCAGCGGTGTCGGCGTCGGTTGGCCCGGTTCGGGCACCTCGGATTCGTCGATCGGATTGGGCGGCTTCGTCTTCTGCGGGCAGCTGTCGGTATTCGGGGTGGTGAACGGCGTTGTCGTGGTGGCCGACGGCGTCGCCTGTGACGGTGTCGTCGCAGCACCCCAGGTCACTGCGGCAGCGGCCAGCACGGTCCCGAGGCAGAGCACGGTGAGGCGGCGGATATCCCGGATTCGCATCGGCGCAGTGCCCACGGAACCGCGATTCGGCCTGGCGAAGAGGCGGAGGTCCCGGATCGTCATCGGCTCAGAGCCTACTGGGTGCGGTGGGCCGATGCCGGCCTGGCGCGGCCGTTCCCGGCGCGTTCCGGCTATTGACAGACACTAGTAAATGAGAGCTACTATCAAAAAGTTGTTACTATCATTTTCAGGAGGGCCTATGACGACAAACTCGACTCGCCGCTGGCTGGCGCTGGGGGCGCTGGCCGTGGCCATGCTGACCATCGGCCTGGATATGACCGTGCTGACGGTTGCGCTGCCCACTCTCGCGGTCGATCTGAACGCGAATTCCGGCGCGCTGCAGTGGTTCAGCACCGCCTATACGCTGGCGCTCGCGGCCGTGATGGTGCCCGCTGGTGCACTCGGCGACCGCTATGGGCGCAAGAAGCTGCTGCTCGGCGCGCTGGTGCTGTTCGGAGCGGCCTCGCTGGCCTGCGCCTTTGCCGCCAGCGCCGGTCAGCTCATCGCGGCACGGGTGGTGCTCGGCGTCGCGGCGGCGATCATGATGCCGCTATCGATGGCGGTGCTGCCGGTGCTGTTCCCGGATTCGGACGAGCGTGCCAAGGCCATGAATATCTGGATCACCTCGACCGCGCTCGGGCTGCCGCTCGGGCCGATTCTCGGCGGCTGGCTGATCGATAACTTCTGGTGGGGTTCGGTATTCCTGATCAATGTCCCGATGGTGGTGATCGGCGCGGCGGCCGTCGCGGCCCTGGTTCCGGAATCACGCAACCCGCAGCAGCGGCCGCTGGATCTGGCGGGCACCGCACTCTCGATTCTCGGAATGCTCGGTGTCACTTACGGATTCATCCGGCTCGGCGATAAGGGCTGGGGCAATGGCCTCGGCTGGGCAGCACTGCTCGGCGGCGCGGTGATAGTCGCGGTGTTCATCGCCTGGCAGCGGCGCGCCACTTCCCCGCTGGTCGATCTGGGCCTGTTCCGCAGCCCGGGCTTCCGCTGGGGCGCGGTGTTCACGGTGATCATCACCTTCGGCATGTTCGGCCTGTTCTTCACCGTGCCGCAGTACTACCAGGCGGTCCTGGGCGTCGACGCGCTGGGCAGCGGGTTGCGGCTGCTGCCGATGATCGGTGGGTTGCTGATCGGTTCGCGGCTGGGGGACCGGCTGCGGCCGAAGCTGGGACCGGCGCTGATGGTGGCCGCGGGCCTGGCCGTGCTGGCGCTCGGCCTCGGCTTGGGCGCGCTGACCGAGCCGGGAACCTCGTACTGGTTCGTCGCCCTCTGGGTCGCTTTGACCGGGGCGGGCATGGGCCTGGCGCTGCCGGTCGGCATGGCGGTCGCGATGGACGATCTCGAGGTGGCCCGCGCGGGCGTCGGCTCGGCATTGCTGCAGGCGATGCGGCAGGCCGCGGGCACCATCGCGGTGGCGCTGCTCGGCACCGTGCTGGCTACCGTGTACCGCGACGAGCTCGGCGCGTTGAATGTCGACCCGGTCGGCGACAGCGTGAATGCCGGTGTGGCGGTGGCGAAGTCGACCGGCAACGCCGCCATGCTGGAGCAGGTGCAGTCGGCCTTCGTCAGCGGGATGAGCGCGATGCTGTGGGTATGCGCGGCCATCTGCGCCGTAGCGGTACCGCTGGCGCTGCGGGTGCTGCCCCGGCGGGCCGCGGCCGCATCGGACAGCGCGGAGGCGATACCGGCGGCACTGGTTGGGGTCGATGGGCCAGAATCGACACATGTCGGTTGAGCTGCCCGCGAACGGGACGGCCGCGCAGGGCCTGCGCGAGCGGAAGAAGGAACGGACCCGCCGGACGATTCGCGTAGAAGCATTCCGGCTGTTCCGTGAGCAGGGATACACCGAGACCACCATCGAGCAGATCGCCGCGGCGGCCGAGGTATCACCGAGCACCTTCTTCCGCTATTTCCCGACCAAGGAACAGCTGGTACTCGCCGACGACCTCGATCCGCTGATGATCGACGCGATACGGGCGCAGCGGCGCGATGCCGCGCCGCTGACCGCCTTCCGCAACGCGGTGACGGAGGTGTTCTCGAAGCTGTCACCGGCCGAAATGGCATTCGAGCAGGAGCGTCAGGCTCTGGTGTATCACGTACCGGAGCTGCGCGCGGCCATCGGATTGGAAATGCAACGCGGTGTCGACCTGATGGCGAGCCTGCTCGCCGAGCATGTGGGTCGGGATCCGGACGATTTCGAGGTGCGGGTGACAGCCGGTGCCATCGCGGGTATAGCGCTGGGACTTTCGCCGCTCGCCCCGCTCAACGCCGAGAACCTCGGTCGGGCAATGGATTTTCTGGAGGCGGGGTTACCGCTCGGCAAGCAATAGCCTGCCGAGCGATGCGAGAACGTCAGGCGGACTTGGTAACCGGGCACCCGTGCGCCAGCGGGCCGAGCAGCTTGTTGTTGTCGTAGAAGTGCTCGAGTTCCAGGATGCGCAGGTCGTCGCTGACCCTGGCGATGGTCACGCCGAACATCTCGATCAACTCGCCGGTCGGCTGGTGGCCCTTGTACTCGCCGTCGTAGCGACCCCAGTGCCGCCAGCGGAAGGTGACCGCGGGCGGTCCGGCCAGCACCTCGAGCACCTCCCAGAAGAAGCCGTTCGGGAATGCGGTGTGGAAGACCTTGTGTGAGGACTCGAAGGTCTCCTGTTCGACCTCGTAGTACGGGTTGTCGCCGATCAGGATGTTGTAGCTGCCGATCCTGGCGAACTCCTCGGCGTCCTGCCACGGTCCGCCGTTGACTCGGCCGCGGTAGTGCTCGGCCACCAGCGAGACCCAGGTCGCCGGATCCTTCTTGTGCGAGACCTCCATCTCGAAGACCCGCACCAGATCCTCGACAATGGCCTCGAGTGAGCCGGCCTCGTGTTTTGTGGTGCGCTCGCGCGGCACGATTTCGTTGGTCAGGTGGTAGTCGGGTGCGTTGCCCCGCCAATCCTCGGCGGGTGTTGCGGCAACCACCGCGTCCCGGCCCTGCAGCCATAGCGGCGTCTCGGGTGTGGAATCCGTTGTATCAACTGTCATCTCGGCTCTCGCCCCTTCAAAGGAGATCGGACGCGAGGCAGGCTAACAGTCGTGCGGTCCGTTGTCGCGGCGTGTCTCGGGGCGTGAGATTCTTTCGAACTCTAGTGTCTACCAGCAACATTCGAGTTTTAAACGATGATGTGTCACATTACCTTATCGCGCAGCGCGCGATGCGGCGAGTCATCGTCCATGGTGGCGAAGAAGTCGCCGATCACATCCTCGATCTCCGAAATCGACTGTGCGCAGTACAGAATCGGCTGATAGTGCGTGATGTCGTAGACTGCGGAGCCCATTGCCGCGACATCGAGCGGCCGCAGCTCGGCGTGTCGGAACTCCTCGATCTCACCGTAGGAGGAGAGCAATCCCGCTCCGTAGCAACGGATTTCACCCTTCTCCCGAACAACGCCGAATTCCATCGAGAACCAGAAGACATCGGCGAGGAACTTCAGCGCCGTCTCGGTGGTCAATCGGGCTACCGCCGCGCCGACCGTTTCGTAGATGGCGGCGAAGCGCGGGCTGGCGATCTGATTGGCGTGCCCGATGATCTCGTGGATGGCATCGGGTTCCGGGGTGTACAGCGGAGCGGAGTGGTGCCGAATGTACTGGGTGGAGTGGAAGATCCGGTCGGCGAAGGAGCCGAAGAACTCGCGCAGCGGCACCAGGCCCGCGGCCGGGACATAGCGGAATCCGGTCAGCGGATACAGGGCCGCGGAGACCTCGTCCAGCTGCGGAATGCGATCGGTCGGCAGCGCGAGCCGGGCCGCGGCCGCGAGCACCTCGGCGGAGGCGTACTTCTGGTGTTTGCGCGCGAGTTCGGCCGACACGATGCGCCACACCTGCTGTTCCTCATCGGTGTATTCGATCTGCGGCATCGGCTTACCCGGTGCGTAATCCAGTGCCAGCGCGGCGATCGCATTGCGGCGCGTCCGGTAGTCCGGATCGTGTACGCCGGGGTGCTCGTCGCTCAGGTGCACCACGACATCGCCGTCGCCGGACCTGGTGACCGGCGAGTACAGCTGAGCTTCGTTGAACATACCTCGATGCAAGCACCGCCGAGCTGATGCGACAACAAAAGCCCGCCCAGGTGGTCAAACTGCCTAGCTGGGCGGGCTTCTTCTCGTGATTACCGGCCGTGTGCCGGGCCTTGCGGTGGCGAGCTGATCAGTGGTCCTGTGCAATGAGTGCACCACCGCGTGGCCCTTGCCGCGCCCGATCATCCACTTGTCGACTGGCGTGGTGAGGACGAACGCGACCACCGGGGAGAAGGCCAGTGTCGCCCAGAACATGACCGTGTCCAGGTGTGCGTCCATGGCGCCGGGCACGGCGAGAATGACGGCATTGTCGACTATCTCCATGACCGTGATCGACACGGTGTCGGCGGCCAGCGCGGTGGTGACCGCCGCGGCCAGTGGCAGACCGGCCTGCAGCACGCCGCGCATGGTCAGCGCGAAGCCGAAGGAGGATGCCACCACGATGGCCAGCACCATGGTCGCGGTGTTGTTCCGCCCGAGCGCGGTGCCGATCAGCACGGGCGAGGATTTCGCCGATGGCGCAGCCGGTGCGGCAGTGCAGGGCGGCCTGCGCGGCTCACGCAAATCCGGGCTTCAACGTTGTATCCGATTTGCCGCACATGAGCGGGCGCCATAAAGCAATATGGCGAATGTACGAAGGAGGGCGCATGAAATCCGTGCGGATCGATCTCGACCAGAAACTGCTCGCCGCCGCTGCCGCCATCATGGGCACGTCGACGAGCAGCGCCACCATCAACGAGGCGCTGCGCCGAATCGTTGTGCACGAGCGGCAACTTCACCATCTGGAGCGTTTGGCCTCCGGTGTGCTGTGTGCCCTGCCCGGCCCGGAGGTGATCACCGCAGACAGCTGACGGTCGGTTCACTGAGCCGGGCAGCGCAGCCCATCCCGCGGCGGGGTCAGCTCGATCAGGTACTTCAGCACCGGTTCGTCGACACATTTGATGCCGTCGAGGAACGAACCGTGTTGGACGCCTTCATAAGTGACCAGGACCGCGCCCAACGCCCGGGCGAGATTCGTCGCGCCCGCATAGGGCGTAACCGGATCACCGGTGGAGGAGACGACCACCACCTTCGGCAGCCCGATCACCGTGGGAACGTGCGGGTGGCCGGTTGGGGGCACGGGCCAGAATGCGCAGGCGTCGAGGGGAACCCACTTGCTCGGGTGGCCGCTGTCGAAGGCGGGTGCGGCGGCGCGGACGCGGCGGTCGAGTTGCAATGCGCTGTCCCGATCGGTGATCCGCTCGTCGTCGAGGCAGCGCACCGCGGTCTGGTAGCCGGTATCGATCACCTCGGGCGCGAGATAGCCGTCGGCCAGGGTGAGCAGGATGTCGCCGTTGCCCTTGGTCAGTTCGGTCAGCCCGCGGGTCAGCACGGGCCAGGCCTTCGAGGTGTACATCGTCGAGATCACCGCGGTCGAGGCGTCGGAGTAGTCGAGGCCGCGGCCGTCGCTGGTACTGGCGGGCCGGTCGGTCAACGGGCGCAGCAATGCGGCCATGCGCTCGGACGCCTTGGCCGGATCGGTGCCGATCGGGCAGCCCGGGGCCTTGACGCAGTCCGCGGCGTAGGCGTCGAACGCATGCTGCAGGCCCGTGTAGACGATGACCGGATCGGCGATATCGGTGGCGGGATCGGCCGCGCCGTCGAGGACCATGGCCCGGACCCGGTCCGGGAACAGCTCGGCATAGGTCGAGCCGAGCCGCGTGCCATAGGAGGCGCCGAAGTAGGTCAGCTTCTCTTCGCCGAGCACCCCTCGGATGATGTCGAGATCGGCGGCGGATTCACGGGTTCCGACATGTGACAGCAGCTCCAATCCGGTGCGCTGCACGCAATTGGCCGCCAGATTCATGCTGTCGTGTTCGGCACGCGACATCCAGAAGGGCAGGTATTCGGAGCTGCGACCGGCACGTTCGGCCGCCACTTCCTCGGGGGTGTCGCAGATCAGCTTCGGCGTCGAGGCACCGAGCCCGCGCAGGTCGATGCCGATCACGTCGAAGCGTTCGGCCAGCGGTGTCTGCGCGAGTTCGGCGGGCAGCGTCAGGCCGATACCGCCCGGTCCGCCCGGGTTGGTGAGGATCGATGCCACCTTCGCCCCGCGTGCCCGCAGTCGTGAGATCGCGACGCGCGCCGTTCTGCCGTCGGGCGCGGCGTAATCGATGGGTACCGAGACCCGAGCGCATTCGAGTCCGGCCGAGGTGAGATGCGCACCGCCGTCGAAGCTTTCGCACGAGCCCCACACCAGCGTTTGGCGGTAGTACTTGCCCAGACCCGGAGTGTTCTCGAGCTGCGGGCTCTGCACCGTCTCGGGCTGCGCGCCGCAGGCGGCCGCGAGTACGAGTACCGTAGCGAGCCAAGCCGGTTGTCCGATTCTTCGCGCACTTCGATTGCGCCAGTTCAGCATTCGATCCCCATCGTCGGAACTGCTCGCCTCAGTCTGCCCGACCCGGTGCCGGTGCGCAGGCCGTGCGCGCGGTCGCATCCGGACCACGGCCGACCTGTCGGTGGCGGCTGGCATGATGCGGGCATCGCACCGCATTCGAGGGGGATTGATGTCGGTACCCATCGCCAAGCTGCCATTCGGTCAACGGCCACGGGAACGGCTGCTCACCCTCGGCCCGCACGCGCTCAGCGATAGCGAGTTGCTCGCCGTGCTGCTGCGCCAAGGGCGGCGCGGGGAGAGCGTGCTGGAGATGGCGGCCGAACTGCTCGCCGAGCACGGCGGTATCGCCGGATTGGCGGCGGCGCGGCCCGAGGAACTGTCGCGACGGGCGGGGATCGGGGTGGCGAAGGCCGCGGCGATCATCGCCGCCTTCCATCTCGGTAGCAGAGCGCGCGACCGCCCGGACACCGCACCGCGCCTGGACGGGGCCGCCGATATTGTCCGGGTAGCACTGCCGCTGTTCACCGGCGCCCGCGTGGAACGGCTCCTGGTACTGGTGTGCGATGCGCAGAATCGATTGCGGCACAAGGTATTCGTCGCCGAGGGTGCGATCGATCGGGTCGCCGTCCCCGTCCGCGAAATCCTGAACACCATACTGCGCCACGACGGCCGTTCCTTCGCCGTCGTACACAACCACCCCTCCGGCGACCCGACCCCCAGCTTCGACGACCGCCGCGCGACCACCCTCCTGATCGAATCCGCCCGCACCGTCGGCCTGCGCTTCCTGGACCATGTGGTGATCGCGGGCGCGGGATGGGCCAGCGCCGCCGCACTGACCAGATCCAGCGAATGACGCGGTCGCGGAAACGACGAAGGCCGCCTTCATCTTTCGATGAAGACGGCCTTCGGTGTGGCCTTGGTCAGCGGGCGAAGAGCAGGGCGCGCTTGACTTCCTGGATGGCCTTGGTGACCTCGATGCCGCGGGGGCAGGCTTCGGTGCAGTTGAAGGTGGTGCGGCAGCGCCAGACGCCTTCGACATCGTTGAGGATGTCGAGGCGTTCGCGGGCGCCTTCGTCACGGCTGTCGAAGATGAAGCGGTGTGCGTTCACGATCGCGGCCGGGCCGAAGTAGCTGCCGTCGCTCCAGTACACGGGGCAGGAGGTGGTGCAGCAGGCACACAGGATGCACTTGGTGGTGTCGTCGAAGCGGGCGCGGTCGGCCTGGCTCTGGATGCGCTCACGGGTCGGCTCGTTACCCGTGGTGATCAGATAGGGCTTCACGGCGCGGAACGCGTCGAAGAACGGCTCCATGTTCACCACGAGGTCCTTTTCCACGGGCAGGCCGCGGATCGGCTCGACGGTGATGGTCAGGCTCTTGCCGCCCTTGGGCAGCATGTCCTTCATCAGCACCTTGCAGGCCAGCCGGTTGACGCCGTTGATCCGCATGGCGTCCGAACCACAGACACCGTGTGCGCAGGAGCGGCGGAAGGTGAGCGTGCCGTCCAGGTAGGACTTGATGTAGATGAGCACGTTCAGGAACCGGTCGGTCGACAGCACGGGCACCTGGAAGGTTTCCCAGTGCGCGCCCTTATCGTCCTCCGGGTTGAACCGGGCGATCTTCACGTCGACCATGACCGAGCCCTCGGGGACCGGTGCGGACTTCTGCGGGGGTGTTTCGAGTACGGCAGTCATCAGTACTTACGCTCCATCGGCTCGTAGCGGGTCTGCACCACCGGCTTGAAGTCGAGGCGGATATCGGAGATGAGCTCCGCCCCCTCCTTGTAGGCCATCGTGTGCCGCATGAAGTTCACGTCGTCGCGGTCCGGATAGTCCTCGCGGGCGTGACCGCCGCGCGATTCCTTGCGGTTGAGCGCGCCGACCACGGTGACCTCGGCCAGTTCCAGCAGGAAGCCGAGCTCGACGGCCTCGAGCAGGTCGCTGTTGTAGCGCTTGCCCTTGTCCTGCACCGTGATTCGGGTGTAGCGGTCCTTGAGCGCGTGGATATCGGTGAGCGCCTGCTTGAGGGTGTCCTCGGTGCGGAACACGGCGGCGTTCATATCCATCGTGTACTGCAGCTCGGTGCGGATATCGGCGACGCGCTCGTTGCCGTGATCCGACAGCAGCATGGCCAGCCAGTCCTGCACCATCTGCGCCGGGTTCTCCGGCATGTCGACGAACTCGGTGCGCAGGGCATGTTCGGCGGCGGCGATACCGGAGCGGCGGCCGAAGACGTTGATATCCAGCAGCGAGTTGGTGCCGAGACGGTTGGAGCCGTGCACCGACACGCACGCACACTCACCGGCGGCGTACAGGCCGGGCACCACATCGGTGTTGTTGCGCAGCACCTCGCCGCGGATCCGGGTCGGAATGCCACCCATCACGTAGTGACAGGTCGGCATGACCGGAACCAGTTCCTTCACCGGGTCCACGCCCAGGTAGGTGCGCGCGAATTCGGTGATGTCGGGCAGCTTCTCCTCGAGCACGTCCTCGCCGAGGTGGGTCACGTCGATATAGACGTAGTCCTTGTTCGGTCCGGCGCCGCGGCCCTCGAGCACCTCGAGCACCATCGAGCGGGCGACGATGTCACGCGGCGCGAGGTCCTTGATGGTGGGGGCGTAGCGCTCCATGAAACGCTCGCCACTGGCGTTGCGCAGGATGCCGCCCTCGCCGCGGACCGCCTCCGAGATCAGAATGCCGAGACCGGCAAGACCTGTCGGGTGGAACTGGTGGAACTCCATATCCTCCAGCGGCAGACCCTTGCGGAACACGATCGCCATGCCGTCGCCGGTCAGCGTGTGCGCGTTCGAGGTGGTCTTGTACATCCGGCCGGAACCGCCGGTGGCGAAGATGATCGACTTCGCGTGGAAGACGTGCAGTTCGCCGGTGGCCAGCTCGTAGGCGACCACACCGGTCGCAACCGGACCGCGATCGGTCTCGGACATGATCAGGTCGAGCACATAGAACTCGTTGAAGAACTCCACGTCGTGCTTGACGCAGTTCTGGTAGAGCGTCTGCAGGATCATGTGGCCGGTGCGGTCGGCGGCATAGCACGCGCGGCGAACCGGGGCCTTGCCGTGATCGCGGGTGTGGCCGCCGAAGCGCCGCTGGTCGATCTTGCCCTCGGGCGTGCGGTTGAACGGCAGACCCATCTTCTCCAGGTCCATCACCGCATCGATGGCCTCCTTGGCCATGATCTCCGCGGCGTCCTGGTCGACCAGGTAGTCACCACCTTTGACGGTGTCGAAGGTGTGCCATTCCCAGTTGTCCTCTTCGACATTGGCCAGCGCGGCGCACATGCCACCCTGCGCAGCACCGGTGTGGCTACGGGTCGGGTAGAGCTTCGTCAGAACGGCGGTGCGGGCCCGGGGACCGGCCTCGATCGCCGCGCGCATACCGGCGCCGCCGGCACCGACGATGACGACGTCGTAGCGGTGCTCCTGAATCCGGGATTCACTCATCGAGTTCGCCTGTTCCTAACTGATGTTGGGGTCGAAGGTGAAGATGACGTAGGTGCCGACGCCCACGATCAGGACCATCGAAATGGCCAGCAGGGTGTTCAGCCAGAACCGGGTCGAGTCCTTGCGCGAGTAGTCCGCGATCACGGTGCGCAGGCCATTGCCGCCGTGCAGCTGAGCCAGCCAGAGCATGGTCAGATCCCAGAACTGCCAGAACGGGCTGGACCAGCGGCCCGCCACGAAGGCGAAGTTCAGGCGCTTCACGCCGCCGTCGAGCAGCAGCATGATCGTCATGTGGCCCAGGACCAGCACGATCAGCAGCAGGCCGGAGAAGCGCATGAACAGCCAGGCGTACTTCTCGAAGTTGTTGTTGGAGCGGGCACGCGGCGAGCGGGGCAGATCCAGGCTCGCGGGCCGGTCATACGACTTACCGAGAACAGGTGCGCTCATGCCTGCGCCTCGCTGACGCTCGGTTCCGGCATGACCGCACTGGCGGCTGCGTTCATGATTCGCTCGCTTCGCTCACTCATGGTCAGTGCTCCGTGAACAGGTAGAAGAACTGGCGACCGACGGCCGGAACCACCAGCAGGAACCAGATGGCGAGAACCACCCAGAGCATCGTCTTCTGGTACTTGGGGCCCTTGCCCCAGAAGTCCACCAGGATCACGCGTACGCCGTTGAGCGCGTGGAACAGCACACAGACGACAAGGCCCATCTCCATCAGCGCGACGATGGGGTTCTTGTAGGTCTCGATGGCGTGGTTGTAGGTATCGGGGCTGACCCGAACCAGCGCGGTGTCCAAGACGTGCACGAAGAGGAAGAAGAAGATGGTGACACCGGTGATCCGGTGCAGCGCCCACGACCACATTCCGGGGTCGCCTCGGTACAGCGTCTTCCGCTTCGGCTGTGCCGGAGCTTCTATCGTGGTCATAGAGTGCGGTGCCTCCAACGTCGTTGATGGACCCGGTTGCAAGTCCGAGGCAGGCGACGTGGATGTAAATGCCCAGGTGGCTGCGCTTTGCTGCTCCAAATAGCTCGCGCGGGGCCCGCCGCCGGGAACCTGAACCGATCTGTTCTGGACTCTAATCCCCTCCGAATCGCGGAACTAATTCGGCGTGCCGTGCGTTGCGCTACAGTCGGGCGAGTTAGGTTTACCTTTCTTGATGCGTGAAGGGTTTCGTCGTGGCCCTTGCGCGGGCAAGTGAAGCTCGGCTCACGAGGGGTTACCGATGTCGGAAATTAACTGGAAAATCTTGCGCGACAAGGCAATTCAAGTTATGCGCAATGCCTATGCGCCATACTCGCGGTTTCCGGTCGGCGCCGCGGCTCTCAGTTCGGACGGTCGAATTGTGAGCGGCTGCAATGTGGAAAATGTCTCATATGGATTAGGCCTGTGCGCCGAATGCGTACTCATCGGTAACTTATTCGCCGGCGGTGGTGGGCGGTTGCTCGCACTCTCCGTCACCGATTCTCGGGGCGAAATCCTGATGCCATGCGGCCGTTGTCGTCAGCTGCTCTACGAACACGGCGGACCCGATCTCCTGGTGGATCACAAGGCCGGACCCGTTCCGCTGCGCAGCCTGCTGCCCGATGCCTTCGGGCCCGACGATCTGGATGCCGGGCAGCAGTAGGGCGGCCGCCCCTCAGAGTCTTCTTCGAGGACGGCGTCGATCTCGGACTCGGTCGTGACCGTGATCTGCGAGATTTCGTCGGCAGGGACGCCGAGGCGCTCGAGGATGCGGCAGAAGCTTCGTTTCTGCACGATTTCGATTGCCGTGACGCGTCGCGTCAGTGTCAACTGGGACTCACCGAAGCCCTCCTCGACCGCGCGGATACGGGCCGCGAGATCCGTCACGCGGCGGTCCATGTTTGCGTACGTCATTGCTCCCCCAAACGTCGACTCGATGATGCGCAGAGGCTATCGGAGGGCACCGACAAGTGCCAGGGTTCAGGCGTATCCCGTGCCAGACTGGCCGATGTGACGGCAGTGGACGCGGTTTCGATCATTACGGCCAAGCGGGACGGCGGGGAACTGTCGGATGCGCAGATCGATTGGGTGGTGGATGGATTCACCAACGGGGCGGTGGCCGACGAGCAGATGGCGGCGTTGGCGATGGCGATCGTATGGCGGGGGATGACGCGGCGGGAGACCGCGCGCTGGACGAACGCCATGATCGCGTCGGGGCGGCGGATGGACTTTACCGATCTGCCGCGGCCGACCGTGGACAAGCATTCGACCGGCGGGGTGGGCGACAAGATCACACTGCCGCTCGCGCCATTGGTCGCGGCATGCGGTGCGGCGGTGCCGCAGCTGTCGGGGCGCGGGCTCGGACATACCGGCGGGACACTCGACAAGCTCGAGGCGATCCCAGGGTGGCGGGCCGATGTGCCGGTGGCGCGGATGCGGGAGATATTGGCCGATCCCGGCATCGGTGCCGTGGTGTGCGCGGCGGGCGCAGATCTCGCTCCGGCGGACAAGCGGCTGTACGCGCTGCGTGACGTGACGGGGACAGTGGAATCCATCCCGCTCATCGCCAGCTCGATCATGAGCAAGAAGATCGCCGAGGGCACCGCCGCGCTGGTACTGGATGTCAAGGTCGGCTCGGGAGCCTTCCTGAAAACCTTGGACGGCGCACGCGAATTGGCAACGGCGATGGTGGAACTCGGCACCGACGCCGGGGTCCGGACGGTGGCGCTGCTGACCGCGATGGACACCCCGCTCGGCCGCACCGCGGGCAATGCGCTCGAGGTCGCGGAGTCGGTGGAGGTGCTTGCGGGCGGCGGCCCCGCCGATGTCGTCGAACTGACGCTCACTCTCGCGCGCGAGATGGTCGCCCAGGCCGGACTCGATATCGATCCGGCCGATGTCCTCGCCGATGGCCGCGCGATGGACCACTGGCGCGCGATGGTCGAGGCGCAGGGCGGTGACCCGGACGCACCGTTGCCGCGCGCGAAGCACACCGAGATCGTGCGGGCCGACGAAGACGGGGTGCTCACCCGCCTCGACGCGATGGGCGTCGGCATTGCCGCGTGGCGGCTCGGCGCGGGTCGCGCCCGGCAGGGTGATCCCGTCCAATTCGGCGCTGGCATCGAAATGCACGCCAAGCCAGGCGATCCCGTGAAATCGGGCGACCCCCTCCTCACCCTGCACACCGACACCCCTGCCGCCTTCCCCGGTGCCCTCGCTGCCCTTGTCGACGCAATCACCATCGGAACCCCACCCCCACCAGCCCCACTGGTCTTGGACCGCATCGCCCCCTGACCCAGCAATCTCCAGCACGGCATCGAATTCGCCTGTTGAACACGGCTTCGTACACTGCGCGATGTCTCGCTGCCGCGCATGGATCGCTTGCTGTCCACGGTCTGGTGCTGCGCGGTGCACCGATCGACTGGCAATCCGATGCGCGGTGCGACTAAATCAGCCGAGGTATACGCGAGTTGATTGCGGCCCACTGCGTTGCCGGCGGGGTTTTGAAAGCGATCCGGACTTCATCGAGCAGTCGACCGCGCAGGCCGCCGGTAGCACGGCTCAGGTCCTTTTCCGGTCGCGGGCCGAAGTGGGGCGGGTAGGAAACCGACCGCTAGTTTGACTCTTGGCTGGTGTAGGGGGTTTCCAATACGGCATGGTGCGGCGATCTGCCACTCGAGCAGGCATATTGAGGGCGATGTCTCGGGTGCGGGCGGCGGAGAGCGCAATCACAGCCGCATGGCGGGGTCGGTGCGGCTAACGTGTGGTCATGACAGGACCGATGCCTTTGACCCTTGCCTCGATCCGCCAAGCTCCCAAGGCGCTGCTGCACGATCATCTCGACGGTGGTCTGCGGCCCGCGACGGTGTTGGAGCTCGCCGCCGATTGCGGTTACGACGACCTACCCGCCACCGATGAGGCCGCGCTGGCGACGTGGTTCCGCGATGCGGCCGACAGCGGCTCGCTCGAGCTCTATCTGGAGACGTTCGCGCACACCGTCGCGGTGATGCAGACCCCGGAGGGCCTGCGTCGCGTCGCTCGGGAATGCGCGGAAGACCTCGCCGCCGATGGCGTGGTCTATGCCGAGGTGCGCTTCGCGCCCGAACAGCATCTGGAGCGCGGCCTCACCCTGGACGAGGTGGTCGAGCACACCCTCGCCGGATTCCGGGAGGGTGCCGCGGCCGCGGCCGCGGCGGGGCGCCCGATTGTGATGATCTGCCTGCTCACCGCCATGCGCCATGCCGCACGTTCACGCGAGATCGCCGAACTCGCGGTGCGCTGGCGCGACCGAGGCGTCGGCGGATTCGATATCGCGGGCGCGGAGGCGGGCTTCCCACCCAGCCGCCACCTGGACGCCTTCGAATACATGCGAGCCAATAGCGCGCATTTCACCATTCACGCAGGTGAGGCATTCGGATTGCCGTCCATCCACGAGGCGCTGGCGTTCTGTGGCTGCGACCGGCTCGGGCACGGCGTGCGGATCACCGACGATATCCAGGTGCCGGGTGCGATCGAGGACGCCGAGCTCGGTCTGGTGGCGAACTATGTGCGGGATATGCGAATTCCGCTGGAATTGTGTCCGTCCTCGAATGTGCAGACCGGTGCGGTCCCGTCGCTGGACAAGCATCCCTTCGATCTGCTGGCGCGGCTGCGCTTCCGCGTCACGGTCAATACCGACAACCGCCTGATGAGCGATACCAGCATGAGCGCGGAGATGCTCAAGCTGGTGGAAACCTTCGGCTACGGCTGGAGCGATCTCGAACGCTTCACCATCAACGCAATGAAATCCGCATTCATCCCCTTCCCCGACCGCCTGCGCATCATCGACGACATCATCAAGCCCGGCTACGCGGTCCTACTCGGATAACGTTCCACAGCAACGGATTTCGTGTATCAGGTACGAAATCCGTTGCCCACCGGTCTCGTGCACTGCCTGCTGCGCCGAGTGTCACCGCTGGTGTCGAGGGCTGTGCGTCGGTGTGGAGCGCTGTCGCCGGGCCAGCTCGTGCCCAGCGTTGCCCGCGCACGGCCGGTGTTGCTTGCGGGTGACGAGCTGTTTGTCGGTTTCCAGCGTTGCTCACCGGTCTTGCGCACTGCCTGCTGCGCGGAGTGTTATCCGCTGGTGTCGAGGGTTGTGCGTCGATGTAGAGCGCTGTCGCCGGGCCAGCTCGTGTCCGGTGTTGCCCGCGCGTGGCGGGTATTGCTCGCGGATGTCGAGAGCTGTTTGTCGATTTCCAGCGTTGCCCGCTGGTGTCGTGCACTGTGGGGGAGCGCGGTATGAACTTCCGGCGCCCGAGTCGGTAGTCGGCTGAGTATCGGGCCGAACCGAGCTGGTGCGCACCTCGCGATCTGCCATTTTCCGATGCGCTGAACGCGCCCGATGGCGAGGCCGTTACCGTGGCCAAGTGTGACGATGGTGCTGATTCCGAGTCGATTCAATGGTCCGCCCGACTCTGGGAACGGCGGGTATGTGGGCGGTCTGCTGGCCGAGCGGGCGGGAAACGCGGCTGATGACGGTGCGGTGACCGTGATTCTGCGTAGTCCGCCGCCGCTGGAGACGCCGTTGTGGATTCGCGACGGCAAGTTGCTCGATGACGAGACGGTGGTCGCCGAGATACGTTCGGGCGAATTCGAGCGCGACGCACCGCAACGCGTCGAGTATGCCGATGCCGCCGCGGCGTCGGGTTCCTATCAGAGCAATGACATGTTCGCGTCCTGCTTCGTCTGTGGCAGTGGCCGTGCCGACGGCCTGCGTATCGAAGCGGGTGTGGTCGGCGAAGACCGCGTCGCCGCGCCATGGACCCCCGACGACTCACTGCCGATGGGCCCCGCGGTGCTGTGGGCCGCGATGGACTGTCCCGGTGGCTGGTCCCTCCCCGAAATGTTCGACCGTCCCGCCCTCCTTGGCTGCATGACCGCCGCCGTACACGACCTGCCCGAGATCGGTGAACCCTGCGTGGTGGTCGGGCAGAGCCACGGCGAGCAAGGCCGCAAGTCGTTCGCGTCCACCGCCGTCTACGGCTCCGACAACCGCCTTCTGGGCCGAGCAGAACAGATCTGGATCCGCTTGTCCTAGTCGCCGACGCCGCTCGACCACCAGCCACGGTCGACTGCAAGGATCACCGGATCGACGTGAATATGGGACTCGGGTTCGGTCCAGTCGCAAGTGTGCTGATCGTGACCGGGTGGTGGTCAAATCCTTCCGTCACGTTGCGGGAGCCCGACCGGCGACCAGCAACTACGCCATTCATCCGGCGACGCATGCGATGCCCGAGACGGAGTGGGTTCAGCCGTTGCAAAATGCCGCCGATCCGCAATCGCGGGTCGGCGGCATGTGCCCGGCCTGGGCGGACCTACTTCTGCGGTGTGAGTCGGGACTCGAAGTTCCGCTCCAGTTCGCGCCAGCTCTGGGCTTCGGCGGCGAAGGGCGGGTTCGGGGCCATCCGGGTCGGGTCCGGGTTGAGCAGGTAGGAGACGTACCAGCCGAGCGGGGTCGACTGGGCGAGTGCCTGCTCCACCGTGTCGTCGTCGGCGTAATCGGCGGCGTCGGTGAACAGTTCGACCGCAAGATCGAGCTGTTCGATATCGACCGCCTCGGGGCCTTCGGCCAGGTCATCGGCGAGTCCGGGCAGCACGTAGACGTTCTCGTCGGTGACCTCGACCGCGAGCGATCCGTCCACCGCTGCGGTCTGCACGTCGGTGTAGGTGCTCACACGCGCCAGCTCGTGCTCGTGGTCATCGGCCAGATAGCGGGCCAGTGCGCGTTCGGAGCCGAAGACCGTGATGGCACCGTCCTTGCCGAGGAAGATCGGCTCGTCGTCGAGGTAGCAGCGCAGCGTGAAGTAGGTGCCGTCGGAGGTGACGATCTTGACCGGGTCGATGCCGACCTCGTGCCAGAACGAATCGTCTTCCTCGTCTTCCTCGTCTTCCTCGTCCTCGTCGTCCGCATCGAGGTCGACGGATTCGAACTCCTCGTCCTCCTCGCTATCGGCCGCGTCGTCGGCGTCCACGACGTTCTCCTCCGCGGCGAGCAGTTCGGCCTCCGCAACCGCAACCGCCTCGGCGTCGACCTCAGGGGTCTGCACCACGGAGTCGATGGCGTCGAGGACGTCGTCCCAGCCCTTGGCGATGGCTGCGCCGATCTGATCCCACAGCTCCTCGCCGTCGCGCCCGAAGAACGCGCTGACGCCACTGGCCAGTGCGCCGACCACCGGATGCGACCCGAAGAACTTGGTGACCGTCTCCAGCTCGCACACCTCGCCGATATTGCGCACCATGCTGAGCGTGTCGTCGAGTTCGGCGATGGTGTCCACATCGGGATCGCTCGCGACCAGCTCCGGCACACCGACCAGGTCGAAGGTGAAGTTCTCCTCCGGCTCCAGTTCCACCGCCGAGAGCCCGGCCACGACCTTCCATGCGGGATGGTCGACGAGATCGTTATCGGAGTTGGTCCGAATGAACGCGGCCAGCTCCGCAACGGTCTCGAAACCGTAGAGGGAGTCCTCATGTCCGAGGAACGCCTCCCACTCGTCGTCACCGTCGCGCCAGCGCGGTGCCCACAGGGTGACGAGATCGCCGTCGGTCAGGCCGAGCTCGATCGGGACGATGTCTCCAGAAGCCATGTGCGGAAGCCTATCGACCTTCCGAGTCAGTGACTATCCGGCCCGCCCCCAACGCTTCCCGGGGCCCCCTCCGGCGCCACCGCGAACGACTCGTTCAGTGTCGCAACGACCTTCGAACGCTGTGCGCCCGCGTCCTCGGCGGCCTGGCGACACGCCCATACGATCAGCTGGCCGACCTCGGCGGGCGGCAGTGCGGTGACCGACTCCGACAGGCTCAGCGCGACCAGTGCGCCATCGCTGTTCACCTCGACGCTGACCGTGCCGTCCTCGGTGCGGAACCGGCCGTGCACCTGCTTCAGGCCGTACAGCGCGGCCTCGAGCGCCTCCAGTTTCGCCGTCGCGTTGGCGACCAACGCGTCCATCTCCGCACTCATGCCCGCGCCTCGCTCGACTCCAGCTCGTCTGCCGTTGTGCTCATCGTTGGCTCGCTCATACCGGCCTCATCCAGCTCGTCGGTCCGGTGTCCGCGTCATCGATCCGGTCCAGCTCGTCCACCGCGGCCTGGCGGGTGGGCAGTCCGAGCTTGTCCAGGATGTCGGCGGGCATGCCCGCCTCGGCGAGCAGTTCGCGTCGGCGGGCCCGGGCGGCGACGGTGGAGCGCTTGGTGAGCCGCAGGATCTCGTCGGCGAGAGTCTGTGCGCCGTAACGGTATTCGCTGCGCTCGAACTTGATCTCGATCGGCATGCCCTGATCGGTGGCACGGACCGAGATGGTGCCCGATCGGTTGCTGCTCGACGCCACCGTCACATTGGGTATCGGCGGGGTCTGGGGCTGGGACATTATTCGTTCGCTCCGCTCACTTATGAGGTCGGCCGGTAGAAGCCGTAGAAGTTCATACCCATGTTGTCCGTTCGAACCGAGCTGATCTGGACCGGATTACCGGCCTCGACGAACTGCCCGTTGCCGATCACCATGGCGACGTGGCCATCCCAGACAGCCAGATCTCCCGGCATCAGATCACCGGGTGACACCTGCATATGGCCGTTGCCCTGCTCCTGGGCCAGCCGGGGCAGGTCGACGCCCGCTTCGCCGTAGGCGTACTTGGTGAGGCCGCTGCAGTCGAGTCCGGAGCCGGGTGAATTGCCACCCCACACATACGGCGTGCCGACGGCGCCGATGGCCGCCTTGACCGCCGTCGCCGCCTTCTCGTTCGGGGCCTCCACGACACTGCCGTCGGGCAGCGTGATCTTCACACCGTTGCCGGAGGTCGACGACTGTCCGTTCCCGGTCGTGGTGCTGGTATTCGGTTTGGTGGTCGAGGCTGTGCTCGCGGTCGTTGTGCTCGCCTTGCTGGCAGTGCTCATCAGACTGCTCAGCACGCTGCCCGCACCGCTCGCGAAGGTGCCCACCGTCGACGACAATTGCGACGCACCCTGGGTGGCGGCGCTGACCGTGCTGGCGACATTGGACAGCGACGGCGTCGACGGCGCGGGTGTCAGCTCGTTCATCGACGCGGTCTGGGTATCCAGTTCATTGCGCACGCGGCCGATCACATTCAGCCCCTGACCGATGTGGTCGATCGCGGAGCTGACGAGCACCGTCAGCCCCTCCGGCGTGGCCAGCGCCGGGCCCAGAGCGGTGGCCTGGTTCACGAACGACTGGACGATCCCGTTCAGATCCTTCTGACCCGATTCGACCTGGGCGGCAGCCTGATTCACGACGGTAGCCATATCGTTGCCGCGGTCGGAAATGGTGGCGGCGGAGGTCTGCACCCGCAGCGCTTTCGCGGTCACGGCATCGGCGGCCTCGCCATCCCATGCGTCGTTCACCTGGTTGATGCTGTTGCGGCCGAGCGCGTGCACCTGGTCGATGGCGGTGGAGGTGGAGGTCAGTGCGTCGGCGGGCCCGCCGGTGGGGAGGACGCCGGTGCCGAAGCTGGAGAGCAGGTCGAGCAGTGGCTGGACCAGGGCGCTGACATCGATCACCGCGTCATCCGTCCAGTCCGGTGGCGTTCAGCCCGGCGGCATTGTTCAGGTCGGTTTCCTCGAGTACGACGGCCGAACTGGTGGCCGCACCACCCATGCTCGCGAGCACCGCCGACAACTGACCAATGGACGCGACGTGCCCGGCGTGCGCTGCGGCATAGGCGGCCATGAAATCACCGCCGATCACGCCCATGATGGGACCGAGCAGCGTGGGATCTGCGGCCGCGGCGCTCACCCCGGCGGCGGCGAGATCACCGGACATGGCCCCGGCGGACGCGCCGTAGGCGGTTATGCCCTCGGTGTCGGCCGACATCTTTCGCATAGTGCTTCCCCCATCTGTCGTTCCCAGGCAGAGTACGTCATCCACCTAGTTCGACGCGCTGGCTTACCGATCGGTTCCAGCCGTTCGAAAAAAATTCGGGTGGAGGTTCGCCGCCGAAGTCGACTTCGACCTTATCGTTCCCTCATGCGCACGCACACCGTGGACCATCCACTCGCCGCCGCCCTGCTGACCACGATGCGCGATGCCCGCACGGCCAATCCGGCCTTCCGTGCGGCACTGCGCGATCTCACCGGAATCCTGATCTACGAGGCGCTGCGCGAAGCGCCGGTGGCCCACTTCCCGATCGCCACACCGGTGGCCAGCGCCGAGGGGACGCGCTTGGCGCAGCCGCCGCTGCTGGTGCCGGTGCTGCGCGCCGGACTCGGCATGGTCGACGCGGCCGCCGAGCTGATCCCTGACGCCAGAGTCGGTTTCGTCGGCATCGCCCGCGACGAATCCACCCATCAGCCGGTGCCGTATATGGAGTCACTGCCCGACGACCTGACCGACCTGCCGGTTTTCGTACTCGACCCGATGCTGGCCACCGGCGGCTCGATGCGCCACACCCTGCAGCTGCTCGCCGCTCGCGGCGCCACCGACATCACCGCGGTCTGCGTCGTCGCTGCCCCTGAAGGCATTGCCGCCCTTGCCGATTCGGGCCTGCCCGTGCGCCTGGTCACCGCCGTCGTCGACACCGGCCTCAACTCCGACGCCTATATCGTCCCCGGCCTCGGCGACGCGGGCGACCGCCAATTCGGTCCCCGCTGAGCCACTTTCGCGTCGAACATCTCGGTGGCTTCGGACGGGCCGAGTGCCATGGGGAGTCGGCCTGAAGTGCCGGTGGTTCGCTCGGCGACCGAGTCCGCAGTGATGCCCTCGGCTCAGAGCTCTTGACAGAAGGCGCGCAGTTCGGCGATGCGTTGTCCGGCCGCGGTTCTCGCCGCAGCGAGGGCCGCGCGGTCGGCGACCGGCTCGACCACCTCCAAGTAGCACTTGAGTTTCGGCTCGGTGCCGGATGGGCGGACCACTATCCGGGAGCTGGCTCCCTCGAAAATCAGTGCGTCGGTGCGCATTCGACCACGAACCTGGAGCAGATCGGTTAATTTGACCGGCTCGGAGGCTATTTCGTCGGGTGGCGTGGCGCGCAGCCGACTCGCCAGCTCCGCTGCGGCGGCCGGGTCCGGGAGCCGAAGCGCGACCTGGTCGGTGGCGTGCAGGCCGAATTCGACCGCGTAGTCGTCGAGTTCGTCGGCGAGGGTGCGACCGGCCGCCTTCAGGCGGGCGGCGAGGTCGGTGGCGAGTACCGCCGCGGAGATGCCGTCCTTATCGCGTACCGCGGCCGGGTCCACGCAGTGCCCGATGGCCTCCTCGTAGGCGTAGACCAGGCCGTCGCCCGCTCGGGCCAGCCATTTGAAGCCGGTGAGTGTTTCGGCATAGCGAGCGCCACGGGCGGCGGCGAGCTTGGCGAGCAGTCGCGACGATACGACGGTGGTCGCGACCAGCGAATCCGGCGGTGCGGTGCGCAATACGCAAGCACCGAGCAGCACACCGGCTTCGTCACCGCGCAGCATGCGCCAGCCGCCGTGATCGTCGGGAATGGCGATGGCGCAGCGATCGGCGTCCGGGTCCAGGGCGATGGCGATATCCGCGCCGATCCGGGTGGCCGTGGCGAGCAGCAGGTCGGTGGCACCGGGCTCTTCGGGATTCGGGAAGGCGACGGTGGGGAAGTCGGCATCGGGCGCGAACTGCTCACCGACGACGTGCACATGCTGGAAGCCGGCCGCGGCAAGGGCTGCCACCGCCGTATCGCCGCCGACACCGTGCAGCGGGGTCAAAACGATGCGGATATCGGCGCGTTCGCCGGGCCCGCCGATCAGCTCGGGCAGCCGGGCCACCCGATCGAGGTAGCGGCGCACCAGATCATCGTCGGCCGAGGCGACCGGCGTGCGGGCGATCGGTTCGGCGACCGCCTCGATGCAGCGCTCGATCTCGGTATCGGCCGGTGCGATCAGCTGCGAACCGCCGTCCAGATACACCTTGTAGCCATTATCCGTCGCGGGATTGTGCGATGCGGTGATCTGCACTCCGGCAACGGCTCCCAGCTCACGCACCGCATAGGCGACGATCGGCGTCGGCAGCGGACGGGGCAGCAGCGTCACCGGAAAGCCGGCGGCCGCAAAGATTTCCGCGGTGGCGGTGGCGAATTCGGCAGAGCCGTGCCGGGCGTCGCGTCCGACGACCACCGCGCCGCCGCCCAGGCAGCGCCCGCGCAACCAGTCCACCAGCCCCGCCGTCGCCCGGCTGACCGTGTCCAGGTTCATGCCGTCGGGGCCGTCCTGCAGCGGCCCGCGGAGTCCGGCGGTGCCGAAGCGCAGCATCTAGAGCCGTTCCAGTACGCCGCGCAGCAGTTTGCCGAGTCGCGGTGCGGCCGCATGTCCTTCGGCGAGCACCTCGGCATGGGACAGATGCGCACCCGTGACGCCCGCGGCGAGGTTGGTGACCAGTGAGATGCCGAGCACCCGGGCGCCGAGCGCGCGCGCCGCGATCACCTCCAGCACCGTCGACATGCCGACCAGATCCGCGCCCATGGTGCGCAGCATCCGGATCTCGGCGGGCGTCTCGTACTGCGGTCCGGTCAGACCCGCGTACACACCCTCGGTCAGACTCGGGTCGATTTCCCTTGCCAGCGTGCGCAATTCGGGATCCCACGCGTCGACGAGATCGACAAAGGTCGCGCCGGTCAACGGTGTGCGGCCGGTGAGATTGAGGTGGTCGCTGATGAGAACCGGATCACCAACGCGCAGCCCGTCGCGGATCCCGCCCGCGGCATTGGTGAGCACCACGGTTTCCGCGCCCGCCGCGATCGCGGCACTCACCGGATGTACGACCTCGCTCGGCTGATACCCCTCGTACAGATGCTGACGTCCCATCAGCAGCAGCACCGGAGTGTTGTCGACGGCGACCGAATGCACCATCCCGACATGTCCTTGGGCGCTGGGTGTCCCGAATCCGGGCAGCTCCGGCATCGGTATCGACGCACTCGGCGCACCGATCTCCGCGGCCGCGTCCTGCCAGCCCGATCCCAGCACCACCGCAACCCGGTGCCGCTCCACTCCCGTACGTTCGGCAATCGCCTTCGCGGCCTGTTCGGCAAGCATGAACGTCACGATAGCTGTGTTTGATTTGCCGCGCCTGCGGCGCGGCGTGTTCGCGGCCCCCTGGTGTCTCGCGTCCGAGCCGTCGAGACTCGCGACTGCGTCGCATGCGCTTCGACGACTCGCACGCGAGACGGGCCGCGAACGGTCGCTCGTAAGACTCGCTCCGTGGTGGTCACCTCTAGCAGGCAGTGTGGCGCCGAGGTGCATCCACCCATTGGCCGAGATTCGCGACTGCGTCGCATGCGCTTCGACGACTCGGACGCGAGACGGGCCGCGAACGGTCGCTCGTAAGACTCGCTCCGTGGTGGTCACCTCTAGGAGGCAGTGTGGCGCCGAGGTGCACCCACCATTGGCCGAGATTCGTGCCTGCGTCGCATGCGCTTCGACGCAGCTGAGTTCGATCGCCGCAGCTCCGTCCGGACGCGAGATGGGCCGTGAACAGGCCCGCCGAATGTTTGCTACCCGCGAGTAGGTGTGCTGTTGTGCACCCGTTACGCTGCACGCATGCCGTATCTGGAACGTGAAGGGGATGTGTTCGTCGTCTACCTCGGGAGCGAGGGGCAGACCGACAGCGAGAACCGTTTCCATCCGGATTGGATCGATGAATTCCACCGGCTGCTCGACCAGGTGGAGGCGTCCGAGGGGCCGGCCGCGCTGGTCACCACGGCGACCGGGAAGTTCTACAGCAATGGCCTCGATACCGACTGGCTGTTCGGCAATGTGGACAAGATGCACGGCTACCTCGACCGGGTGCACAGCATCTACACCCGGCTGCTGTCCTTCCAGATGCCGACGGTGGCCGCCGTCAACGGCCACGCCTTCGGCGCTGGCGCCATGCTGGCCACCTCGCACGACTTCCGGGTGATGCGCGCGGACCGCGGCTTCTGGTGCCTGCCCGAGGTGCACCTCGGCATGCCGTTCACCGTCGGTATGAACGCGCTGCTCACCGAACGACTGACCAACCAGGTCTGCGTGCAGGCCATGACCGCGGGGCACCGCTTCGCCGCCGACGAGGCCATTACCGCGGGCATTGTCGATGCGAAGGCCGATGCTGATGAGTTGCTGAAGTCCGCGATCGAGCGCGCTGCCGCACTCGCGGCAAATCGCAAGCCGAATCTGCCGGTGATCAAGCGCGCGCTGCACGCCAAGGCGCTCGTCGGTCTCGCGACGCCCACCACTGTGGAGAATCTGGCGTTCGCCGGGGAATAACGTCAGGCTGATCGCAATCTCGGGAGCGCGCTAGCACATCGCGCCCGGGGCGCGGGGTGCGCTCGATCGGCAGCGCAGTGCAACACTGTGTGCCATGCCACCACCGCGTAGCGGGCAGCCCGAATCACGCACGGATAACCAGGCCGCGCACGCCGCTGGCGACTGCGCGCCGGTCGATCCGGACGGCGCGGATTCGGCGGCCTCGGATGCCGCGATCCTGGCCGCGGCGGCCGAACTGATCGCACTCTCGCATTCCATCCACGCCGAACCCGAGCTGGCCTTCGAGGAGACTCGCAGCGTCGCCAAGACCATCGCGCCGCTGGTTGCGCGCGGCTTCCGGATCGAGACCGGCATCGCCGAACTGCCGACCGCATTCCGCGCCAGCTACGGATCCGGCGAGCTCACCGTGGGCATCTGCGCCGAGTACGACGCGCTGCCCGAGATCGGACATGCCTGCGGGCACAACATCATCGCCGCCGCCGCGGTCGGCGCCGGGCTGGGCCTGGCCGAGGTGGCCGATGCGCTCGGCATCACCGTCGTCGTGTTCGGCACGCCTGCCGAGGAGAGCGGCGGCGGCAAGGTGCTGATGTTGGAACGCGGCGCTTTCGACGATGTCGCGATGGCGCTGATGGTGCATCCCGGCCCCTACGAGATCGTCGACGCGCGTTCGCTGGCCCTGGCGGATCTGGCGGTGGTGTTCCACGGTCTGGAGGCGCATGCGAGTGCCGCGCCGGAATTGGGCCGCAATGCGGGCGACGCGGTGACCGTCGCACAGGTTGCTCTGGGGTTGCTGCGCCAACATCTCCGCCCTGGACAGCAACTGCACGGTATAGTCAGCGACGGTGGCGTAGCCCCCAACATCGTTCCCGGA
Organism: Nocardia sp. NPDC004278; assembly: GCF_053602975.1. NCBI lineage: Bacteria > Bacillati > Actinomycetota > Actinomycetes > Mycobacteriales > Nocardiaceae > Nocardia > Nocardia sp. NPDC004278. Next base: position 93,088 of record NZ_JBSGEQ010000012.1, read on the forward strand.
CGTGCGGAACTGCTGTATTACCTACGTGCAGTCGACTCCGCATCCCTCGACGATCTGATGCGACGGGCGTCGGCTTGTTTCGAGGCGGGTGCGCTGGCGACCGGCTGCACGCACGAAATCCGGACGGTTGCGCCGACATATACCGAGCTAACTCCCGATTCGGCATTACTGTGTGCCTATCGCGAGCAGATCATCGGCTTGGGCCGGGTGCCGATCGCACCGGAACTCGAGGCGCAGCGACCGCTCGGAAGTACGGATATGGGCAACGTCACCAACGTCATTCCGGGCATCCATCCGGTCATCGGCATCGATGCCGGTGGGGCGGTGACTCATCAGCCCGGCTTCGCCGCGGCGAGTATCAACGCCTCGGCGGATCGCGCGGTTACCGACGGTGCGATCGCCCTCGCACGTACCGCTATCGCGGTGGCCCGCGATGCAGTACATAGAGACAGGTTGTTGCAACGGCTCGTTCAACGACAGGAGGACATTCGGTGAGCACTACCGGCCGCCCCACGGCGCGCGCGGCGGGTCCCGAGGCGGCAGCACGCGTGATCACGGTTGATCCGCGCAGCGCCGCTGCGGACATCGCACAGACCGGGCAGGAAGCGGTCGAGGCATGGCTTGCCGAGCACACCGTCGACCTCGTCCAGTGGCGCAGACATATCCACGCCAATCCGGAGCTGTCCCGCACCGAGTTCGCGACCACCGAGTTCGTCTCGTCGTGGCTGACCAAGGCCGGATTGACGCCGCAGAAGATGCCCAACGGCACCGGAGTGCTCTGCGACATCGGTCCGGCCGACGCACCGCGGATCGGGTTGCGCGCCGATATGGACGCGCTCCCCCTACAGGAGTTCACCGGACTCAGCTTCGCCTCGACCGTCCCCGGCGTCTCACATGCCTGCGGACACGACGCACACACCGCGATCCTGCTCGGCACCGCGCTCGCGCTGGCAGATCAGAAACTGCCGGTCGGCGTGCGGTTCGTCTTCCAGCCCGCCGAAGAGGTGATGCCGGGCGGTGCGATCGATATGGTCGCCGCCGGTGCGATGGAGGGCGTCGACCGGATCTTCGCGCTGCACTGCGATCCGCGCCTCGAGGTCGGTCGGCTGGGCATCCGGGTCGGTGCGATCACCTCGGCCGCCGACACCATCGAATTGGTGCTCGATTCGCCGGGCGGGCACACCTCGCGCCCGCATCTGACCAGCGACCTGGTCTATGCCATCGGCACCGTGATCACGGGGCTGCCCGGACTGCTCAGCCGCCGCATCGACCCGCGCACCAGCACCGTCATGGTGTGGGGTGCGGTCAGTGCTGGCAAGGCACCCAATGCGATTCCGCAGACCGGCATGCTCACCGGCACCATCCGCACCGGCGATCATGCGACCTGGTCGTTGCTGGAACCGATGGTGCGCGAGATCGTGGACGGCCTGCTCGCCCCGACCGGGGTGCGCTATCAGCTGAACTACAAGCGCGGCGTGCCGCCGGTGGTCAATGACGAGCAGTCGACCCGGATGTTCGAGGACGCGATCCGCGCACTCGGCCCGGACGCACTCGCCGACACCCCGCAGTCCGGCGGCGGTGAGGATTTCTCCTGGTACCTGGAGGAGGTGCCCGGTGCGATGGCCCGCCTTGGGGTCTGGTCCGGACACGGCGAACAGCTGGATCTGCACCAGCCGACATTCGATATCGATGAGCGCGCGCTCGCGGTGGGTATCCGGGTGCTCAGCAAGATCGTGCTGAACGCGGGCTGAAGGCAAACACCTGGAGGCGGCCGATCCGAACGGATCGGCCGCTTTCGTTTCCGCTCAGCTGCCGAAGAAGCTCCGCTCAGCTGCCGAAGAAGCCCGGGCCGACGTTCTTGCTGTTGCGGGTGCGCAGCGCGTGCACATATTCCGCTGGTGCGCCAGCCTTTTCGGCCGCGTCCGCGATCACACCGATATACCGCGCGGAGGGCAGCCCGCCCTCGTACGCGTCGAGTACGTACAGCCAGGCGAGGATCGGGTCGGAACCACTGCCCGGGCTCGGCGTGACGCGCAGCCGGACCTTGCGGTGGATGCCGAAGTCGGAGCCCTCCCAGCGGTCGAGGCGCTGTTCGTCCTCGGGGGATACGTCGTACAGCACGACGAACACCTGGGAGCCCGGCTCCTCGACGACGGTCGCCAGCGGCCCCTCCCAGCCGATGTCGTCTCCGCTGAAGGTGAGGCGCCAGCCCTCTAACCATCCTGTCCCGGACATCGGGGAGTGCGGACAGCGCTCGAGCATCTGGGACGAGTCCATGTTCGACCCGTAGGCGGCGTAGATCGGCACGACGCAAGGGTATCCAATAACCTGCGCACATCGTCTCTATCCCGGCGAGATGACCGTGTGTTCGCCAGCTAACGTTGTTTACCGGCACCGGAGATCCCGGTCGAACAGCTCGAGCGGAGGTATCCATGACCCGCATAGCGATCATCGGTGGCGGACCGGCCGGTTATGAAGCGGCCTTGGTTGCGGCCCAACACGGAGCAACGGTCACCGTGATCGACTGCGACGGCATCGGCGGGGCATGCGTCCTGTGGGACTGCGTGCCGTCCAAGACCTTCATCGCCTCGACCGGCGTGCGCACCGATCTGCGTCGCGCCCGTGACCTGGGCATCACCCTCGATCCGAGTCAGGCGCAGATCGAACTGGGCCAGGTGAACGCGCGGGTGAAGGCGCTTGCGCTGGCCCAGTCCTCCGATATCCGATCCAAGGTGCAGGCCGCCGGAGTGACGGTGCTGGCCGGACGCGGTCAGCTCAGCGATCCGGCCACCGGATTGGCCGCGCACCGCGTTCGCGCGCTGCTGGCCGATGGCACCGAGGAGACCATCGAGGCCGAAGTTGTGTTGATCGCCACTGGTGCGAGCCCGCGCGTGTTGCCCGGCGCCGAGCCCGACGGCGAGCGCATCCTGAACTGGCGCCAGCTCTACGACCTGGAAGAACTGCCGGAGACCCTGGTGGTGGTCGGTTCCGGCGTGACCGGTGCCGAATTCGTCTCCGCCTATACCGAGATGGGCGTCCAGGTGAAGTTGGTCTCCAGCCGCGACCGCGTGCTGCCCGGTGAGGACGCCGATGCCGCGCTGGTACTCGAGGACGCACTCGCCGAACGCGGTGTCGAACTGGTCAAGCATGCCCGCGCCGATGCGGTGGAGCGCACCGCCGAGGGCATCGTGGTCAAACTTTCCGACGGCCGCACCGTGACCGGTACGCATGCGCTGATGACCGTCGGCTCGATCCCGAATACCGACGACCTCGGACTGGAGCGGGTCGGCATCGAACTCGACCGGGGCGGGTACCTGCGGGTGGACCGGGTGTCGCGGACCTCGGTGCCCGGCATCTACGCGGCGGGCGACTGCACCGGTCTGCTGCCGCTGGCGTCGGTGGCCGCGATGCAGGGCCGCATCGCGATGTACCACGCGCTGGGCGAGGGCGTCAGCCCGATCCGGCTGAAGACGGTCGCCTCGGCGGTCTTCACCCGTCCGGAGATCGCGACCGTCGGCGTGAGCCAGACCGCCATCGATAATGGCGAGGTGCCCGCGCGCACGGTGATGCTGCCGCTGAACACCAATCCGCGGGCCAAGATGTCGGGTCTGCGTAGGGGTTTCGTCAAGATCTTCTGCCGACCCGCGACCGGTGTGGTCATCGGCGGCGTGGTCGTCGCCCCGATCGCCTCGGAGCTCATCCTGCCGATCGCCCTGGCGGTACAGAACAATCTGACCGTCACCGATCTCGCCCAGACCTTCTCGGTGTATCCATCGCTCACCGGCTCGGTGACCGAGGCCGCGCGCCTGCTCATGCGTCACGACGACCTGGACTGACACAGCTGTGTTCGATTTGCCGCGCCTGCGGCGCGGCGTGTTCGCGGCCCCGAATATTCAGCATCGCGCAGCGATTCGATGAGGGGTGGTGGTCGGGCGACGGGTGGAGACGGGCCGCGAACGTCGCTCGTAGAACTCGCTCCGCGGTGAGCGGACTATCGGTCGATCTCGAGTGCCCCGAGTCTTACTGTCTTGTCTGGACTTTCACCGCGTTGCCAGTCGGTCGCGCATGTGGTTCACTTCCCGCAGAGATGCGATCGGCGGGCGATCGTGAGGTTCTGTGTGGGGGGATCGATCCTTTCCAACGGGAACGGCGAACGGCCGCTTGGTCGTTCGCCGGTCCTCGTTTGTGGGCTAAGCGTCTCACCAGGGAAAACTGCGTGTGACCCACCGGTCGCACACGGGAAGGGATTGCGAAAAGTGAAACATCGTAAGCCGAGTCGGGCGCAGCGAGCGATGGCGAGCACATCGCTGCCACTGGCCACCGCGGCGGCCGTGGCCACTCTCTTCGCGGCACCGGCGGGGGCGGTTCCGGATCAGCCGAGTACACCGACCACCCCGGCACCGGCTCCGGCCGATCCGGGCACCACGGCGCCAACGGATCAGGGCCAGCCGGAGACCACTAAGCCGGATCCGGGCAAGCCGGAGACCACCAAGCCGGATCCGGGCAAGCCGTCGCAGAGTCAGCCGACACCGAGTCAGCCGGGTGTCACGACGCCGGATCCGAACCAGGTGATGCCGAATCCGCCGAAGGATCCGAAGCTGTCGGTGCCGACCCAGCCGGGTGTCACCACCCCGCGCGTCGCGCCGCTGCCGGTTCCGGGGCAGACCGGACCCGCGGTTCCCGCGGTCGTACCGGACACGGCTCCCGGCACCGAGCCGAAGCCCGCGCAGCCCGGTACCACCGGGCCGGGTGCGTCCACTCCGAGCGATCCGAATGCCAGGACCGCGCAGCAGCCGGAGACCGAAACGCTGGTGCAGCAGCCACGCTGGGCGGCTCCGCGCTTGCAGCAGGCCCCGGCCGCACCGGTCGTCGAGATGGACGGTCCGCACCAGGAGATCGGCGCCAATATCGACGGTGGCAGCCTGGCGCCCGGTTATGTGGCCAACACCCACCACTTCAACAATGCCGCTGGCTACGTCGGCACCATCGGGTACCGCACCCCGACCGGGCAGGGCGAGGCCGGTGTCTCGGTCGAATACGTCGGCGCCAACACCGTCAAGGTCACCACCTACACCGGTGGTGAGGGCCTGGCCGACAACAAGACCGAGGTGATCCTCGACACCACGCAGGCGAATATGGCCAAGGCCGCTGTCGAGCACTGGATTCGGGAACAGCCGGGTGGCGCGGCTGCGCTCGAGGCCGCCGCGCAAGTTAAACTTCCGTTGCCGCCAGGCGAACTGGCTCCGCAGACGGTCAACGTTGCCGGGGTCACCACTCAGTGGGGTGGGTCGCTCCAGTACTGACACGAGCTGATTCGACGGGTGGGGCGGTCGTTCGCGACCGCCCCACACGTGTGTCCTGGGGAAAGGATTTGGTGTGGGCTCCGAGGGTGATGGCAGGAACAACGAATCCGACCAGTCCGGGTCGGAGTTCGGTCCTCCGTTGGACGATTTCGGCCCGCCGGTCTCCGAATTCGGCCCGCCGGTGTCGGAATTCGGCCCACCGGTGGGTGAATTCGGTCCGCCGACGGGTGGGCAGGTCCGACCACAGTGGTCGGTGCCCGAGCCCGCCACCGATCACCCCGAGCTGATCTGGCGTCCCGCCGACGAACCGCAGACGGTGCCGCCGCCACCCCCGCAGTACCGCGCACCGGATACGACGGTATTCGGTGACGCGCCACCGCCACCCGCGCGACGGCCGGAGCCACCGGCCGTGCGACGGCCGGAGCCGCCGGCCGAACCCGATCCCACCGAGGCCACCGTCCGGCATGCGACGCCGCAGCAGCGCGAGACCTGGTGGAGCAACCCGAGCGAGTCCGGCGGTGTGCCGAAACCACCGTCCGATCCGTCCGGCCTGTCCTGGTCCGATGATCCGATCGCCAAACGCCTTGCGCCGAAGCTGCTCTCCGATGAGATCAGCGCGACCTCGTCGCGTTCCGGTTCGCGGGGCCGGTGGATCGTGCTCGGCGTGCTCGCCGCCGTCGTGGTGGTCCTCGCGCTGGTGGTGACCTTTGTCGCGGTCAGCCGCGACGACAACAGCAGCCCGAAGGCGGCACCACCGCCGCCGCCGAGCACCTCCGCCGCGCTGAGCTGTCCGGCGAGTAGGGATGGCAAGGTGACCCGTGGCAATGGCCAGGGCGACACCGCGAGCGGCGCTGGCGCGATCCTCGGCTTCCAGTACGAGTTCTACGTCGGCCGCAGTGGCGAGCGGGCCAGGAAGTACGTCGCGCCGGATGCGGAGAATGTGTCTACGGCCGAGATCATCCAGCAGGCCATCAACGAGCAGATTCCGGTCGGCACCACGCATTGCCTGCGGATTGCCGAGGTCGCCAGCGACACCTTCGAGGTGGACCTGACCGAGCATCGTCCCGATGGCACCACCAATGTGTACCGGCAGACCGTCACCACGGTGGTCCGGGACGGCAAGACCGTCATCTTCGCGATCAAGGAACGCATCTGAGCTCGACCGCCTCCGCGGGTCTTTGCCGGTCGCCGGGTGCCGCGACGGGTCTCGTCGCGGGCTGATGGTCGGGCGGGTATCGAGTTCTGGGCGTACTCGGCGAGTTACCCACGTGGGTGCGAGAGCAGTGGCTCGGGTTTCGGATCATGGGATGAATATTTCGTATCTTGGCGGCGATGTGGGACAGTGGGGTTTCGCGTACTGTGGCGTTCCCGGAGGTTTCCCATGTCGCCGACCAATCCACCGCTCGCGGCCAAGCTGGCCGGACTGAAGAGCTCGGCGATCCGTGATCTGTTGACGCTGACCACCCGCGCCGAGGTGATCGGCCTGGCGGGCGGGCTGCCGGATGCGCAGCTGATGCCGCGTGAGCGGCTCGCCGCGGCGGCCGAGGCCGCGCTGCGCAGTTCCGCGGTACTCCAGTACACCGAGTCGCCCGGGTGGGCGCCGCTGCGCGATGTGCTGCGGCAGCGCGAGTCGGCCAAGCTGGGCCGTCCGGTCGAGCTCAGTGAGGTGTTCGTGACCCATGGCTCGCAGCAGGCGCTTTCGCTGCTCGCCGAGGTGCTGCTCGATCCGGGCGCACTGGTCGTCGTCGAGGATCCGGCCTATGTCGGCGCGCTACAGGTGTTCCGGGCGGCGGGAGCGCGAATTGTGGCGGTGCCCTTGGATTCCGATGGCATGCGGGTGGATGTGCTGAAGGAGTTGCTGGCCCGCGGTGAACGTCCGACGGTCGTGCACACCGTGAGCAACTTCCACAATCCGGGTGGTGTCACGATGAGTTCACCGCGCCGTCGCGAGTTGGCCGAACTGGCCGACGCGTACGGCTTCTGGGTGATCGAGGACGACCCATACGGTGAGCTCTGGTTCGACCGGCCCTCGCCCGATCCGGTGGCGACCTATTCCCGCAATGTGATCCGGCTCTCCAGCGCCTCGAAGATCCTCTCGCCCACGCTGCGCGTTGGCTGGATGGTGGCCCAGGACCGGGTCTGTCGCGCGGTCGAATTGCTGAAGCAGGGTGCGGACCTGTGCGGTTCGGCGCTGACCCACCAGATCGTCGCCGAACTGCTCACCGACGAGCCGTGGCTCACCGGCCATATCGATACCGTCCGCACCGCCTACGGCGACCGCGCCAAGGCGCTCGTGCACGCCGTGCGCACTCACTTCGGCGATCGCGTCACCTGCACCGACGCCACCGGCGGCATGTTCGTGTGGGCCGATTTCACCGATGGCACCGATACCGATCGCCTGCTGCCCCGCGCCATCGACCACGGCGTCGCCTTTGTGCCCGGCTCCGCCTTCGCCGTCGATACCGACTACAGCCACTCGATGCGCATGTGCTTCACCACTTTCGAAGCGGCGACGCTCGAAGTGGCCGTCGATCGGATGGCCAGAGCTGCCGAGTAGCTGACCCGCTCAGCGCAACAACTGATTTTGTGAGCACATGGGTAACTCACCGGGTACAACCGGGACCCGCCGTGGCACTCCACCGCCGGCCCGCGCCGCGACTTTCGACGTGCCCGAGGATCGGCTAGGTATTCGGGGAGGCGGGGGAGCCCACCCAGTTGTACGTGCGCTCCACGGCCTTGTTCCAAGCGGCGAGCTGGGTTTCGCGGTCGGCCGCCGACATCGACGGTTGCCAGGTCTTATCCGCGGCCCAGTTGGCCCGGATGTCATCGGTGCTCTCCCATAGCCCGACGGCCAGCCCGGCCGCGTAGGCCGCACCGAGTGCGGTGGTCTCATTGACCACCGGGCGCACCACCGGGACGTCGAGAATATCGGATTGGAACTGCATGAGCAGATCGTTGCCGACCATGCCGCCGTCGACCTTGAGGGTGGTCAGTTCGAGCCGCAGCTGCTGGGATTCGGCGTCGGCGCGCATGGCGTCCATCACCTCACGCGTCTGAAATGCGGTGGACTCCAATACCGCCCGCGCCAGATGCCCCTTGTTGACGAAGCGGGTCAGGCCCGCGATGACGCCGCGGGCGTCCGGGCGCCAGCGTGGCGCGAAGAGGCCGGAGAACGCGGGGACGATATAGGCGCCGCCATTGTCCTCGACGCTGCGGGCCAGCGGCTCGATGTCATCGGCGGTGGAGATGATGCCGAGATTGTCCCGGAACCATTGCACCAGGGAGCCGGTCACCGCGATGGATCCCTCCAACGCGTATACCGCCGCCTCGCCGCCGAGCCGGTAGCAGACCGTGGTGAGCAGCCCGTGCTTGCTGAATACCGGTGTGGTTCCGGTGTTGAGGAGCATGAAATTGCCGGTGCCATAGGTGTTCTTGGCCTCGCCGGGGGATAGGCAGGCCTGGCCGAAGGTCGCCGCCTGCTGATCGCCGAGGATGCCCGCGACGGGTATCCCGGCCAGCGGGCCGGAGCCGATCTCCGCATAGATCTCCGATGAGCTGCGGATCTCGGGCAGCATCGACTCCGGCACGCCGAATTCCGCGCAGAGCTGCGGATCCCATTGCAGCGTACGAAGATCCATCAGCATGGTGCGCGACGCATTGGTCACATCGGTGATGTGCTGACCGGTGAGATTCCACAGCACCCAGCTGTCCATGGTGCCGAAACACAGCTCGCCCGCCTCGGCACGGGCCCGCGCGCCCTCGACCTTGTCGAGGATCCAGCGCAGTTTCGGCCCGGCGAAGTAGGTGGACAGTGGTAGACCGGTGCGCTCCTGGTAGCGCGTCGGTCCGAATTCGCCGCCGAGTTCGCTCACCAGACGATCGGTGCGGGTGTCCTGCCAGACGATCGCGTGGTGAATCGGCTTGCCGCTGGCCCGATCCCACACCACCGTCGTCTCGCGCTGATTGGTGAGCCCGACCGCGTTGATCTCATCGGCGGCGATACCCGTGCTCCGCAGCACCTCGCCGAGTACGAATTCGGTATTGCGCCAGATGGTTTCCGGGTCGTGTTCGACCCAGCCCGGCCGCGGGAAGATCTGCTCGTGCTCGCGTTGCGCGACACCCACGACGCGGCCCTGCCGGTCGAAGATGATGCACCGACTCGAGGTCGTGCCCTGATCGATGGCGGCCACATAGCGACGCATTCGTGCAGGCTACTAAAAGCGGCGCGGCCCGCGTAGGAAACCGCGCATCACATCGCGGCCAGCGGGTTGCCGGACTAGTGTTGGTATCGGTTACCGGCGGGTAGCGTAGGTTGGCGACACGGCTTCGGCCTCGACCGGGGATCCCGGCCGACTCCCTTAGCCTGTACAACAGAACACCGCCTTACCGTGCAGCTCGAGCGCATGCCCGAAGACCACAAACGCCGTCTACACCCCGACGCCGCGTCGGCGGGAGGAGTCGAGCATGAACAAGAAACCGGAATCGCAGTTTCTCGGCCCCGAGCAGCGCGCGACGGCATGGGAGCGCTTCGGCAAGGATCACTTCGATGTGGTCGTCGTCGGTGGCGGTGTGGTCGGCTCCGGCATCGCGCTCGATGCCGCGACCCGTGGTCTGAAGGTCGCGCTGGTCGAGGCGCGTGATCTCGCCTCCGGCACCTCCAGCCGGTCCTCGAAGATGTTCCACGGCGGTCTGCGGTACCTGGAGCAGCTGGAATTCGGACTGGTGCGCGAGGCCCTGCGGGAGCGCGAACTCGCACTGTCCACCCTCGCGCCGCATCTGGTGAAACCGCTGCGCTTCCTCTACCCGCTGACCCATCGCGGCTGGGAGCGCCCGTACGTGGCGGCCGGACTGGTGCTCTACGACACCATGGGCGGCGCGAAATCCGTTCCCGGCCAACATCATCTATCCCGGCACGCCGCATTGCGGCTGGCCCCCGGCCTGCGCCGCGATTCGCTGATCGGCGGCGTCAGCTATTACGACACCGTCGTCGACGACGCCCGCCACACCATGATGGTCGCCCGCACCGCCGCGCACTACAGCGCGGTGATCCGCACCTCCACCCAGGTCGTCGGTTTCCTGCGCGAGGCCGACCGGTTCGTCGGGGTGAAGGTGCGCGACAGCGAGGACGGGCGCACCGGCGAGATCCGCGCGCATGTGGTGATCAATGCGACCGGAATCTGGACCGATGAGGTGCAGGCGCTCTCGCACAATCGCGGTCGCTTCCATGTGCGCGCCTCCAAGGGGGTGCACGTCGTGGTGCCGCGCGACCGCATCGTCAGCGATGCCGCGATCATTCTGCGCACCGCCACTTCGGTGCTGTTCGTGATTCCGTGGGGTGCGCACTGGATCATCGGCACCACCGATACCGACTGGAATCTGGATCTGGCCCATCCGGCGGCGACCAGGGCCGATATCGACTATCTGCTGAACCGGGTCAACCAGGTGCTGGTCACGCCGCTCACCCCTGGTGATATCGACGGCGTCTACGCGGGTCTGCGACCTTTGCTCGCGGGCGAAAGCGATTCGACATCCAAGCTGTCGCGTGAGCACGCCGTCGCGCGGGTGGCACCGGGGCTGGTCGGCATCGCGGGCGGCAAGTACACCACCTACCGGGTAATGGCCTATGACGCGGTGGACGAAGCGGCCCAGGATATTCCGGCGCGCGTCTCGCCATCCATAACCGCGAAGGTCCCGCTGCTCGGCGCCGACGGCTATTTCGCGCTCATCAACCAGACGGTGCAGCTTGCCGACGCATACGGCGTCCATCCGTACCGGATCAAGCATCTGCTCGATCGCTACGGCTCGCTCATCGACGAGGTGATGGCCATGGCCGATGGCAAACCCGAACTGCTGCAACCGATTATGGACGCACCGTCGTATCTGCAGGTGGAGGCCGTGTACGCGGTGGCGGCGGAGGGCGCGCTGCACCTCGAGGACATTCTGGCCCGCCGGACCAGGATCTCCATCGAATATTCGCACCGCGGCGCCAACTGCGCCGAGCAGGTGGCCCGGCTGGTTGCGCCGGTGCTCGGCTGGGACAATGACGAAATAGATTGGGAGGTAAGGACTTATCAGGCCCGGGTCGCGGCCGAGATCCGTTCCCAGACCCAGCCGGACGACGAATCCGCCGACGCCCTGCGCATCGTGGCCCCGGAACCGCGCCCGGAGATTCTGGAACCGGTCCCGTTGGACACCTGAGGATTACCCGATCGGCGGTGGTGGCAGCACGATCGATGCGATGGTGCCGCCACCGGCGGCCGGTTCCATTGTCGCGGTGCCGCCGTGCAGTTCGGCGATCCACGCCACCAGGGCCAGTCCGATGCCGCTGCCGCGACCGGCGGTCACCCCGCGCTGGAACGGATTGCTCGACAGCTGTGGCGTCAGGCCCGCGCCGTGGTCGCGCACGCTGACGCGGCCGTCGGCGACATGCACCTCAACGGGCGCACCACGATTGACCGCGCCGTGGGTGATCGCGTTCTCGATGAGATTGCGCACCGCCAGGCTCAACAGATTCGGATCGCCGACCACCACAGTGGGATCGGCCCGCAGCACGATACCGGCCTTCGGGAACTCCTCGACCACCGATTCGGTGAGCTGATCCAGCAGCAGCTGCACCTGCTCCATGGTGGTGACGCCCGCCTGCATCCGGGCGCGCGCCAACAGTCCGGCGACGATCCGCTCCATTCGTGCGCCCAGCGCCCTGGCATCGGCCAGCGCCCGCTCGACCTCATGCGGATTGCGACGGCGCGGCGCGGTGACCAATCCGAGCGTCGTGAGCGGTGTCCGCAATTCGTGCGCGGCGTCGCCGAGGAAGCGCTCCTGCTCTTCGAGCATGACGATGGCCTGGCGCATGCTCCGACTCGAGAGCAGATGTCCGGCCACCGCGGACAGCGCGACCAACGTGAGCCCGCCGACAACGAGCCCCCAGATCAGCAGGGCCCGATCACGGTCGAACATACCGGGATTCGTGCCCGCGATGACGACCGCCTTGGTCTTGGAGTCCTCCCAGTTGATCGGTGTCGCCGCGATCCGGACCGGGCGACCGGCACTGTCGTATCCGTCGCGGAAGATGGTTTCATCGGCCAGGTCGGCATCATCGGCGAGTCCCGCGGCACCGTCGTCCTTGGGCAGCCAGGAGCGCAGATGTGCGAAGTCCTCCTGCCACTTGCCGTCGCCCGGTGAACTGAGTACCAGCACCGCCATCTCACCATTGGCGAGTGCGTCGTTCTCGAGCTGGCTCACATCGACGGTTTCCTCGCCCTCGGGCAGTTCGACAGCACGGACGAGCCCGCTCACCACCCGATCGAGGGAATCATCGAGGGCGCTCGCGCGTGAGCGGGCGTCGATGGTCGCCGCGACGATGCCGAGAATGATCAGACAGGTCGCGGTGATCGCGGTGATCAGCGCGGTGAGCTGCCAGCGGGTGCGGCGCAGCCGGGCCACGGCGGGGCGGGCGTCCGCCGTGGAGATCAAGGTGCGAATGGGTCACTTCCGATCATGAAGCCGGTGCCGCGCACGGTTTCGATGACCGGCGGTGCGCCGAGCTTGCGGCGCAGTTGCGCGATCACGGCGTCGACGACATTCGATGCGGGTTCGGCCATTTCGTCCCAGCAGCATTCGATCAGCTCCGAGCGCGAGACGACGTTGCCGGCCCGGGTGGCGAGCAGTTCGAGGACGGCGAATTCCTTCGGCGTCAGCGAGCGCAGGATGCCCGCGCGCTGCACCCGACGGCGCGGCAGGTCGATATCTATATCGCCGAGCAGGATCCGGGCCGGTGCCGGATGCTCGCGTCGCCGCGACAGCGCCCGGACCCGCGCCGCGAGTTCGGGCAGTGCGAAGGGTTTGACGAGATAGTCGTCGGCGCCGCTATCGAATCCGGCGATGCGATCGGCCAGTGCGTCGCGGGCGGTGAGCATAAGCACCGGAACCCGCTGGCCCCTGGCCCGATGCGCCGAAACCAATTGCAGGCCATCGCCGTCGGGCAGGCCACGGTCGACGACAAGGACGTCATAGACATTGACGGAGATCTTGAAATCGGCATCCGCGAGGTTGGGTGCGAGGTCGACCGCGAAACCGGCCGATCGCAATCCCGCGGCGACTTCGTTGCCAAGACCCGCATCATCCTCGATCACCAGCACCCGCACGAGGTCCGAGAATAAGGTACTTCACACTCCGTGCGCAGGGGGGAGTCCGAGTGGCCGACCCCCTGCCGGCCACTCGATCCGCACGTGGTGCTCAGTAGGTGTAGAGATCCCAGCCGTCGGCGACCTCGCGGCACTCCCACTGGGTGCCACCGGTCTTCGGCGAATTCCCGTCGGCGGCGCAGGCATCGTAGGTCGCGTAGTTGCCGATGAAGGGGGTGTGCATCGGGGTCGGCGCGGCTGAGGCAACACCGGCGCCCGCGGCGACGGCACCGAGGGCGAACATTCCGGCGGCGATTGCGGAGCGGATCTTCATGGTCGTTTCCTCTCGTTCTCGCGGGTCGTTCCCGCGCTGGAACAAGAAAACCAATGCGTCCATGAGAATTTCGTGATGGAGGTGAAACCGCAGTTCAGTGCGTATCTTTCGGTGCCTCGACGTGAATCGCCCACGCGATGAGGGACCGAATATAGTGCAGCACAAGCTCATCCGGATATTGCTGCGCATCGGCCAGGTGCAGTCGGGCCAGCTCCTCCAATGCCGCGAGCAGGATGCGCTCGGTCGCGCCGTTCGGATCGACCGTGACCCCGGCATAGCGCGACAGCTGCCGCGCGCCGATGGCCCGCGCATAGGCCCGGCCGAGTTCGAGCCGGTCGCGCAGATCGGGTGGTCCGCCGTCGGGTGGGCTGAGAATGATCCGCCAACTGGTCGGCGCGGTGTGCAGATAGGCGAGGATGCCGCGGCCGAGCTCATCGACGTCGTCGGCGGTACCGGTCCGATCGACACTGCCGATGCCGGCGAGTGCGATCGCCGATTCCCGATCCACCAGGGCGGTCATCAGCCCGGACAGATCGGTGAACTGCTGATACACAAGGGCTCTCGCGACCCGTGCCTCGCGCGCGACCCGTTCGATGCTCACCGCGCCGAAGCCGTCGGCGGCGACGATATCGCGCGCCACGTCCAGCAGTTGTGCGCGCCGGTCGGCCGCGGACATGCGGCGCTTGGGCGTAGTGCATGGTTTCGCGCTGGGGTGCTCGGACGTCGAGCGCTCCGTGGTCACGGCAATGACGGTAGCGCAAGCAGCAGATCCACCGCCTTGGCGGCGCTCTGCACCGCGCTCTCCATGGTGGCCGACCAGTCGGTCGCGGTCCAGTCACCGGCCAGTACCAGCGTCGGTATCGAGGTGCGCTGGTCCGGGCGCAGGCCGTGAGTGCCGACTACCTGCGAGAAGGTTGCCTTCGGCATCCGAACCACGTGTCCCTGAACGACCTTCGCGTTTTCCGCGGCGGGGTAGTAGCGGCGCAGCAGCCGCATCTGCTCGTCGATGATCTCCTCGTTGGTCTTGTGGATCTGTTCGTAGGCACCGCTGGTGGTCAGGCAGTACAGCCAGGCCCGGTCGGTGCTGCGGCCGGTCATCAACTGCCGGTCGAAGACCTCGTCGATAATGCCGGTGCCGCCGATCAGCGCCTCGAATTCGGCCTTGGTGCCGAGCGGACGGTCCAGGTAGAGGTTGGTGCTGACAATCGGCGTGTAGCCCAATTTGTCCGCGGCGGCGTAGATTTCGGCATGTTCGGGCAGTTCGTCGAGAAGTCCGCCGATATTCGAATTCGGCACCGCGCAGACGACGGCATCGGCCGGGACGACCGATCCGTCGGCGAGTACCACCCCGGTCACAACACCATTGTCGATATTGATGCGGCGAGCCACCGCGCGGTGCCGGACCTCGACACCGAATTTCTCGAAAACCCTTTGGGCGCCGCCGATGAAGAGCGTATCGAGGTCGGTGGTCGGGTAGCCGATGGTGACCGCCCTGCGGTGTTCGATCCCGAGCCGGATGCCGGTTGCCAGCAAATCGGCGAGGATCTTGGCCGATTCCAGCTGCACCGGCTCGGCCGCGAGACCGAGAGCGAGCCAGTCCCACAACGCTTCTCGCGCCGCGGCGGGCATACCCACCCGGTTGAACCACTGTTCGGTGGTGAGGTCGGCCAGGTCGGCGGGCTGGTGCAGGCTCTGCCAGCCCAGTCGCACGGTGGCGCGGGCCGCGCGCAGCCGATCGAGCAGGCTCGCGTCGGGATGTGCGCCGAACAGGGTGCGCCATGCGCCCCAGCCCTTGGTCGACATGAACACGCTGCGCCCGCCGGGCCAGCGCAGCGTCCCACCGTGTGGGAAGGCGACGTGCTGGCGGGTGCCGACGCTGGTCAGATAGCGGAACAGATGCTCATAACCGCTGGCGATCACGTGTTGGCCGTTATCGGGGAGGTCGTCGACCGCGTCGACCTTCATCGCATGCGTCCGGCCGCCCAGTCTGCCACGACGTTCCAACAGGATGACCTGCTTGCCCGCCTCGGCCAGCCAGACCGCGGATGCGAGTCCGGCCAGGCCGCCACCGATGACCACGTACTGCCGTGGATCCAGCACGATGCCCTCCCTAGTTAACTTACATTTTGCAAGTTAACCGGGAGTGCTTGGGCCGTCAAGGGTTTCGGGGTCTTCTAAACGACAACCTGCTCCAGGGCATGGAATTCGATCGAGCTGTGCGCGGAGAACACCGTGACCTCATCGACGTGGTCGCGTACGAGTTCGCCCATCCGCCGCTGATTCTCGATGCGCGCGGTCGGAAGTGTCTGCGCACTCTTTTCGAACATCGCCGTCCCGATGGGCTGACGCGGACGCACCAGATCGAGGACGCCAGGATGGAAGTACGAGTCGCCCGCCGAGTGGGCGCATGGTTCCGCAGTTGAGGTGGTGCACTCGCATCAGGAAAGCTCCTGTTCGAAGGTGGTGCGCAGATGAGCGGCGACCGCCCGCAGCGGAGCGATATCGCGCTGGGTCTTGGCGAGCAGCAGGGCGCCCTCGATCATGGCGAGCGCGACGGTGGACAATTCGGCGGCGCGCGGTCGGTCGATCCCCTTGTCCCGCAGGAACTTTTCGATCGACACCCGCCAGGATTCGAAACCGGTGACGCAGGCCTGCCTGATCGGTTCGCTCTCGCGTCCGGCGTCGAGTGCGATGGTCGCGATCGGGCAGCCGCGTTCGAAGTCGGAATCGACCAGCGGCGCGGTCAGGGCGTCGAAGACGGCATTGATATCACCGCCATTGGTGAGGATCGCGTCGAGTTGGTCGTGCAGTTGTTTGCCCGACTGGGCGAGGGCCTCCGCGGCGAGCTGTTCCTTGCCGCCCGGAAAATGGAAATACAGCGAGCCCTTGGGTGCGCCGCCCGCGCTGACGAGTTGATTCAAGCCGGTGGCGTGATAGCCCTGGGTATGGAAGAGGTCGGCCGCGGCATCGATGAAGCGTTGGCGCGAGTCGGTGCGAGGTGCCACCTGCCTTACGGTACGTGAACTATGACGACCGGTCTAGTGAGCTATGGACTGACGCACCGTCGATGTGGTGGGTGGTGTTGGTTGCGGGGTGCTCGCGTCGCCGACGGGTGAAAATGCGTGCAGGAGTAGATAACTGAAAACCGCGGTCGCGGCGATGGCGAGCAGCGCGGTGAACAGCCGACTGGCAATCGCGATCGCGCGACGCGCGTCCGTGCCCATTGCTATCACTGTTGCCAGCTCCTCGGTGCTTGTTCCAAGGTGCTAGTCGTTGAAAATTGGACAAGTGTTAGCAACTGAATGGCAAATGATTCTGCTGGTTCTTGTGCGCGACGGCGCTCAGGTGGGTTCGGGCTGGCACCGCGGGCAGAAGTAGATGCCGCGCTCGCGCTGGGTGATGCGGTCGGACTGGGTGATCCGTGCGGTTCGGCCGGGCTTGGGCTCGGCTTCGGGTTCGCCGAGCAGATGGACGACCATGCGGGTGCCACAACGCTGGCACGGGCGGCGGGCCCGGCCGTAGGCCAGTGGCCGCCATGGCGGTTCGGTGGCGGCCTTGGTGAGTACGCGATGCGCCTCGTGCACCAGTGCGAGCAGGTCAGGGACCGCGCCGACCGGGGTGGCCGGGTGCACGCGGCGCAGGAAACAGATTTCGCTGCGGTAGATATTGCCGATGCCGGCCAGATTGCGCTGGTCGAGCAGGGCAAGGCCGATCGGCTGGGCCGGATGCCGGGACAGCCGGCGCACCGCCTCGGTCACATCCCAGTTGTCGCCGAGCAGGTCCGGACCGAGATGGTCGGTGGCGGTGTGTTCGTCCGCGCGCCGCAGTACCTCGACGGTACCGAGCGAAAAGCCCACCGCCTCGGTGTCGTCGGTGCCGAGCACCAGCCGGGCGGTGACCGGCGGTCGCGTCCACCGCTCACCGGCGCAGTAGGTCCGCCACTCGCCCTCCATCTTCAGGTGGGTGTGCACGCTGACCTCGTCGGTCCTGACGAAAAGATGTTTGCCATAGCTGGCGACACCCTCGACCCGCTGTCCGACCAGATCCACCGTGGCATAGCGCGGCACCCGGAAGTCGCTGCGGATCAGCGTCTTTCCCGCCAATGCGAGCCGCAGTCGAGCCGCGGTCAGGAAAACGGTGTCGCCTTCAGGCATGGTTCGACCATAGGCCGGTCGGGATCGAACGGATCATCGTCGGCTCCGTACGGGTCCGCTCGCGGCCGCGTCGGGTCCTGCATCGCCGCGGAGTCCGGGGCCGTGCGGTGGTTCCCCGTCGGGTCACGGCTTGCTCCGTAGTCGCAGGCCGCGCGGTGTCGCCGAGAATCCGGCCTCGGTCAGGAAACCGGCGAAGGTATTGCCGTGCACCGTTTCTCCGTCGACTCGGTCGATCACCAAGGAGTCGACGCGGCGGTCGCGCACCAGATCGGCCAGGGCGGTGGCCGCGGCTTGGCGAGTGTTCGGGTCCTCGGTGAAGGTGAGCAGGGTTTTGCCGCCGCGCTCCAGGTACAGCGCCGGTTCGCCGTCGATGAGTACGACTATCGCGCCCGCCTTGCGTCCGGGGCGGTGGCCAGCGCCCTCGGACGGACCCTTCGGCCAGGGGAGTGCAGCGCCGTAGGGGTTCGCGGGATCGCTGGCGGCCAAGGCGAATGCGGTGCTTCGGCGTGGTCCGCCGGTGACCTGGCGGGCGCGATCGGTATCGAAGGAGCGCAGCCGGTCCACCACATCGGTGGTGGAGAACTGGGCGCCGCCGAGCGAATCGACGAAATAGCCACGGCGGCACCGGCCGCGATCCTCGAATTCGGTGAGCACGCGGTACATCAGCGCGAAGCCGCCGGGCACGCCCTCGTTCTGCACCGAGCCGCGGGTCAGCACGCCGTATCGCTCCAGCAGGGTGTCGGCGGTCGCGTGCGCGCGCAGGGTGTTGTCGGCCACCCGTTCCGGTAGCAGCGACCAGCGGCCCGCCACCGCGGGTGGTCCCGACCTGGTCGGCAGGTTCGGCCGCGGCAGATACGCCCGTCCGCGCGGTGCGCGCCGCGGCGTGCGATGGGCCGTTGTGGTCCGTGCCGTACCCGAGAGCAGCGCACGCACGGGTGCGAACGTGTCACCGGAGACGACGCCCGCCCAGACGAGCTCCCACAGCGCGGCCGCGACCTGTGGGTCGTCGAGTAGTCCGGTGGCGTCGGCGAGCTGTCGGAAGAAGTACGCGCCGCCGCCGTGCAGGACCGGTGGAAGTCGTGGTGGCGCACCGCCTCGGCCCGCCGGGCGGTCCGGCTCCGCGGAAACTCCCGGTGCCGCCTCATCATCCAGCGATACGACCTGGTCGGTGCCCGATCCTGGTGCATCGAGCGGTCTCTGCCCATCGGAATCGATGGGAGTCCATGGCGTGATCGATGCCCCCAATGCGCTGAGCAGGCGCAGGTGCACCTCGGACAGCTCGATCTCATCGGCGGGGGTCAGGGTGAACGGTGCCTGATCGGCCAGATGCAGTGCGATCCAGCCGTCCTTCGCGGTAATGGCACCGTGTCCGGACCAGATGACCTCGCCGGTGGCCATCAGTTCGTCCAGCATGGCGGGGGAGTAGTCGCGGATCCGGGCGGGCAGTACGAGCGACTCCCACGCGGAGGCGGGAATCGGCACTCCCGCAAGCTGTTCCACCACGGCCGCGACCCCGTCGACGCCGCGCAGTTCACCGGTGCCGACGTGCTGCCAGGCGGGCAGGAAGCGGCCGAAGGCGGCGGTGGCGACCGGCTCCACCTCATGCCGGGCGGCCGCGAGCGAGCGGCGGCGCAACCGGCGCAGCACCTGCGCGTCACACCACTCCGAACCGCTGGCAGCAGGGGTGAATTCGCCTTCTACCACGCGTTTTTCAATGACCAGCCGATGCAGCGCGGTCGCGGCGACCGCGGTGCCGAGGCCGAAGCGGGCGGCCACCGCCTCGGTGGTGAACGGTCCATGGGTGCGGGCGTAGCGCCCGATCAGATCGCCGAGCGGGTCGGCGACCGGTTCGATGAAGGCGGCCGGGGTGCCGATCGGCAGCGGTACGCCGAGCGCATCGCGCAGGCGTGCGGCGTCCTCCACCGCCACCCACCAGGTTCGACCGGCGAAGGTAACCTCCAGCGCGCGCTTGGCCTGCAGCAGGCTGGCGAACCATTCGGTCGCGTCACCATGCGGTGCGCTCGGCTCGTCATCGTCGAGCGCAACGGCAGCCGCCGTACCGACACATCGCAGCGCGGCCTCCTCGGCGGTGAGCGGTCCGAGCAGCCGCAGCAGATCGGCCAGTCCCTCCGCATCCCGCGCCTGCCGTTCGGGGGTGAGCCGCTGCAACTCCTGCTCGGTCTGCTCGATAATGCTGGCGTCCAACAGTTCTCGCAGCTCCACCCGGCCGAGCAGTTCGGCGAGCAGACTCGAATCCAGGGACAGCGCGGCGGCCCGGCGCTCGGCCAGCGGACTGTCACCGTCGTACATGAACTGCCCGATGTAGTCGAACAGCAGGGAATTGGCAAAGGGCGAGGGTGACGCGGTTTCCACCTCGACCAGTCGCACCTGACGCCGCGCCACCCGACCGAGCAGATCCCGCAGTGACGGCAGATCGTAGACGTCACGCAGACATTCGCGCACCGTCTCCAACAGGATCGGAAAGTCCGGGAACTTCCGAGCCACATCGAGCAGCTGCGCCGACCGCTGCCGCTGCTGCCACAATGGCGCGCGCTTACCGGGATCGCGCCGGGGCAGCAGCAGCGCCCGCGCCGCGCACTCCCGGAACCGCGACGCGAACAGTGCCGACCCGCCGACCTGCTCGGTGACGATCTCGTCGATCTCATCGGGATCGAAGACGAACAGCTCCGCACCTGGCGGATCGTCGGTGGTATCGGGCAGCCGCACCACAATGCCGTCATCGGAGGCGTTGGGCGACACATCGACCCCGAACCGCTCCCGCAACCGCGCCCCGATCGCCAATGCCAATGGCGCGTGCACCGGCAACCCGTAGGGCGAATGCAATACCAGCCGCCAGTCGCCGAGTTCGTCACGGAACCGCTCGACGATCAGCGTCTTGTCGGTGGGCAATTGGCCGGTGGCCGTGCGCTGTTCGTCGAGCAGGGCCACCAGGTTGGCGGTCGCATTGTCGTCGAGGCCCGCACCGCGGATGAGCTCGTCGGTCACCGGGTCGGCCGACGTCGTCCGGGCGCTCTTCTTTCCGTTGCCCCTGGTTCCGGGATCCGAATCCGGATCGGACTCGATTCGCCGCGGCGCGTGCGCACCGGCCTTGCGGATGAATTCCCCGAGTGCGGCGCCGAGTTCGGCGGGGCGTCCGAGTCCGTCGCCGTGCCAGAACGGCAACCGTCCCGGCTGTCCGAACGCGGGCGTGACCAGCACCCGGTCGAAGGTGATCTCCTCGATGCGCCAGCTGGTCGCGCCGAGCGCGAAAACATCGCCCACCCGCGATTCGTACACCATCTCCTCATCGAGTTCACCCACCCGCGAGGCCTTTTCGCCGACCATGTAGACCGCGAACAGCCCACGGTCCGGAATCGCGCCGCCGGAAGTCACCGCCAGTCGTTGCGCTCCGGGCCGACCGGTGAGCGTGCCCGCGTCGCGGTCCCACACCAGCCGCGGCCGCAGCTCGGCGAACTCATCCGACGGATAGCGACCGGCGAGCAGATCGAGTACCGACTCGTACGCCGACCGGGGCAGTGTGGCGTAACTGCCGGTGCCGCGCACGGTTTCGAACCACGCGTCGACATCGATCGGTTCGAGTGCACAGGCCGCGACGGTCTGCTGGGCCAGAATGTCCAAGGGATGCGCCGGAATCTGCAGCGCCTCGATCTGCCCCGCCGTCATCCGCTGCGAGGCGACCGCGCAATGGATGACATCGGTGCGATGCTTCGGGAACAGCACTCCGCGCGAGATCTCGCCGACCTGGTGTCCGGCCCGCCCGACCCGCTGCAATCCGCTGGCCACCGACGGCGGCGCCTCCACCTGCACCACCAAATCGACCGCGCCCATATCGATGCCGAGTTCGAGACTGCTGGTGGCCACCACGCAGCGCAGCCGTCCGCTCTTGAGATCGTCCTCGATGATCGCCCGCTGCTCCTTGCTCACCGAACCGTGGTGCGCGCGGGCCAGCAGCGGTTCCGCGCCATGGATCACTTCGGTGGACGCACCCAGCTGGGCAGGGGGTTTGTGGTCCATGTCGACCGCATCGCCGAGCCGAGCCGCGTAGGCCTCATTGAGCCGCGCAGTCAGCCGCTCGGCGAGCCTGCGTGAGTTCGCGAAGACGATCGAAGACCGGTGTTGCAGCACCAGATCCACGATCGCCTCGTCCACATGCGGCCAGATCGAGCCGGGCTGATCGGAGTCGCCCGGCTCGGTCATATCCGCGATCGGCACACGCACTGACAGATCGAAGGTCTTGGGCGCGGGCGGCGAGACGATGGTGATGGGCGCATTTCCCACCAGGAATCGTCCGACCTCCTCGGGCGGCCGCACCGTCGCGGAGAGGCCGATCCGCTGGGCGGGCCGCTCGGTCAGCAGATCCAACCGGGCCAGCGACAGCGCCAGATGCGCACCGCGTTTACCACCCGCAATGGCATGCACCTCGTCCACGATGACCGTACCGACCTCGCGCAGTGTCTCCTTGGCCGCCGAGGTGAGCATGAGGAACAGCGATTCGGGCGTGGTGATCAGAATGTCGGGCGGTGTGCGCTGCATCGATCGCCGATCCGCCGCACTGGTATCGCCGGAGCGGACACCGACGCTGATCGCGGGCGGATCCAGCCCCAGCCGTTTGGCGGTCTGGGTGACCCCGACCAGCGGCGCCCGCAGATTTCGCTCGACATCCACCGCCAGGGCCTTGAGCGGTGACACATAGAGCACCGAGGTGCCGCGCGTCGTCTTTCCCTCCGGCTTCGCCCTGGTTGCCAGCTGATCGATGGCCCACAGAAATGCCGACAGCGTCTTACCCGAACCGGTCGGTGCGACGACCAACGTGTGTTCACCTGCGGCAATGGCTTTCCACGCGCCGAGCTGGGCGGCCGTCGGCGCGGGAAAGGCGCCGTCGAACCACTCCTGGGTCGCGGTGGAGAACTGAGCCATAGCATCAGTGTGCACCTGGGCACCGACAGCCCAGCGGGCGCTGGTGAAACGCTCGAGTTCGGCAAATGGCCCGCGGCGGCAGGGGAGTCCGAGCGAAGGGTTGGCAATCGAAGTACGACCACCACTGCCGCGCCGTACGCTTCCAACCGTGCAGAAGGTGCTCAGACTCGACCTGGTCAGCCATGGTATGACCGAGGCGATGCGAAAGGCACGTTTTCCAGTCGACGAGTCGCTGACCGAGGCCGGTCGCCGAGCAATCGCGGCAAGTGGGCGCCTGACCGCGGCTCGAGTACTCACCGGACCCGAGCGCAGGGCCGTGGAAACCGCTGCGCTGATGGGACTTCCGGGCGAGGAGGACACTCGACTACGCGATCTGGACGCGGGCGCGTGGCGCGGAGGTGAGTTGATGTCGGTGCCGCAGGACGAGCTGTACGCCTGGCTGACCGACCCGCAATTCCGTGGCCACGGCGGCGAATCCGTGATCGATGTGGTCGAGCGGACCAGGTACTGGATGGCCGAAATCGCTTCCGAGGGCATGTCGACCATCGCGGTTACCCACCCGGCGGTAATCCGTGCGGCGCTGTTGGTGACCCTGGACGCGCCGCCGAAATCGTTCTGGCGGATCGACATTCCGCCGGGCAGCGTCACCCGACTGCACTACCGCGGCGAATGGACGTTGCACTTCACGGCCTGAGATTCGTACTCATCCCGCGCAGCGGTCCCGCGCCGACCGTCACGAGCAGCCGTACCGCGTCGGTGATCAGCCGAGCGGGTATCGAAGGATCAACGGCCCGTTGCATGCCCAGGCCGATCCCCATGCTCAGGACCGCGGTCGCGGCATCTTCGGCGGGCATCGGCAGTGGGATTGCGATCGTGTCCGAGAGCGTCTGCAGCTGTGCCGCGACGGCCCCGCGCATCATGGCGAGGCTGGAGACCAGTGCGGCCTGCAGTTCCGGATCGTCGCGGGCAACGGTGGCGAATTCGAATTCGAGCAGGGTCCAGCCGACGTCGCCGATGGTCCGCTCGGCCCATTCGTGGAACCGCGCCAGCTGATCGTCCAAGGTCTCGCCCGCCGCGAGCAGATCGGTCACCTCGCCGAATTTCGTCGCGTGGATCAGGGCCAGTACCTCCAGGCACAGCTCCTTCTTGGTGCGGAAATTCGAGTAGACCGCACCCTTCGAATAGCCCGCCTCCTCGGCGACGCGCTCGAGGCTGGTCTTCGCATAGCCCTCGGCCAGGAAGAGGTCGCGTGCGGTCGCGATCAGGTCGGCCCTGGTGCGGGCCTGACTTTCGGACCGGGTCAGACGTGCCATACCGGTGATTCTACGTACCGATAGATTTCAGATACTGAAGGTATTTGAATTCTGCTAGTGTTTGGAACCATGGGTAACAAGAACGGGTCGCAGCGGCGCGGCCTGGCTATCGGCTGCGGTGGCACGCTGGGGTTCGCCTGGATCGTCGCCGCGCTGGCCGCCACCCGCGACGTGCTGGACTGGGATCCGCGCGAGGCGGATGTGCTGATCGGCACGTCCGCGGGTGCTGAGACGGTCACCATGCTCGGCAGCGGCATCGCGGTGGACGAACTCGTCGCTATGCAACGCGGGACGTCGGCGAATCCGGTTCTGCTCGCGCATATGCGGGCCCAGCCCGGACGGTTCCCACCGCTGCCCCGCCCGCGGCTGGGTGAGTTGGGCCTGAGCTTGCGTGCGCCGAAGACCGGACAGCGATTGCTGACCGCGGGCAGCGGGCTGCTGCCGGTGGGCGGTGGCGATGCGAGTTGGCTGCAGCACCTGGCGGATCGGCTGAATCCGGGCCGCTCCTGGGTATCCCATCCCGCGACGTGGCTGGTGAGCATGGATTACGCGACGGGAGTCCGGGTTCCGTTCGGCGCACCCGATGCGCCGCCGGCCGCCTTGGGTGCGGCGCTGCGCGCATCCTGGGCGGTGCCCGGCTGGTTCCCGCCCGTATCGATCGCGGGTCGACGCTTCGTCGACGGCGGCGCCGGATCGACCGCATCGGTGGATCTGCTCGCGGCACAACAACTCGATGAGGTGCTGGTGCTCGCGCCGATGGCCTCCGTCGACAAGGTTGCCGCGACCGGTCCCGGCCATTTCCTGGAACGGCAGCTGCGCAATCGGATGAGCGCCCAGCTCGCGGCCGAGGTCGCCGTGCTGCGCGCGGCCGGCACCCGCGTGCTGGTAATCGGCGCCACCGCGGCCGATCTCGCGGAGATGGGCCCCAACTTCATGGACGCCCGTCGCCGCCTCGCGACATTCGAGCACAGTCTGCACAGCACCCGAACGGCGCTGGAACAAGGAGAATTCGCATGAAAATCCTCGGTCACGGTTATCCGGATATCGATCTGAAGGGCGCGCGAGTCCTGATCACCGGCGCGGGTCGCGGCATCGGCCGGTCGACCGCGGAGCTGTTCGCGGACGCGGGCGCTCAGGTCGCGATCGCCGATGTGGACACCGCCGCGGCGGAATCCACCGCGGCTGCGATCGGCGCACGCGCATACGAGCTCGACGTGCGTGCCCGCGATCGGTGGGACAGGGTTGTCGCCGACTTCGGTGTGGTGGACGTGCTCGTCAACAATGCGGGTGTCATGCCAGCGGGCGCGTTCCTCGACGAACCCGATGCGGTCGGCCACGCCACCTTCGATATCAATGTCTGGGGCCTCATCCACGGCATGCGCGCCGTGGTGCCCGGCATGATCGAGCGCCGCCGCGGCCACGTCGTCAATGTCGCCTCGCTTGCGGGCAAGGTGCCGGTGCCCGGCCTCGCCGTCTACAACGCCAGCAAGTTCGCCGCCGTTGGCCTGTCCGCCGCAACCCGTTTGGAGTTCGCGCCGCAGGGCGTCAGCGTCAGCTGCGTCATGCCATCGGCGGTACGCACCCGCCTCTCCTCGGGCCTGACCCTCGGCAAGGGCATGCCCACCGTCGATCCGGAAGACGTCGCCGCGGCCATCCTGCAAACCTGCCACACCCGCAAGGCCGAGGTAGCCGTCCCGAACTACCTCGGCCCCATCGACATAGCCCTGGCCGCCGCTCCCGAACGCGCGGTCCGCCTGGTACGCAGGCTCTTCGACGGTGACCGCGCCCTGCACCCCGCCGACGGCGAAACCCGCGCGAAGTACGAACAGCAGGTTCGTTCGATCATCGAATAACCAGCCGTACCACGAAAAGCGGTCCCGGAGAACATCTCCGGGACCGCTTTTATTTTCAGCAGCTGGTCGGGACCGGATCGCCGCGGAAGCGGGCTTCCACGTAGTTCCACGCGTCGGCGAAACCGGCGACCGCGGTGGTCATATGCTCCGCGATTTCATAGGGGTGGAAGTCGATCGGCGCGCCCGCCTTGCAGTAGCGGTCGGCGACCTCGGCCACCGGATTGAAGAAGGTCAGCGTGTCGAAGCGGCCCTGCCAGATAAAGGTGGGAACCGTCGGAACTCCGGGGAAGTACCGCAAGCTGTTCTCCCGCAACACCGCTCGCGCCTCCGGACTGTCCATCAGACTCTTCGATGCCGCCATCTGCTCGGCACTGCGGAAGGCCCCGTGGAACAGCAGGAAGCGCCGGCAGGCGTCGTGCGTGAATTCGCGGAACCACAAACCGTTCTGGTTGAGCTGATCCGAAATCGGCAGCCGGTTCGGGTATTCGCGCTCCAAGCCCATGGCGGCGGCGAAGGCCAACCCGAAGCCGGGGTGCGGTTCGAAGCCGAGGGCGAGGGCCATCTCCTCCATATCGGCGGGGATGCCGCCCGCGACCGCGGCGGTCAGCTTCAGGTCGGGGGCGTAGGTGGGTTGCAGCGCGGCCGCCCAGGCGGTGGCCATGCCGCCGCCGGAATAGCCCGCGATCGCGACCGGTGAGTTGGCCAGACCGAGGTCGGCCACCTTCTGCACGGCCTTGACGCTGTCCAGCGTCATCATGCCGCTCAACCGCGCCGCACCGTAGGCAGAGGTGGGGCCGAGATAGTCGGGCAGTGAGATCGCCCAGCCGCGGCCGATGGGCAGCATGGCGCCGGGCGCGTCCTGCAGTTCGCCATTGAACAGTGACCGCGATGGATTGCACTGGGTGCCAAGGGAATTGATCAGCGCCTGATAGGAGACCAGCGGTGGGTTCTTGACACCGGCCGGGAGCAATACGGTGGTCACGCCCATGACCGGGTTGCCCTGCGAGTTGGTGGAGCGGAACGCCACCTGCCAGCCCTCGGTGCCGACATAGGGTCCGGTGTCGATCTTGCGGGTGCGCACCACGTCGCCGGGCTGTAGCGCACCGAGATCGGCCGGTGCACCGTAGAACGGATCGGGGTCGGGGGTCGGATAGAGCGGATCGGCCTGCGCTGGCAGGCCCAGCAGCCCGAGCGAGGCGATACTCAGCATCAGGATCGCGATCCTGAAGGGAACTCTGGACAAGACTTTCCTTCGATGGTCAGCCGCCACCGACGATACGACCGAAGGCCCCGAGACACCTCGGCCGACGTCGGACGGACCGGCACTACAAGGGGGATTCGCAGCGAACTACCTCGTTCACTGCACGGATCGGAAGAAGGAACCGGCGGCCGAACCGAACGCGAGCCGATCGCGGCAGACTTCTCGCACCTCCTTCGGCTCCGCGGCCATCCGGTTGCCGCGAGAAGCGACACCATCTGCGAAATTAGCGCAAGGCCGGGCGATTTCGCGATGCGATTCCGGTGGAATGAGATACCTCACAATGTGGAAGGCGCCCTATTGCCCCGCGCTCACGATCTTGTGCTGTCGGAACTGCCGCTGGACGGCCGGGCGCGCGGGGCATGACGCCGCGCATTTCCGCTCGCGTGTCCGGGGTCACATTTCACCTCGCATCCTGCATAGCCAGTGCCCATCGCGAGGAGGCGAAATTGAGCAGTCTGCTCAATCTGTCGCACATCGGTTGTGCGTTCAGCTCATCAAGGACAGTATGGCGGCAAGAAATGCTCAACGAGGCGAAGCGTCAGATCGGCGCCTAGCGGACGGGTGGACGATATGACCGAGCTCGCCGACCGCGAACTGATCCCAGCCCCCTATGACCTTGCCGACCGCTACCGCGTCGGCGCGGGCACCGTCGTCCTCACCGGCGTCCAGGCGATCGCTCGACAGCTCGTCGAGCAGCATGTTCGTGATCTGCGTGCCGGACGACGGATCGGCACCTTCGTCTCCGGATATCAGGGCAGCCCGCTGGGCGGCGTCGACAAGATGCTGAACGGTATGCCGAATGTTTTGGCCGAGCACGATATTTCCTTTGTGCCCGGCTTGAACGAGGAACTCGCCGCGACTTCGGTGTGGGGCAGTCAGGCCGATCTGCCCGCGGGCAATGCGACCCATGATGGGGTTGTCGGGGTCTGGTACGGCAAGGGTCCCGGGCTCGACCGCGCGACGGATGCGCTGCGGCACGCCAATATGTACGGCGCCAATGCCCATGGCGGCGTACTCCTGCTGGTCGGCGACGATCCGGCCTCGAAATCCTCCACCGTGCCGGCGGTGAGTGAGCGCTCGTTGGCCGCGATGGGCATTCCGGTGCTGTTCCCGCGCAATGCGCGCGAGATCATCACCATGGGTCTGCACGGTGTCGCGCTGTCGCGGGCGTCGGGATGTCTGGTGGCACTGAAGATCGTCGCCGATGTCGCCGATGGCGCGTGGACGGTCGATGGCACGGTGGGCGATATTGATATCACCGTGCCCGAGATCGAATGGGAGGGTGCGCCGTTCACCTACCTACAGCGGCCGATGGCCGCGCCGACCGACAGCGTGATCGCCGAGGCGGATCTGTACGGACCGCGCTGGGAGCTGGTCAAGGCCTACAGCACATGCAATGAACTCGATATCATCGAGGTGAACCCGGCCCGTGCCACCGTCGGAATCGCCGCCACCGGAACCACATTCGACGCCGTGCGCCAGGCGCTGATCGATCTCGGCGTCGACGATGACGCACTGCTGCGCGCGGGCGTGCGGCTGCTGCGCATCGGCATGCCGTATCCCATCGCACCCGAGCGGGTCCGGCAGTTCGCCGACGGGCTGGAGCGGATCGTGGTCGTCGAGGATAAGACCGCGTTCATCGAAACCCAGATCCGCGAGATCCTCTATGGCACGACAGCCGCGCCGCAGATCATCGGTAAGCGCGATGCCGCGAACCGGCCGCTGTTCGCCCAGGACGGCGAGCTCACTTCGGGTCGGATCGCCGCACCGCTGCGCCGCGCGCTCCACGGCCATCTGGAGATGAAGCGTCCCTTGCCGCGGCCGCTGTCGCTCGCCGTGCTGCCCGCGAAGCGCGCCGCCTACTTCTGCAGCGGCTGCCCGCACAACCGGTCCACCGCCGTACCGGAGGGATCGCTGGCCGGTGGCGGCATCGGCTGCCACACCATGGTGACGATGTCGGGGCGTGATGACAGCAAGGTCACCGGGTTGACCCAGATGGGTGGTGAGGGTACGCAGTGGATCGGGCAGGCACCGTTCACCACGGTGCCGCATCTGTTCCAGAACATCGGTGACGGAACGTATTTCCACTCCGGCCAACTCGCCGTGCAGGCCTGTGTCGCCGCGGGGGTGAACATCACCTACAAGCTGCTCTACAACGATGTCGTCGCGATGACCGGCGCACAGGACGCCGAGGGCGCACTCGCGGTGCCGATGCTGACCCATAAGCTCACTACCGAGGGTGTGCGCCAGATCATCGTCTGCGCCGACGATCCCAAGAAGTACCGCAAGCGCGACCTCGCCGCCGGAACCCTGCTCTGGCACCGCGATCGGCTCGACGAGGCGCAGCGCACGCTGCGTGAGATTCCGGGCGTGACCGTGCTCATCTATGACCAGCACTGCGCCGCCGACGCGCGCCGCCGACGCAAGCGGGGCACCCTGCCGGTCCGGCGGACCCGGGTGGTCATCAACGAGGCGGTCTGCGAGGGCTGCGGCGACTGCGGGGTCAAGAGCAACTGCCTCTCGGTGCAGCCGGTCGATACCGAATTCGGCAGCAAGACCCGGATCGATCAGACCTCGTGCAATACCGACTACAGCTGTATGGACGGCGACTGCCCGTCCTTCGTCACCGTCGAACTGCCGGATCCGGCCAAAGCGAAGAAGCGTAAGGGAATTCGACACGCCGAGCCGCCGGTGCTGCCCGACCTGCCGAATTCCGCCCCGGCGACAACCCAGAATGTCTTCCTCGCTGGCATCGGCGGAACCGGCATCGTGACGGTGAACCAGGTGCTGGCGACGGCGGCGCTGCGCGCCGGATACGAGGTGGCGAGCCTGGATCAGATCGGCCTGAGCCAGAAGGCCGGACCGGTGGTCTCGCACCTGCGTTTCGCTAGTGGCGAGCTGGAACCGGCGAACCGGCTGGCACCCGGTTCGGCCGACTGCATCGTCGCCTTCGACCTGCTCGCCGCCACCGATAACAAGAATCTGGCCTACGGCTCGAAGCAGACCACGCTGTCCGTCGCGTCGACCAGCAAGACCCCGACCGGCGATATGGTCTACGACCGGACCATCGCGTATCCCGAAGAGCGCGAACTGCTTGCCCGGCTCGAGCAGGTATCGTATGCGGTGCAATCCTTCGATGCACTGGCCGCGGCCGAGGTGCTGTTCGGCAGTACCGCCGCCGCCAACTTCCTGCTGGTCGGCGCCGCCTACCAGATCGGTGGTCTGCGCCTGCCCGCATCGGCGATCGAGGAGGCCATCGAGATCAACGGTGTCGCCGTGCAGGCCAATATCGCGGCATTTCGCTGGGGCCGGGTGGCCATCGCCCGCCCGGCCGAATTCGCCGCCGCTACCGGCCGCAAGGTGCGTGAACGTACCGAGATCGCCATTCCGGCAGATCTTTTCGATGGTGTGACCGCGGCGGGTGAAACCAGGCGGCTGCTCGAACTGCGGGCCGCTGAGCTGATCGGCTTCCAGGGCGTGCGCACGGCCCGCGATTACGTCCGCACCGTGCAACGGGTTTGGGAGGCCGAGCAGCGCATCACCGACCGCACCGAGTTCAGCGAGCAGGTGGCCCGCGGCCTCTACAAATTCACCGCCTACAAGGACGAATACGAAGTCGCCCGCCGACTGACCGATCCGGCCTTCCTCGACGAGGTCGCCGGTCAACTCCCCGACGGCGCCAACCTCACCTACCGGCTGCATCCGCCCGTCCTGCGTGCCATGGGCCGCAAGAAGAAGATCGGCCTCGGCCCGCGCAGCCACTTCGCGCTGCGGGTGCTGGCGCAGGGAAAGCGCCTGCGCGGCACCAAGTTCGATCCCTTCGGCTATGCCCACGTTCGCCGGGTGGAGCGGGCCTTGCTGGCGCACTACACCGAGATGGTGACCATGCTGGCCGCCGACCTCGACCGAGCAGGCTACGACCGCGCCGTCCGAGCCGCCGCACTCCCCGATATGGTCCGCGGCTACGAGGACATCAAACTCGCCAATGTCGAGCTCTATCGAAACGGCCTGCAGGAGCTCGGCATCGAGCCACCACAGCTCTAATCGCAGACGTGCCGACCATCGGCAATCGGCCGCACGAGGTACAGCGGCGGCTTGAAGTTGTTCGATCGACAGTGAGCCAGCTGGGCGCGCAATGCTTCTGTTGCCGAGGGGTCGGTCGCGTGAGTCATTTCGATAACGCGGCGCACTGTTAGAGCGTCAACGCCGCGGGCTTCGGCGTCGGCGACATAGTCGTCGATGATGTCGAGCGCATCGGGTGTGGGCCGCTGGGGTCGGCGGCGGTGCTCCAGTCGCTCACGCTCGATGTCGATGTCACTGTATCCGCGCCGCTCACGCAGCAACCGCTCGATCTCTTCGAGAGATGAGGTCTGCGTGAACAACGCTGCCAGCGACGATTCCGAAAGAGCGGTGGCTGCAATCCGGTAGACGCGCGTGGCCGCGTCGGTGACCTCGATGACGACACCGCGCTGGGTCTCGACGGAGCCGCGCCAGCCGGACGCAGCCACGGCCAGCAGAGCATTGGCCTCCGATGGGTGCCATGACCAGATGCTCGCCAGTCCTTCCGCATCCCTGGCTATCAGATCGCCGACAATCTCGGCATCCAGAGCGTGCAACCGACCGTTGAGCTCGGCACGGGACAATTCGCCGTCAAGACCGGCACCGGCGACGAGCACCTGAGTCGGCAGCCCGGACGTAATTGCAGCGGCCAAAGCAACAGAGTCGGCCAGCGGGCTACGCAACCCTGGCTCATTGCCAGTGGCCAGGATGTCGCCGCCCGTATCGATCACCACGACCTCATCAGCGTCGAACGCGGAAGCCGCATAACGGATCTGACGCGCGAGACCGTTTACCCCAGCCTCGATGTCCATCAGCAGCAGCGGTTGTGCGACATGCCCCGCAAGGCGCGGGAGTGTCGATTTCCCGTCGCCGTGCAGGGCCGCCGTGGGTGGCACTTCGAAGACTCCGCCGTGGTCGATCAACCCATGGAAGTCGGCCCGCGTCCTCGGGCCGGGTGTCGGGTCGACAATTAGCCGGTCCCATGAGTAGCTCATGATGGCTACCACGCCCAGAGCTGGCATTTTGTCGGCGAGCATGGCCGCCGTGACCGCGTCGCCGCCCCCACCCGCAGCGATCGCTACTGTCGTCATCGTCGTTCACCAACCAATCCGCGACTCATAAACTGGCCAGTGGCATATGGTACTCAGACCAAGGATGAAGCGTTGCCCGAGATCGAAGAGGTACTTCCGAAATACCTGCAAATCGCAGGATACCTGCGGGATCAGATCGTTCGTGGCGACCTACCGCCAGGCGCGGAGGTCCCGTCCGAACGGGAACTCGCCGCCGCATGGAAGGTGTCCCGGCCGACTGCAACCAAGGCCTTGCAGGCATTGCGGCAGCAGGGATTGGTCGAATCACGCCGCGGGTCCGGCACGTTCGTCCGTGAACCGAATGCCGCGCCGCGAGCGCGTGAACGATTCGAGCGTGCCGCGACGATGGGCACGATGTACTCCGACACCGAGCGTGTCGAGTTCCCGCTTGTCGGCAGAGTGGACGCGCCCGACTATGTCGCGACTGCGCTCGGGCTCGACGAGGGCAGCCCTGTAGTGCAGCGGCGGCGCGTCATATACAACGAGGTGAGCGGGCCGACGGAGCTATCGACGTCGTGGTTTCCGGCAGCCTTGGCCGATTCCGCGCCGCGGCTGCTGGTCGCCGAGAGGATCCGGGGCGGCACTCTCCCATATCTCGCCGACGCCCTCGATATGCGCGCCGCCTATGCCCGTGACCAGGTCTGCGCTCGGCCCGCCAGCGATGACGAGCGGGCGGCACTCGATCTGCCGGATGCATCACCGGCCTTGGTCTATTGGCTGGTGGCCTACGACTCCGATGACAGTCCGATCCAGTTCGATGAGGCGGTCTATCCGCCGCAACGATGGGCGTTTCGCCAGGAGTACCCGATAGCTTTCTGACCGACATGGCAGTCTCTTCGAAATATTTCCTGATTCAAGCAAGTGGCATGTGCCACTATCCAAATAGTGGCGTGATCCAGTTGTGACGCAACGGAACCAACCTGGGAGCCCGTAATGCCAAACCACGCGCTACCGAATCGGGCCGCACCGTTCATTGGGCCGCAAGGTCCTGTGTACTGCGATGCATCAGCCGAAGTGCTGATGCGCTACATCGGTGCCCTCAATGAGTGGGAGCCCCCAATCGAAGACGCTGTGCCGATCGCAGGCGGGGAACTGGGGTCGAATGCGATCGGCGTGGTCCGCTGGGGCAGCGCAGCGCAGAGCGCGTCAACCGCCATAGAGCTGAAACGCATAGCGGCAGAGCATAATTACTTCCTCGTCGAGGTCGTCGTGTTCGATGTGGACTCCCGCGCTGCAGCGCTGTTGTTGTCGCAGCACATTGGAGACGCTGAAGCTGTCGCTGTCCTTGCACCCAGCCTCGAGCACGTCGACGAGTTGAAGCGGGCTATCACCCTCGTCTGTGACCTGGTCACCCCCGAGCAGGTGTATCCATGCGGTCATCAATGGCCTGTGCCCCTGACTATCGTGGCTGGTGACCAGTGATGCACGAGTTGACACCTGAACTGCTGGCCGATACCCCTACGAGCCGATGTTTGTTCTATCAGCAGACCTGTGGGCTTGCGGCTGAGGTCGACCCCGCGATGGGGCGGATTACGGTGCGGGCGGGCAGCGTATCCGCGGTCACCATGCCCGCCGACCTCGGTCAGATGGTCAAGGCCCACATGCAAATTCGGCAGCAGGCGACCGGCCCGATCATCTCCCACCCTCGCTCGCGACGATGGACATTCATCGTCAGACCCGATCTGCCCGACGACGTGCCATTGTTCTCAGAGTTGTTCCGGCTGAACGTGACTGTCGCTCGGTCCGGGGCGCAAATCGCGTTGCCGTCACCCGCCGACTGGCAAGCCGGACTGCGGGTCTGGATCGAACTGCCACGTGATACATTCCGGCCATCGGGAGTCGCCGTAGTCGATGCGATCCGCGCATGCGTCGTCATCCGTCCACCAGACGCCGACCGATGAGCGGTAACCCTGGAACTGCCAAGGCAATTGGGGCTATTTCGCTCGATGTGAGCGGGCTGCATCAGCATCGGTCGATCACGGATCCGCGTGATGAGTGCGCAGGCTTCCCCGCGGCCGGGTGATCCGGATGTGCATTTGTCGGTGTTCCTGCATGGCGCACGATTCGACTTCGCGGTCTGCCTCACAGCCGCGCTGATCTTTGTGGAGGACTGGCGCGATCACCACTACCCCGACGCGGTAACGGTGATTCCCGGACCCACCCGTGGCCTGCCGTGCCTGCCCAACGAACGGCTGTACCTCGAACCATGAATGAAACGCCAAACGCTTTGCACGTCAGCAACATTGCTTGCCTTCAAGCTACGCCCGGAACAGCTGGAGATGTACGAGCAAGGGGTCTCGCCATGACAGCCGAGCTGCGAAACAGCCGCGCGCCGCCCACCAAATCAACACCAGAACACCGTTATTCGACGCCGCCCTGGGCCTGCTTTGCCGGACCGGGGTGGTAGACGGCATCTCCTGGATCAGACACCACCAGGGGCGTCCGAAATATGGACCGCTGTGTCCGTTCAATACCTGTATTCCGCGGGGGAATCATGCAAACTGCCATCAAACGCTCAATCTTCGTGACCGCCGCCTGCATCGCAGCCGTTATGGCCGCCATTGGCTCGGCCGAGGCCGTCACCGTCCAGCAATGCGAGGAGTCGGGCGGTGTAGTCATCCGATGCGCCGAGCAGCCTGTGACCAAGAACGACAAAGTCGCCTGTCCAGCACCGGGCAAGACAATCCGACTGTGGTGTGTCGGGACGCGGTTCTACACCATGCCGGACGGCTCCCCGATGGAGGTCTTCGATACCGGCGGCAATAGCAAGTACGGGCGATAGTCTCGATGCCATGACCTCACGATTTGGTTCCGTCACCACGATCACGGGGGCGAGCCCGGCAGTGATTTCACTGCTTCGTCGTGCCGTGCGGGTGGCCGAACAACATGGCCGCAACGATCTGGCACCCGAGGATCTGCAAGTAGCCCTGCTGCAGGGCATCCCATGGTCGACACTCGAGGTGTGGTGGCCGCGGGGTGGCGGAAAACCGTTGCAGCGCGGTGTCATCAACGATTTCGATCCGTCTGCGCCGCAGAAGGCGTTGACCTACACGGAATTGGTGGAGCTGGTGGCCTCGATGGTGCCAGGGCCCGCTGGTCGTGACGAGTTGAACCCGGCCGAGCCGGTCACTGTCACCTACGAACTGTCGGGGCCGGATGCCGACGTGTTTCGAGCCCAGATCGACGGGGCTGAGTAACCAATATGGAGCCCCCAGTCAGCAGGCTGAGGGCTCCACCCTTTAGCGCCGGGCATCCCCCGTGCGGGTGCTCAGCCATAAAGACGGATACCTGCGGATCGCCGCCGCAGTGGCCGAGGGCTACAGCCAGGCGGATACGCCGCCGTGGTGGGAGCAGGTGCCGGAGCGGTGCTGGCTATAGCTGTAGGTGCCGTCCGTGCAGCGGGCGGTGGCGCCGGGTGGGGCGGCGGGGGCCGACTGTGGGCGGTGGACGCACTGGTTGTCGGAGTTGAGGTAGGAATCGTCGCCGCAGATCGGCTGGGCCGGTGCGGCTGCCGCGGGCGGTTGGTAGGCCGTGGTCGTTGGCGGCGAGGCGATCGGCTCGGGCGTGATGGGGGCCGCGGCGGCGGGTGGTGACGCCGTGGTCAGCGGTGTGGGGGCCGGCGTTGTCGGCGCGGGCTTCGGCGTTGTCGTCGGTGCCGAGGTGGTCTTGGCTACGGTCGACGTCGTCGCGGCGACGAGGCCGGGGCCACTCGGTGGCGATGCGCAGCCGCCGAGTAGGAGTGCGAACGCGCCCACGAAGACGATGCCGAGCACTGCGGTGAAGCGGTTTCTCATGGGTCCCCTACGGAAGTCGCGGCCAGGCCGGTCAGTGTGGGTGTGCTGCCTGGACTACCCGCTCCATCGGTCCAGCAGACGGCCCGTTACCGACACTCGTGGCGACTCGCCGTACGGCCACCTATCGATGAAAAATGGTCCGGGCCAGTCGGTTTGCAAACCGACCGGCCCGGACCGTTAGTGGCAGGGACAGGATTCGAACCTGCGACCTCTGGATTATGAGCCCAGCGAGCTACCTAGCTGCTCCACCCTGCGTCGTCGCTTTCGAGGGTACGCAGGGGCGGCGAGGCGGCGCGAGTGATTTATCGCGGGGCCGAACTGGTCGCGGCTCAGCCGAATTGGATGCCCTGGGCGAGGGGCAGCTGGTCGGAGTAGTTGACGGTATTGGTGGCTCGACGCATATACGCCTTCCACGAATCCGAGCCGGACTCCCGTCCACCGCCGGTTTGCTTCTCACCGCCGAACGCGCCGCCGATCTCCGCGCCGGAGGTGCCGATATTGACATTGGCGATGCCACAGTCCGAGCCGTCGGCGGCGAGGAAGCGTTCGGCCTCGCGCTGGTCCCCGGTGAAGACGGCGGAGGAAAGCCCCTGTGGCACGCCGTTGTGCATGGCGACGGCGGCGTCGAAATCGTGGTAGGTCAGCACGTACAGGATCGGTGCGAAGGTCTCCTCGCGAACCACGGCGGTCTGGGCGGGCATGCGCACGATCGCGGGCCGCACGTAGAAGGCGTCGTCGCCGAAGCCGGCTACGCGCTCACCGCCGCATACCAGTTCGCCGCCGTCGGCCAGTGCGCGGTCGATCGCCGCGCGCATTCCCTCGTAGGCCCGGCCATTGACAAGCGGGCCGACCAGCACGCCGTCATCGAGCGGATTGCCCACGCGCAGTTGTCGATACGCGCCAGCGACCTGATCGAGCAGCGGACCGACGATATCGACGTGCGCGATCAGCCGCCGCAATGTCGTACAGCGCTGCCCGGCCGTGCCCGCCGCGGCGAAGACGATACCGCGCGCCGCCAGCTCCAGATCCGCTGTCGGCGTGACGATCGCACCGTTGTTGCCACCCAGCTCCAGCAGGCACCGCCCGAATCGAGCGGCCACCCGTGGTGCGACGATGCGACCCATCCGCACCGAACCGGTCGCGCTGACCAGCGCAACGCGCTCGTCGTCGACCAGCCTGGATCCGACTTCCGCACCGCCCTGGATCAGTTGGTGCACTTCGGGATCCGCGCCGACATCGGCGGCCGCGCGGCGCAACAGGGTGTGGCAGGCAAGTGCGGTCAGCGGTGTCGTCTCCGACGGCTTCCACACCACCGTGTCACCGCAGACCAGCGCGATCGCGGTATTCCACGCCCACACCGCGACCGGGAAGTTGAAGGCCGAGATCACCCCGACCACGCCGAGCGGATGCCAGGTCTCCATCAGTCGATGCCCCGGCCGCTCCGATGGCATGGTCCTGCCGTACAGCTGCCGTGACAACCCGATCGCGAACTCGCAGATGTCGATCATCTCCTGCACCTCGCCGACCGCCTCGGCGCCGATCTTCCCCGCCTCCAGGGTGACCAGTTCGCCGAGTTCGGCCTTGTGCGCGGTGAGCAGTTCGGCCAGCCGCCGCACCACGGCGGCGCGCACCGGCGCTGGCACGGCGCGCCAATCGCGGAATGCCCGTGCCGCTCTGTCGATCGCGGCATCCACCTCGTCGAGGGCATCGGCGCGCAGGGTCATCAGCGTGCCACCGGTGATCGGGGTACGCGCCGGTAACTCCCCGGCTACCGGCTGCTGCGCGCCGAGCGTGTGCAGCAGCTGTGCCGCGCGGGCGGCGAGATCCTTGGTCAGATGGTGGTCGAGCGTGTGTGTCATCGGTTGCTCCGCTGTGGCTTTGGGTCGCTGGACGGTCTCGGATGGGTACGGCGAGTTAACGACTGAAAGTTTTTGCACCGAGCAGCGTCCGCTGGGTTAGCCTTCGCTGATGGCGGATACACCGGCAAGACCCGTACTCGATGACATCGATCGACTGCTGATTCGTGAACTGATGGCCGATGGTCGCGCCACCCTGTCGAATCTGGCCGAGAAGGCGAGCCTATCGGTGTCGGCTGTGCAATCGCGGGTCCGCAGATTAGAGGCGCGCGGGGTGATTCGCGGGTATACCGCGCATGTCGACCCCGAGGCGCTCGGACAACTGTTGTCGGCATTCGTCGCCATCACTCCTCTCGACCCCTCGCAACCCGATGACGCGCCTGCCGTGCTGCAACATATCCCGGGTATCGAGGCATGCCACTCCGTGGCCGGTGACGAGAGTTACGTGCTGCTGGTGCGGGTGGCCTCTCCTCGGCACCTCGAGCAGTTGCTACAGGAGATCAGGGCGACCGCCAACGTGAGAACTCGAAGCACCATCATCTTGCAGACATTCTACGACAGATAGCCGCCGAACCGTAATTAGTACGTTTGTTATGTAGATCTTTCGTAAAGATTTCCGTACCCTACGGATGTGACCATCGAACTGGAGCGCACCCGCGCGGGGAGTGGCACTGCACCTGTCGCCCCCGCCACCCGGGTACACGAGATCCTGTCGGCGCACATCCTTGCCGACGGATTCGACTTGGTGCTGGATCTACGGAAATCCCGTGGCTGCCGTATCGTCGACGAACGCGACGGCAGCTCCTACCTCGACATGTTCGGCTTCTTCGCCTCGAATGCCCTTGGCATGAACCATCCCGCCTTGGCCGATGACGAAGAGTTCCGTGCCGATCTGGGCGTAGCCGCGCTCAACAAGCCGAGCAACTCCGATATCTATACCGTCGAAATGGCCCGCTTCGTGGAGACCTTCGTGCGGGTACTCGGCGACCCCCGGCTACCGCACCTGTTCTTCATCGAAGGCGGCGGACTCGCGGTGGAGAACGCGCTCAAGGTCGCGTTCGACTGGAAGAGCAGGCATAACGAATCCCACGGCCGGGCACCGGAACTCGGTACCAAGGTGCTGCATCTGACCGGAGCGTTCCACGGCCGCACCGGCTACACCATGTCGCTGACCAACACCGATCCGGTGAAGGTGGCGCGCTTCCCCAAGTTCGATTGGCCGCGCATTGACGCGCCCTACCTCGCCGACGGCGTCGATATCGTCGCCGCCGAGACGAACGCGCTCGACCAGATGCGTCGCGCCTTCGCCGAAAATCCGAACGACATAGCATGTTTCATCGCCGAGCCGATCCAGGGCGAGGGCGGCGACCGTCATCTGCGTCCGGAATTCCTGCAGGCCGTGCAGCGACTCTGCCATGAGCACGATGCGCTGTTCATCCTCGACGAGGTGCAGACCGGTGTCGGCATGACCGGAACCACTTGGGCCTACCAGCAACTCGGGCTCGCGCCGGATGTGGTCGTATTCGGTAAGAAGACCCAGGTCTGTGGCGTGATGGCAGGCGGTCGGGTGGACGAGGTGCCCGATAACGTCTTCGTCGTCAGCTCCCGGCTGAACTCCACCTGGGGCGGCAACCTCACCGATATGGTGCGCGCCCGGCGCATTCTCGAGGTGCTCGAGCGCGACGAACTGATCGAGCGATCGCAGGCGCTCGGCGCGCATCTGCTGCGGCGTCTGGAGCAGCTTTCCGCGGACCATCCTCGGATCACCGAGCCGCGCGGGCGCGGGCTGATGTGCGCGATCACGCTCGCCACGACCGAACTGCGGGACGAGCTGCTGACCGCGCTGTGGGAACGCGAGCGTGTGCTGATCCTCGGCACGGGCGAGCGTGGCATTCGCTTCCGGCCGCCGCTCACCGTCACCGAGGCCGAATTGGATGCCGCGGTCGACGCGCTCGAACGGGTGCTCAGCGACGCGGGGTAGTGGCGTCGGGTATTCGGCCACGATCGGAAGTTCGACTGCCCGAGTACACATTTCCGGATGATTCGGGCAATCCGTCCCACGTCGGCGGGGATGCTGCGGAATCCGGGCGGCAACGCCTAGGCTTCGCACCCATGTCATCTCGTCTTCACCACCTCCTGGCACGGTGCAGCGCGTGAACCGACAGCGCAATCACCGAAGCTGCGCACCGAACGGCGAGACCAGCAGGTCCGCCATCCATTCACTGGTCGCCTCGCTGACCGTCCTCGTGACGGTCGCGGGGTGTGCCTCCAGCGAGGCCGGATCGGCAGGTGTGGCGAATCCGCCACCCTCCAGGCCGGTCGCGGCCGCGAGCGCGGCGCCGCCGAATCTGGAGAAACTGCTACCCGGCATGCCGCCACCGCTGTCGCCGACCGACGTCTATGCCGCGGACCGGGAGCTGAGTCCGGCGGTGGCCGACCATCGGTCCCTGGTCTACGTGCCCAATAGCGAATCGCATTCGGTCACGGTGATCGATCCGGGCACCTTCCAGGTGATCGACAGCTATCCGGCGGGCGGCCGGGAGCCACAGCATGTGGTGCCGTCCTATGACATGCAGACGCTGTATGTGACCAATGATCTGCCGATCGGCGGTGGCAGCCTGCTGCCGATCGATCCGCGCACCGGTGAACCCGGTGAACCATTCCCGGTCCGCGATCCCTACAACATGTACTTCACGCCGGACGGCCAATACGCACTCGTCGTCGCCGAGGCGGATAAGTCGCTGGACTTCTACGATCCGCACACCTGGCAGCAGGTGCACGCGCTCGCGGTGCCCGACTGCGCGGGCATCGACCACATGGACTTCACCGCCGACGGCAGATTCGCCTTGGCCAGTTGCGAATTCATCGGCCGGATGCTGGTGTTCGATGTCGCCGAGCGCGCGGTAGTCAAGATGATCGATCTGCCGGACGGTCGCGGCGGTAAACCGCAGGACGTCAAGCTCTCGCCGGACGGACGCACCTTCTTCGTTGCCGATATGGTCGCCGACGGCATCTACACAATCGACGCATCATCGTGGGAGAATACCGGTTTCGTGCCGACCGGCAAGGGGGCGCACGGTTTGTACGTCACCCGCGATTCCAAACAGCTGCTCATCACCAACCGGCACGAGGGCAGCATCTCGGTGTGGGATTTCGCCGAGAACAAACTGGTACACAAGTGGTTCATCCCGGGCGGGGGCAGTCCGGATATGGGCA
Organism: Nocardia sp. NPDC004278; assembly: GCF_053602975.1. NCBI lineage: Bacteria > Bacillati > Actinomycetota > Actinomycetes > Mycobacteriales > Nocardiaceae > Nocardia > Nocardia sp. NPDC004278. Next base: position 134,383 of record NZ_JBSGEQ010000012.1, read on the forward strand.
ATATCTCCGCGGACGGGCGGGTCTTCTGGGTATCCGGTCGCCATCACGGTGAGGTCTACGCAATCGATATCGTGAACTGGAATCTTTTGGCGCGCATACCTGTTGGGCGTGGGGCGCACGGTCTCACCATCTGGCCGCAGCCGGGGCGCTATTCCACCGGCCACACCGGGGTCATGCGCTGAGTGGGTAGCGCGCGACGTAGCGGCGCGGGTATTCATGAGGCACGAAAGGCTGCTTCCGACAACCGGAACGGCCTTTCTGTCATGCTCGGGCCCGCCGATCCGCTTCTGCAGCAGCGGCACCGGCGTCTGCGTGCTGCTGCCGTTGGCCAATTGGCCACCGGCTCAGGGCAGTCGGAGGCCGAGGCCGCCTTCGACGAAGCGGCGGACCGCCGTCGTGCCCGTGTCGAGGGCGGTTTCATATCCGGGGCGGGCCCAGCCGGTGAGTTCGGCGGTGTCGTCGGTGCCGGGGGTCACCACGATCTCGGCGACCAATTCGGCCGTGGTGGGTTCGCAGACGGCCCAGGAGAAGTTGGTTTCCTCGGCCCACTGTGCGGTGCGGCGGGCGACATAGTCCGGATCGGTGATGCCGCCGTCGGCCAGGGCGGGGCGGTCATCGATGCGGTCGTCGGCGCGCAGTGCGCGCAGGTACCAGGTGCCCGCATTGATTTCGACGGGTTCCACTAGTCCTCGATCTCCCTGCGGCCGCGGCGGCGCTGGCGGCGGCGCTGCTGGTGCTCGTGCCGGTTGCCGAACAGCAGTGCGCCCGCCAATGGGATGGCCAGGAACCAGAGCCAACTGCCGGTGGCGAAGAAGAGGATGACCGCGAGGATCGGGATCACCGCCATCACTCGCTCGGGCCATTCGTCGAGGAAACCGTCGCGTTTGGCGGGGACTGCGGCGACGGGGGCGGGGCCGGGCAGGTCGACGAAGACTTTGTCCAGGTCACCTCGGGTCAGCGCGGCCGCGACCGCGGCGCTGCGCTCGTCGAACTCGGCCACGCTGAGCCGCCCGGCGGCGAAATGATCGGAGAGTCGCTGCATCGCTTGCTCACGCTCCGCGGTGCCGATGCGGATCTCGGGCACGTCACTCATAGCAGCAAGGCTAGCGGCTATCGCCGTACCCGATCTCACCGTCTCGCGGTAGCGCCGTCGTGGCATGCCGCAGCGGCGCGGTCGGCGATTTCACGATCTGACGCGCCGGGTTGCGGCATGATCGGTCGGCCGCCGCATCAGTTTCGCGGATTATGTGGAGCCGGTGAGGATTTCGGGTAACTCGAAGATGAGTGCAAGGCTATCGGGAGGTTTCGAATGGGCGAGACGCGGTTCGGTCACTACCGCCTCGACCGGTTGCTCGGCAGCGGCGGTACCGGGCAGGTCTGGCTCGCTCGCGATACCGTCGCCGACCGTGATGTGGCGCTGAAGGTGCTGGCCGCGACGCACGCCGCGGATCCGACCTATCGGCTGCGGTTCACCAGGGAGGCCCGCCTGGCGGCCCACGCTCCTGGGCCACATATGGTGCCGATCCACAACTTCGGCGAACTCGACGGCCGCCTATATATCGACATGGAGTTCATCGAGGGCACCGACGTCGCCGCCCTGCTGCGTCGCGACGGGCCGATGTCCCCGGCCATGGCGGTGGCGATCATCGGACAGACCGCGATGGCACTCGATACCGCCCACCGGGCGGGGTTGGTGCACCGCGACGTCAAACCATCCAACATCATGGTCAGTCCCTGCGGTTTCGTCCGACTGATCGATTTCGGCATTGCGCAGCGGATCGATCAGCCAGCCATCACATCGCACGGCAATGTGGTCGGCACCCTGGCGTATATGGCGCCGGAGCGCTTCAGCGGCATCACCGACGCCCGCGCCGACCAATACTCACTGGCCTGCGTCCTGCACGAATGCCTCACCGGCGAACGACCTTTCGGCAATATCGATTCGCCGCAGCAATTCCACGCCCACCTGCTCGCCGATCCACCCCGCGCCGCCGCCCTGAATCCCGCTGTGCCTCCTGCTCTCGATGCCGCCATCGCCCGAGCCATGGCCAAGGACCCTGGTCAACGCTGGTCCAGCGCAGGCGAATTCGCATCCGCCGCCTATGCCGCGGTAACGGGTCACGAGGCATCGACCGTGGAAATCGCAGCGCGGACTATGTCCATTACATGCCCGCTGCCCGATGGGTGGCAGGGGGATGTTGCCCGGGCGCGGGATGCCTGCGGGGCGGAGTCGTCGGGTGGGGGTGAGTTCGGGTCGCGGTGTGTGAGCGGGGTGGAGTCGCTGGGGGCAGCCGAGCCCGACACGCGGCGTGCGGGTGGGGTGGAGTCGCTGGGTGGGGTCGCGATGGAGTCGCCGGGCACGGATCCGATGGATGCGCAGGGTGCGGCCGCGGTCGGGACCCGGGGTGTGTCTGTGTCCGAGCCGCAGTGGGCAGGTGGGGACGAGTCGTTGGGTGCGGCTGCAGTGGAGCCGCGGTACTCGGGTGCGGCACAGAGCACGAGCGCCGTCGGGGTGCTGGGCGCTGGGGGCGTCGGGTGGCCGGGCGGGGACGCGGCTGGGTCGCGGGCTGCGGGTGTGGTCGAGTCGTGGGGTCTGAGCGCGGCCGGGTTGCTGGGTTTGCCTGTGTCCGAGTCGCGGTGGGCGGTTGGGTCGCCCAGTGCGGCTGCGGTCGGGTCGCCGGATGCATCGGTGGTGGGGCCGCAAGGCAGGGCTCAGGTTGGGTCGCCGGGTGCGGCGGCGGTCGGGTCGCGGGGGCAGCACCCGGCTGGGTTGCCGAGTGTGCCTGTGTCCGCGTCACGGTGCGCGGTGGGGTCACCGGGCGCGGCCGCAGTTGGGGCGTGGGGCACGAGTGCAGCGGAGTCGCCGAGAGTGGCGGCGGTGGGGTCGCGGGATGTGGGTGTGGTCGAGTCGCGGGTGCTGGGGGCGGTTGAGTCGCGGGTGCTGGGGGCGGTTGAGTCGCGGGTGCTGGGGGCGGTTGAGTCGCGGGTGCTGGGGGCGGTTGAGTCGCGGGTGCAGGGGGTGGTTGAGGCGCCGGATGGGGGTGCGGTCGAGTCTTGGAGTGCGGGTGCGGCCGGGTCGCGAGGTGTAGACGCAGTCGGCTCGCGGGGTGTGGAGCCGGTGGGCTTGCTGAGTGTGGGTGCGGTTGGGGCGCTCGGTGCGGGTGGGGGCGAATCGCCGAAGGCTGCTGTGGCGGAGCGGGGTTCGGGTGCGGTTGGGTCGCGGGGTGTGGTCGAGTGGGGTGGGGCGGAAGCAGGGGATGTAGGTGCGCGGAAACGGGGTGGCGGGGGTGCGGGTGCGCGGGGGCGGGACACCGAGCCGTGGGGCGATCGCGAGGGCGAGTGGATAGTCGGGCCGGGGCATGCGGCTGCCGCCATCGCGGCGCTTGTCGCCCTGATCGGAGTTGCGCTCTGGCTGGGGCGGCCCGGAGGAGCCGAAACAACATCGGCGGCACCGTCATCCGCCCGGGCGACGCCGTCGCATCCCGGCCCGGCACTGGGATCGGCCCCGGCCGAGTCGGCCCATGCGGCGGCGCCCAACGCGTCGATCCCGGTCGCCGAACAGCCGTGCAATCCCGATGTGGACGGCAATGCCGTCGCCGGTGACGGCACCCCGCTCACGTGTCGTTCCATAGGTGGCCATGTAGCGACCTGGATCCCGACGCAGCCTGCTGAGGGCAGCCCGAAACCCGACGCCGGGCAATCGGCCTCCGGCCCAGCTGCACCCGGCAACTCGGGCAACAGCGATTCGGCCGACGATAAGCCGAACAATGGCAAGCCCGGTCACGGCAACCGTTTCAAGCCGGGTAAGTAGGCGTCGCCAGGCGAACACTTGGCTTGGGGCAGTGGATCTTTCGCTCAGTGGCGATGAGCCGGAGTAATGGCGCTGGCACTGGACGGGGCACCCATCGCGGTGGACCGGCCCGGCCAGGGGCATCCCGGTTGGTGGCCGGACCATCTGTACATACCGGAACGAGCGGCCGGGTGCGCCCTGGTCCTGCCGCGTTTGGTGGGCTCGAGCGCGGGTGGCGGTCGCCGGCACCATCCCTCGTAGCGGAGTACATTGTTATTTGTCTCTGACAAGTGTCACTCGGCGCCGCACAGTGACGTGCGGGCTGAGGAAGCACTTCTCACAACGGCGTGAGAGGTGAGGAAGATGGGCGACCGAAAGGTGGGTCCGTTCAAGAATTGGCGGATGGCATCGGCATTCGCGGTCTTGCTGGTCGCAGCTAGCGTCCTGTTCGCTCCGCACGCGGCGGCACAATCGTGTGCGGCGGTGGACCTGGTGGTGGCCAGGGGAACTCAGGAACCCGGGTATCTCGGAACCTTCGTCGGTGATCGGCTGTACGCCGCGATGCGGGCGGTGCTGCCGATGAGCGTGCAGGCATATCCGGTGAACTACCCTGCGAATCCGACGGATCTGTCGTCCGTGAGTACCGGTAGCGCCGATCTGGTCGCGCACGTCGCCGATCAGGCCGCGGCATGTCCGAACGAAGAGTTCATCCTGGCTGGCTACTCGCTGGGCGCGGGCGTGGTACACGCCGCACTCGGCACCGGTATCGTCGCCGGACTGCCGGGCGTGGTGCAGCTGCCCGGTGATCTCGTCGGCCGCGTGGCCGTAGTACTGCTCTTCGGTGACCCGCTGCGCCTGCTCGGGTCGAGCGTTCCCGACCAGTACCTGAACCGCACCGCCGATTTCTGTGTGGCCGGTGACCCGGTCTGCGGAGGGGGAGTCGACCCCACTGCGCACGCCCGCTACGAGGATTTCATCGGCGCCGCAGTGGGATTCAGCGCCGCGCACCTCTAGCATCCTTCCTGCTCTGCATGAGGCGTATGCGGCCATCGCTGCCCGAGTTCGCTAGTTTGGTGCTCGATGCTCATTCGATGATCAGGAGATTCGATGGAACTCAAAGCGGTGCTGGGACCGGTTGCGCGTGGGTTCAACGCGGGGGTCATGGCGTTGACCAAGGCACCGTGGATCGGACCTCGGCTGGGCCGGTCGATCACTGAGGCCACCTATGTCGGCCGACGTTCGGGGCGCACCATCAGCACACCGGTGAGCTTTCGACGCGCTGGCGACGAGATCACCATCGCTGTGGCCCTGCCGGACCAGAAGACGTGGTGGCGCAACTTTCTCGGCGCGGGCGGCCCCATCTCGCTTCGGCTGGACGGCGTCGAACGATCCGGGCACGCCGTCGCACGACGCGACGATAAGGGCCGTGTCAGCGTCAGTGTGCGCCTGAACGAGGTTGATTAGCCAGCAGCTCGGGGACCGGATTGCTCGAGGGACAGTTGCGTCGAGGTCTGGGGTGTCTCCTGAGTAGGAGTACGTAGGGGAAGTCACACTGTTCGAGGGGGAGGGGCGGGGCTAGGGTCGGGATAGGTTCGGGCGATGCGGTTTCGATCGGGTTGCCGCCCCACTCCGCAACGGCGCGGCCACCGGGAGGTCAGTGATGGGGGAACAGTTCGGAAAGTACCGGCTCGACCGATTGCTCGGGCGGGGCGGTATGGGGGCGGTATGGCTGGCGTGTGATACCGACACCGGGCGCACGGTTGCGCTGAAGGTGTTGGCCGAGCAGGTGGCCACCGATGCGGAGTATCGGCAGCGGTTCGAGCGGGAGGCGCGGCTCGGGTCGAGTCTGCGGCATCCGAATATCGTGAAAATTTACGGGTTCGGGGAGCTCGACGGCCGGTTGTTCATCGATATGGAGTACATCGATGGCATCGACCTGGCCGAAATGCTGACCAGGGTCGGCACATTGACACCCACCGCGGCCGCGGACTTCGTGACGCAGGTGGCCTCGGGTCTGGATGCCGCGCATCGGGCCGGGCTGATCCACCGTGACGTCAAACCGTCGAACATCCTGATCGGCACCGGGGGGCACGCGTATCTCATCGACTTCGGCATTGCCCGGAGCCTGGGCCAGACGTCCGTCACCGCCACCGGAATGGCCATCGGCAGCTGGGCCTATATGGCGCCAGAGCGCTTCAATGGCACCGTCGACGCCCGCTCCGACGTCTACTCACTTGCCTGCGTCCTCTACGAATGCCTGACCGGCCGCCGCCCCTACGGCGACACCGACCCGGCCCGCCAAATGCACGGCCACCTGATGACCGCCCCACCCCACGCGTCGACGGTAAACCCAGCGGTACCAGCGGAATTGGACACAGTCATCGCCCGCGGCATGGCCAAGGATCAGGCCGCGCGCTATCCGACGGCACGCGAGTTCGCCGCCGCGGCATATGCGGCAACCGCACTGTCCCGCGTGCCGAACGATTCCGCCCCACAATCGTCAAGGGCGGAACCGGCAACACCCTCGACCGCGCACGCTGCGGTACCGCAGCAACTGGCGGATCACCAGCCGAGTCCGACGCGGGTGGAGACGCGCGCGCCGATGTCATCGGCGCCATCTCCGGTGCCGCTGGTCAAGTCATCGCCGAAGCCGCTTGCGGCGACCAAGGTGTTGCCGGAACCCGGTCCGACGCCGACGCTGGTGGCGACGCGGTTGGACCCAGCTCCACCTTTTGCCTCAGTGGGAAGTGCTGCGCCGCAACAGAATTCGCCGTGGTCGCCGCAACGTGCAGCGGTACCGCCGAGATCGCACGTCCGTCCGCCGTCGGCGGCCGAACGGGCGGTGGCGCAACCGAAGCGGGCCGCGCGCATCCCGGTGGCTCCCCGCTGGACGGTCTCGCAGCGCCGTCCCTGGATCGCCCCGCCCGCGCGCCGGGTCGCACGGCGTCGGCCACGGCGTAAGTCCTTCCTATCCAGGGTGATCGGCGCGCTCGTCGTCATGTTTCTGACCCCCTTCATGCTGGCGGCTGGGTGTGCGGCGCTGGTCGCATTCGGCAATACCGGCAGTGGCGGCGGTCCGCGCACGGCCGATCCGTCCGCCGCCGTGCGCGATGGTGGTACCGCGCAATCGGCCGAACCGCCCGCTCCCGGGTTCTCCGGCCTGAATACCCCGGTGCGGGATGGCAAATTCGAATTCGTGGTCACCGCGGTCGATTCCGGGATTTCGCGGATCGGGCTGCAGAATGCGGGCGGTACCTACTCCGTCGTCACGGTCGCCGTGCGCAATATCTCCGACGAGCCGAAGTGGTTCCTGCCCGTCGGACAACGTCTCGTCGATACCCAGGGCCGCCAGGTCGACCACAATGCCATCGCGAGCATGTGGCAGAACACCCAACGCCGCTACAACTACTCCTTCGAACTCCAGCCCGGCCAGTCCGCCACCACCCAACTGGTCTTCGACGTCCCAACGGACGCCACCCCGAGCCAGCTCGAACTACACGACTTCATGCTCTCCAACGGCGTCACCGTCCACCTGAGTTGACCTGTGCCACAAGCTGGTCAGCGTTCAGCGCGCGCGGTCGGCCGAATCGACCAGCGCCGCCATCGACGCATGCACGGCCTGACGTCCAATGGTCAGTGCCTCGGCCAGCAAGGCGGTATCGCGTGCCGCGCTGTCGATATTCGGGGAGCCGAGGGGTGGGTGGATCTGGAGCGCCGCATCCCCGAGACCCGCGAGGAAGCGGTCCTCGATGGACTGCTGGTGCGGCCGCTGGAGCCACGCACGGTAGGCCCCGGGGGCGCGCACGCGCAGATAGCCGCCCCCGACGACCCGATGCAAACGGGAGGCGGGCGGGCGCTGTTCATCGGTGCGTCGGGTGCGCAGCACCAGCGCATGCGTCGCACCGTCGCGAACCGCGGTGCGAATAGGCACGGTTTCGGCGAGCCCGCCGTCGAGGTACTCGGCATCGCCCAGTGGCACCGGCGGTCCCGCGAGTATCGGCAGCCCCGCTGAAGCCCGCAGCGCGGTCATCAGGGTGCGTTTATCGATGATGTGATGGTGCAGGTCGACCGCGCGCCCGGAGCGGATATCGGTGCCGATCGGGTGAAAGGTGGTGGCGTTGGCCAGAATCGCCGGAAAGTCCATCGGCTCGATGCCGTCGTACACCTGGTGCACCAGGTAGTCCAGGTCGAAGGCGGGACGTCCGCGCAGCAGCCGAGCCGGATCGACCGCGCGCCGCATGATCACCGGATCGGTCCAGGCGCGCATGCCGGACAACGCTCGCCCGGACAGGAACCACGCGCCATTGATCGCGCCCGCCGAAGTGCCGTACACGGCGTCGAAGATCGAGGCCAGCCCGAGTTCCTCTAGCGCAAGCACCATTCCGCTGGAGTACACGCCCCGGCTGCCACCGCCCTCGATGACCAGGGCGAGGCGATATCCGTCGGCGCGGCTTGCTGATTCACGTCGGCCGCGGATGACGTCCGCGGCGGTGGGCACGACGGCAGAGCTGGTCACCGGACCACGATACGACAGAGCGGGCGCGGACGTCGTCGTCGCGCGCCCGCTCCGAAACGGTCTTCGCCAGCTGTTTACTTATTTGATCTCGGCGAGCACGGTGCCCTGGGTGATGGCCGCACCGGCCTCGACGGACAGTCCGGTGACCACACCCGCCTTGTGCGCGTTGACCGGGTTCTCCATCTTCATGGCCTCGAGCACCACGATCAGATCGCCCGCCTCGACGGACTGGCCCTCCTCGACCGCGACCTTCACCACGGTGCCCTGCATCGGCGCGGTGACCGCGTCACCGGAGGCCGCACCGGCACCGGCGCCGCCGCGCTTGCGCGGCTTGGGCTTCTTGCGGATCACTCCGGCGCCATTGCCGCCCGCACCCGCGGCACCCGCGCCGACGGTGAAGCTACCGGGCAGCGACACCTCGACCCGACGCCCACCGACCTCGACGACGACCTTCTGCCGCGGCAGTTCCTCGTCCTCGGTCTCGGTGACACCGGCCGGGGTGTACGGCTCGACGTTGTTGACCCACTCGGTTTCGATCCACTTGGTGTAGACGTCGAACTTCTCGCCGTCACCGATGAACGCCGGATCCTCGACGATCGCGCGGTGGAACGGGATGACCGTGGCCAGCCCCTCGACGTGGAATTCGGCCAGCGCGCGCCGGGCCCGCTGCAGCGCCTGCTCACGGTTCTCGCCGGTGACGATCAGCTTGGCCAGCATCGAGTCGAACTGACCGCCGATCACGCTGCCCTGCACCACACCGGAGTCGACGCGCACACCGGGACCGCTCGGCTCGGAGTAGACCGCGACCGGGCCGGGGGCGGGCAGGAAGCCACGACCGGCATCCTCACCGTTGATCCGGAATTCGAAGGAGTGCCCGCGCGGCGTCGGATCCTCGGTGATCTCCAGCGCGTGGCCCTCGGCAATGCGGAACTGCTGACGCACCAGGTCGATGCCCGCGGTCTCCTCGGTGACCGGGTGCTCGACCTGCAGGCGGGTGTTCACCTCGAGGAACGACACGGTGTCGCCCTGCACCAGGTACTCCACGGTGCCAGCGCCGTAGTAACCGGCCTCCCGGCAGATGGCCTTGGCCGAAGCGTGGATGCGCGCGCGCTGATCGTCGGTGAGGAACGGCGCGGGCGCCTCCTCGACCAGCTTCTGGAACCGGCGCTGCAGCGAGCAGTCACGGGTGCCCGCCACCACAACGTTGCCGTGCTTGTCGGCGATGACCTGTGCCTCGACGTGGCGAGCCTTGTCCAGGTACTGCTCGACGAAGCATTCGCCGCGACCGAAGGCGGCAATCGCCTCCCGGGTCGCCGATTCGAACAGCTCCGGAATCTCCTCGATGGAGTGCGCGACCTTCATGCCGCGGCCACCACCACCGAAGGCGGCCTTGATCGCGACCGGTACGCCGTACTCCTTGGCGAACTCGACCACTTCGGCCGCGTTCTTGACCGGATCCTTGGTGCCAGCGGCCATCGGCGCCTTGGCGCGCTCGGCGATGTGGCGCGCGGTGACCTTGTCACCGAGGTCGCGGATGGACTGCGGGGACGGGCCGATCCAGATCAGCCCGGCGTCGATGACGGCCTGGGCGAAGTCGGCGTTCTCGGAAAGGAATCCGTAGCCGGGGTGGATGGCGTCGGCGCCGGACTTGGCCGCGGCGTCGAGGATCTTGTCGAATACGAGGTACGACTCGGCCGAGGTCTGACCACCCAGGGCAAAGGCCTCGTCGGCGAGCTTCACGAATGGGGCATCGGCATCGGGCTCCGCGTATACCGCGACGCTGCCGATACCGGCATCCTTGGCCGCCCGGATCACGCGAACGGCGATCTCGCCTCGGTTAGCTACGAGTACCTTCGATATCCGCGCGCTGGCATGGCTGGGCACTGAGCCTCCTGTTAGCAATCTTTTTGGTCGCCCCGTGGTCGACAAACTTACGTCTGGGGCGAGTGTAGGCAGTCTGCCAACAGAGCCCGAACTCGGATAGCCCTACTCAACAGTAGGTCGTGGATCACACCTCGTCGGCGGCGGCGTGGGGCCGGGGGAGGTAGGTCGCGAATCCGCGGATCGGATTCGGTGATCAGGTGCGCCGGAGGCGAATCGGGACTACCTGGCGCGTACCTTGCGGGCACTGCCCGCGGGTGCGTCGCCGGGTTCATACCCCTTGGCAATCGGCATGCGCACCGAGTTGCCCCATTCGGTCCAGGAGCCATCGTAATTGCGCACGCCGTCGAGGCCGAGCAGATAGGTCAGGACGAACCAGGTATGGCTGGATCGCTCGCCGACCCGGCTGTAGACCACCAGATCGTCGGCGGTCGCCAGCGCACCGTAGATCTCGTCCAATTCGGCGCGGGAACGGAAGCGGCCGTCACTGTGGAAGGCCTCGGTCCACGCGATGTTGACCGCGGTAGGAATATGCCCGCCGCGCAATGCCGCATCCTCGGGATTGATCGGCGGCTGGATCAGCTCACCGGAGTACTCCTCGGGGGAGCGCACGTCGATCAGCGGTCTGCCGAGATGCGCGAGCACGTCCTCGCGGAACGCGCGCACGGTGGCGTCGTCGCGACTGACGAGCGGATACTCGCTGCGGGTGAGATAGGGCGGGTCGAAAGTGGTATCGCGCGCCTCGGAGATCCACGCGTCCCGGCCACCGTCGAGTAGCCGCACATCCGGATGCCCGAACAGGGTGAAGACCCAGCAGGCGTGCGCTGCCTGCGCGTTGCCGCGATCGCCGTAGATCACCACGGTATCGTCGCGCTCGATGCCCTTGGCGCGCATCAACTCGGTGAACCGGGCCCCGTCGATATAGTCACGCGTAACCGCATCATTCAGGTCGCCCCGCCAATCGATCTTGGTGGCGCCTGGAACATGCCCTATGTCATAGAGCAGTATGTCCTCATTGGATTCGATGATCTTCAGTCCCGGCGCGCCGATGTTTGCCGACAGCCACTCTGTGGTTACTAGTCGGTGAGGATGTGCGTAAGAACCGAAAGCGGGACGAGGGTCCGGGGCAACGGGCACGATATGGGTCCTTCACACGAGGTAGACGGGTGGTTATAGCGATTCGGGTCTCACAGCGATGTTAGGTGTGAGGCGTTTGGGAAACTCGTTTCAGATCACAAATCGGCTGAATGGGCGAATAAATCGCACCCTCATCCGATAAAGTCTCCCGGGAGGAGGGGTGAGCTATGTCCGATTCTTGGCCGAGGCGTCGACTGCTCGCGATCCTACGTGGCGCCAGCGAACCTCTCGATGCCCAAGAACTGGCCAGAATCACTGGACAGCACGTCACCACTGTTCGATTCCATCTGGATGTACTCACCAGGGAATCGCTGGTGCGGCAGTTCCAGCAGCCCCCGCGCGGCCGCGGCCGCCCGCGCATCGGCTATAGCGCTGTCCAGCGATCGGTCGGTTATCAGGAGCTGGCCCAGGTACTAGCCGATCAACTCGGCCCCGATCCACGGCGCCGCTCCGAGGCGGCCGTCGCCGCCGGACGCGCCTGGGGCGCCAAGCTCGATGCGGGCGATCACGCGGTCGAATCGCTGGAGGACGCCAAGGACGTCACCATCACGCTGCTCTCCGAGCTCGGCTTCGCCCCGGAGCGCGATCCGGCCGCCGAGACCAATGATCAGGTGCTGGTCCGGCTGACCGCCTGCCCGCTGCGTGAACTCGCACGCACCCACTCCGAAGTGGTGTGCGGTGTGCATCTGGGCCTGATCAAGGAAGTTCTCGACCGCAATGGCGCGCGCGGCGAGGTGAATGTCCGGCTGCACCCGTTCGTCGAGCCGGAGCTCTGTCTGGTCCGTTTGGAGCTCATCGCCCACGACGCCCGGCGCAACCAGGGCGTGCTGCGGGAGCCGGAGCACGACCGCGAGGTGGCGCCGGTATCGATCGGCGCGGAGTCCGGGGCGGAGCCGCGGATGGCCCCCGGCGAGCCGCGGATCGCGCCGCCGTCAGCGGGCCGAATGGCTCCACAGCTGCGCAATGCCGATCCCAACGTCGCCAAGCAGTCGGCGCAGCAGTGGTAATCCGATTCCGATAACGCTCGACGGATCGCCATCGATGCGATCGACGAACCAACCGCCCATGCCGTCGAGTGTGAACGCGCCAGCCACCTGCAAGGGCTCGCCGGTCGCGATGTAGGCGTCCAGCTCTTCGGGGTCGGGTTTGGCGAAGTGCACTGTGGTGGAACTGCAATCGACGGATTCGGCGATGACCTCGCCGTCCCGCAGCCGCAGTACGCAGTGGCCGGTGATGAGATCGGCACTGCGCCCGGCCATTTCGGCCCAGCGCGAGCGCGCCACCTCGGGCGTGTGGGGCTTGCCCTGTAATTCGCCGTCGACCAGCAGCATCGAATCGCAGCCGACCACAACGCAATCCGCGGCGAAGTCCGGAATTGTCGCCGCCACCGCCCTGGCCTTGGCCCGCGCCAGCTCGACTACGACGACCTCGGGTGCCGTGCCGGGCGGCAGTGCCGCGGCAACGGCGTCCTCGTCGACATCGGAGATACGGACGACGGGGTCGATGCCCGCCGAGCGCAGCACCTCGCGACGGGCGGGCGAGGCGGAGGCGAGAACGAGTCTCGTCATCCGATCAGTCGCGCAGGTGTGACAGCTGTGGGAACGCGTACGGGGAGAACGGCGAGGTGCCGCGGTGCATCAGCGTCGGGCGACCCCAGGTGTCGGACGGACCGTTAGGTCGGCTTCCGCTGCCGCTATTCGCGGCCGCCGACAGCACGCAGACGAGCGCCGCGACTTCCTCATCGGACGGCGCGCCCTTGATGACTCGAATGAACGGTTGCTCGGTCGCCTCGGCGGCCGGGTTCGTCGCGGGTGCGACCACCTCGACCACGTCCGCGATCGGGTCGACTGTGAGATCCAGTTCGGCGGCGGTCAACACGTCTTCTTCTGCCACGGTCGTCACAGTGCCAGATCCTCTCTCTATATCGATCGAGCCCATGCCCAACGCGATGTCATGTGGAGCAAGCGACCATCATCGTCGAATTCACTCATTGTGTCTCTACAACCAGTGTGCGCGGCCCATCGAGGCTATCGCTTGATCACAGCGGTATGTTGCCGTGCTTCTTCGGCGGCAGCGTCACCATCTTGCGCTCGAGCAGGCGCAGTGCCGAGACGATCTGGCCACGGGTGTGCGAGGGCGGAATGACCGCGTCCACGTAGCCGCGCTCGGCGGCGACGTAGGGGTTCACCAGGGTGTCCTCGTACTCGTTCTGCAACTCCAGGCGCAGTGCATCCACATCGTTTCCGCTCTTCGCGGCCTCTTGCAGCTGCTTGCGGTAGACGAACCCGACCGCGCCCGAGGCGCCCATGACGGCGATCTGGGCGGTCGGCCACGCCAGGTTCACATCGGCGCCCATGTGCTTGGAACCCATGACGTCATAGGCGCCGCCGTAGGCCTTGCGGGTGATGATGGTGATTTTGCCCACAGTGGCCTCACCGTAGGCGTAGAGCAGCTTCGCGCCGCGCCGGATGATGCCGTTGTACTCCTGGCCGGTGCCGGGCAGGAAGCCAGGGACGTCCACCAGGGTGATGATCGGGACGTTGAAGGCGTCGCAGGTGCGCACGAAGCGCGCGGCCTTCTCCGAGGCGTCGATATCGAGGCAGCCCGCGAACTGGGTGGGCTGGTTGGCGACGATGCCGACGCTGCGGCCGTCGACCCGACCGAAGCCGACGATGATGTTCATCGCGCGCTCGGCCTGCACCTCGAGGAATTCGTCGTCGTCGAGCAGGCGACGGATGACCTCGTGCATGTCATAGGGCTGGTTCGGCGAATCCGGGATGATCGTGTCCAGCTCGAGGTCTTCCTCGGTGAGCGAATCCTCGATGGCGCCGGTGATCGGATCGGTGGCCGGGAAGCGCGGCGCCTCGGCACGGTTATTGCTCGGCAGGTAGCTCAGCAGGTCCTTGACGTAATCGAGGGCGTCCTGCTCACCGGAGGCGACATAGTGTGCGACACCGGATTTCGTCATATGCGTGTGCGCGCCACCCAGGTCCTCCATGGTGACGTCCTCGCCGGTGACCGTCTTGATGACATCCGGGCCGGTGACGAACATCTGGCTGGTGCCGTCGACCATGACGACGAAGTCGGTCAGCGCGGGGGAGTAGACATGGCCACCGGCGGCCGGGCCCATGATCAGCGAGATCTGCGGGATGACGCCCGAGGCCTGGATGTTGCGGTGGAAGATCTCGCCGTAGAGGCCGAGCGAGACGACGCCCTCCTGGATGCGCGCGCCCGCACCCTCGTTGATGCCGATCAGCGGCCGGCCGGTCTTGAGTGCCAGGTCCATCACCTTGACGATCTTCTCGCCGTAGACCTCGCCGAGGCTGCCGCCGAAGACCGTAACGTCCTGGCTGAAGATGCAGACGTCGCGGCCGTCGATGGTGCCGTAGCCGGTCACCACACCATCGCCGAGCGGCCGGTTGCTCTCCAGGCCGAAGTTCACGCTGCGGTGGCGGGCCAGTGCGTCGAGCTCGACGAAAGAGCCCTCGTCCAGCAGTGCGAGGATGCGCTCGCGGGCGGTCATCTTGCCCTTGGCGTGCACCTTGTCGACCGCGGCCTCACCCATGGGGTGCTGCGCTTCTTCCAGCCGATTGCGCAGGTCAGCCAGCTTCCCAGCGGTGGTGTGGATATCGGGGGTGCCCGCCGATTCCGATGCGGGCTGCTGCTGGACACTCGTCATGGCTCCGGAGTGTAACCAGTGCCAGTGCTTCGCTCTAACCGAGTGTCGCTTACCGGTGAGTAAAAAACCCCAGCTAGATCATGTTCCGGTATGCGAATGGCGACAAACTTCCTGGTTGATCGGCGAACCGGGGCGGGCTTGTGAAGTGTCCGGCGCCGCGAAAATCGGTGGCGGGTCGTTCTCGTGCCCAGATAGCCTGGGGGCGTCAGTAATTCGACCGAGGGGAGGTCCGAGAAATGTTCGATCGGAGGCGAGCGCGCGCCGCGCGCATGGCGACCTGAGCCGCACTGAACTGACCGAGGGGAGGGAAACATGTGGGAGTGGAGTCGAAGGACCGCCGAATACGCGTCGGCGGCGTCCTGGACCAGTTGGCAGACCGTGCGCACCGAACCGACCGTGGTCGAGCCGGAGCACCGGGCTGAGGCCACCGAATCCGCCACGGCGGAGGAGAGCCCCGCCATGGCGGAGTCTGTCGAATACGTCCTCTGCGGATAGCTACGACCCTCGCGACCTGCCGCGATAACGACGGCGTCGACCTATCGCGGCAGGTCGGTGCGTACCGAGTAACCTGCCGGTGTGCACAGGCCACCATTGGATGCAGAGCAGTTGCGGCGCAGTCTCATCGAGTTGCCCGAGCTGTCGTTCTTCTCTCACATCGAGGTGGTGGAGTCGACCGGGTCCACCAATGCGGACCTGATCGCCCGGGCCGGGGATGCCGAAGCCGATCGCGCGGTTCTGCTCGCGGAAACCCAAGAGCAGGGCCGCGGGCGGCATGCCAGGACCTGGATCAGCCCGCCGCGCGCACAGATAGCGATGTCGCTGTTGGTGCGGCTGCGCGGCATCGAGCCGTCGGCGCTCGGCTGGCTGCCACTGCTCACCGGCGTCGCGGTAGTGGACGCACTGCGAGCGAGCGCCGGTGTGGACGCGAATCTGAAGTGGCCCAACGATGTGCTGATCGATGGCCGCAAAGTCGCGGGCATCCTGGCCGAAGTCGCCTCCGGTGGTGGGGCACCCGCCATTGTCGTCGGGGTCGGCCTGAACGTCGATCTCACCGAGGCGGAACTGCCGGTGCCGCATGCCACTTCGCTCGCGCTGGCGGGTGCGAAGGTCACCGACCGCACCGAGCTCGTGCAGTCACTGCTGGCCGAATTCGCCCGCCGCTTCACCGCGTGGCGCGACGCCGGTTGGGATACCACCGACCTGATCGGCGTCTACCGCGACCGGTGCGCCACCCTCGGCGCCCTTGTGCGCGCCGAACTGCCGGGCGGCCAGACCATCGAGGGCATTGCCACCGATATCGATACCGCGGGCCGCCTGCTGATCGGCGACCACGCCGTGTCCGCGGCCGACGTCACCCATCTGCGCGCCAACTACTGATCCGCGCTGACCGAGCGCCGCACCCTTATGGAGCGCCACTGCGGATCCCGACAGGGTGTGCGGCTGGTTGGGCCGGAACCTGTTGCCGGGCATGATGTTCGGATCAGACAGGCTGCATGACGCCGCGTGCCGCTTCCCTGGCGAGCAGGCGGTCGCGCTGTTCTTCGAACCTGAGCACATCCTTCTCCAGCTTCGCCAGGAATGCGCCGAGTTGCTCGCGGGCCTGCTCGCCGCGCGGGCCGAAGTCGGTGCGCTCGAAGATGTTCCACTTCTTGAGCACCGGCTGTACCACCTCTTCGAGGTGCTGGCGCAGGTCGTAGATGCCGTGTTTGGCCATCAGCGCGCCGTTGCGGCGGAAGTTCGGCATTCCGTAGCCGGGCATGACGAAGTTGGTGAGGATCGCGGTGATCGCGGCCATGGCCTGATCGGGTACCAGGTCCAGGCCTGCGCCGCACATATTGCGGTAGAAGATCATGTGCAGGTTCTCGTCGGCGGCGATGCGCTGCAGCATGCGGTCGGCGATGGCGTCATCGCAGACCCTGCCGGTATTGCGGTGGCTGACCCGGGTGGCGAGCTCCTGGAACGTCACATACGCGACGTTCACCAGGAATCCGGCCCCGCCCTCGGGCGAGGGCACGCCGCGGGTCATATGGGTCATGCGGGCCTGTTCCAGCGCGACCGGATCGACGCCGCGGGTGACCACGAGGTAGTCGCGCATGACGATGCCGTGCCGGTTCTCCTCGGCCGTCCAGCGGCCCACCCAGCTGCCCCAGGCGCCGTCCTGGGAGAAGTGCTCGGCGATCAGTCGGTGATAGGAGGGCAGGTTGTCCTCGGTGAGCAGATTGGTGATCATGGCGGCCTTGGCAACCTCGTTCAGCTTGGACTGCTCCGGTGCCCAGTCCATACCGCCCATTGCGGCGAAGTTGCGCCCCTCGTCCCATGGGACGTAGTCGTGCGGGTGCCAGTCCTTGGCCATCGAGAGGTGGCGGTCGAGATTCTGTTCGGCCACCGGTTCGAGTTCGGTCAGGATTTCCAATTGGGTCAGATCTCGGGTCACAGCGGCCTCCGCGGTCGTTATCGACGTCTTGTCAAGCCGGACTTGTCTTTTCACAGGCAGGGCATTGAGCAGAACACAACGAGAGCTGGTCGAACGGGCAGAGCCGGGTCGAGCGGCTGCCGTCGGGTCGAGGCTGGTCGTTTCGAGCGATCTGCAAGCAGTCGCTACGGTATGAGGTGAACCTGTGCCGAAACTCGAGCCGACTCGAGAAGGGCTCGAGCCGCCGATGCGGCGAGGTGACGATTGTGCAGCACGGCACGCGTCATTGTCCACGCTTTCGGGCGTGTTCTCGCGGTAGGGTTCCGTCATGGGTTATCCGGAGGAGGTGCTCGCCCCGGACGAGCAGTTGATACTCCATCGTCATCCGCATTGGAAAATGCTGTTCTGGCCGATTGTGACGCTCATCGTCGCCACCGCGCTGGCCGGATTCGCCGGGGGGTTCATCTCGCGCAAGGCCGAGGGCACGAATCGTTCGGTGCTGCTGATCGTGGTGCTCGTGGTCTGGCTCGGCATCCTCGTATGGCGTTGTGCCGCACCGGTTATCAGCTGGAAGTCGACGCATTTCATCGTGACCGACCGGCGAGTGCTGATCCGTCAGGGCGTGCTCACCCACACCGGCATCGATATCCCGATGAGCCGGATTTCCAGCGTGCAATTCCGCCACGGTCTGTTCGACCGGCTGCTCGGCACCGGCACCCTGATCATCGGTTCGTCTTCGGAGGAACCGCTCGAATACGACGACATTCCGCAGGTGCAGCAGGTGCATGCGCTGCTGTACCACCAGGTATTCGAACAGTCGCGCGATAATCTGGGTCAATGACCGCCGTACTGCTGGCCGAAGACGATGAGGCCATCGCCGCACCGCTCTCGCGTGCGCTGGGGCGCGAGGGCTATTCGGTCACCGTCGAGCGTTTCGGGCCCGCGGTGCTGAAACGGGCCCTCGAGGGCGATCACGATCTGCTCATTCTCGATCTCGGCCTGCCCGGTATGGACGGACTCGAGGTATGCCGTCAGGTCCGTGCCCGTGGCGCCGATCTGGCCGTGCTCATGCTCACCGCGCGCACCGACGAGGTGGATTTCGTCGTCGGGTTGGACGCGGGCGCCGACGACTATGTCGGCAAACCGTTCCGGCTGGCCGAATTGCTCGCACGGGTGCGAGCGTTGTTGCGGCGCAGTGGAATCGGCGATGAGGCCGTCGAGGTGGGCGGCATCCGGCTGGAGCCCGCCGCGCGACGGGTGCTGGTCAACGGCGTCGAAGTCGGTTTGGCCAATAAGGAATACGAATTGCTCAAGGTGCTGATCGATCGGGCGGGCCAGGTGGTCCCGCGCGAGACGATCCTGCGCGAGGTATGGGGCGACGCCGAACTGCGCGGTTCGAAGACCTTGGATATGCACATGTCCTGGCTGCGCCGCAAGATCGGCGACGAGGGCCCGATGGCGGAGCGGCGCATTGTCACCGTGCGCGGGGTCGGCTTCCGTCTGAACACCGACTGATGGTGCGGCGCAACTGATATGAGACGCAGAATTCTGCGATCGATCCTCACCGTGCTGACCATCACCACGGTGGTGCTCGGCGTTCCGCTGATCTATACCGCGTGGCTATGGGTCGAGGACATCACCCGCAGTGATCTGGAGAACCGGCTGGAGCGGATCGCCACCGAGATCATTGCCCAGGAACGCGGTGACGGCATGGTGCTCGGCGAACTCGACACCCGGTTGGTGCGGCCGCTGATCCCCAAGGACGGCAGGCTGACCATCATCTATCCGGCGCCGCAGGACAATGCGTCCCGGCTCGATATCGGTGCGGAAGAGGTCGAAGACCCACTGGTCGAATCGCTGTCCATGGGCACAAAGGGTTCGCTGCGGTTGGAGATTCCGTCCGGACCGATGCATATGATGCAGATCCAGGCCGTCGCGGTGGTGGCCTTCGCGGTGCTCGCCTCGCTCGGCGCGGCGGTGTCGGTGGCGATGATCACCGCGCGCCGGGTCGCCGATCCGCTGCGTGATGTGGCGGCCAGGGCGGCACGGCTGGCCATGGGCGACTTCCGGCCGGATCCGCGTCGGCACGGGATCTCCGAACTGGACCGGGTCTCCGATGTGCTCGATTCGGCGACCGTCGAGATCGCCGGGCGGCTGCAGCGCGAGCACGCGCTGGTCGCCGATGTTTCGCATCAGCTGCGCAGCCGCCTGACCGCGGTGCGCCTGCGGCTCGACGAGCTGTCCGCGCACTCCGATCCGGCCGTGGTACACGAGGCCGAGGAGGCGATGGCGCAGGTCGACCGGCTCACCGATGCCATCGATGATCTGGTCCGCGCCTCGCGCGACGAGGATGCCGCCGACCGCGATCCGGTGCCGGTGATGGATGAATTGCGCGGTGTCGTCGAGGAGTGGTCGCATCCGTTCACCGAGGCGGGCCGCACACTGCGACTGATCGGCGACGAATCCCTGCGCGCCCCGATCACCGGATCCCGCCTGCGCGAATCACTGGCCGTGCTGGTCGACAATGCGCTGATGCACGGTGGCGGCACCTGCACGGTGTCGGTGCGCACCGTGCGCACGGTCAGCGATCGCGAACCGCTGGTGGTGGTCGAGGTGGCCGATGAGGGCGATGGTGTGCGTGACGAACTCGCGCCGCACATCTTCGATCGCGGCTTCTCGGCGGGTGGCTCCACCGGTGTCGGGCTGGCCCTGGCCAGGGCGCTCGTCGAGGCCGATGGTGGGCGGCTGGAGTTGCAGCGGCGCCGGCCTGCGCTGTTCGCGATGTTCCTGGGGTCCAGTGCGTCGCCGCCGCGCACGTCCAATGGCGCGCAGGTGCCGGAGCCGCGCTAGCTGCGGCCGAGCTGCTCTTCCTCGAGCATCTCTTCGATCTCCTCGACCAGCTCACTGATTTCGTCCGGGAACACCCAGCGGCGCATCGCCCAGTAGCGGAAGGCCATCTGCAGCAGATTGCCGATGATGAAGGCGCTGATGAAGTCCGCGATGTTCTCGACGGTGAAGCTCACATCGGGTTGGCGCAGGTCGAAGACGTAGCTGGAGATCCATAGCGGGATGAAGCTCAGCACCACCCCGACACCGCTGACACCGAAGAACAGCAGCGCCTCATGATGCTTCTCGCGCCCGCCGCGGTTCTTGAACGACCACTCGCGGTTGAGGATGTAGGAGCAGATGACCGCGATCACCCCGGAGATGATCTTCGCGGTGACCGGCTTGGTCTCCAGCACCGTCCACTTGAGCACGTAGAAGATGCCCGAGTCGATGATGAAGGTGGTGGCGCCGACGATGGCGAATTTGATCAGCTCGTGGTGGCGGTACGCGATCTCCCGCAGCGGTTTGGGGAGGACGTTGACCACGTCGTCGACGAATGACACAAGGCCCGAGTGTACCGGTACGAATCCCGGCACTCGGACATGACAAGATTGCACGACGTGAGCTCCCGCCGTTCGTTCGATTCTGCCGCCATGCCCACCGTCACCATGATCGGTGGTGGTCAGCTCGCGCGCATGACGCACCAGGCTGCCATCGCCTTGGGCCAGCGGCTACGGGTGCTCGCCGAGCGTCCGGACGACCCGGCCGCCCAGGTGAGCCCGGAGGTCGTGCTCGGCAGTCACACCGATCTGGCCGCGCTGCGCAAGGCCGCCGTCGGCTCGCATGCACTGACCTTCGACCATGAGCATGTGCCGACCGAATATCTGGAGGCGCTGGTCGCCGAGGGCGTGAATGTGCAGCCGCCGCCGCGCGCACTGGTCTTCGCGCAGGACAAGCTCGCCATGCGGACCAAACTGTCCGAACTCGGATTGCCGGTGCCCGCCTTCACCCCGGTCACCTCGGTGGCCGACGCCGTGCGGTTCGGTGCCGAGCACGACTGGCGGGTGGTGCTGAAGGCGGTGCGCGGCGGTTACGACGGGCGCGGCGTCTGGATGCCGGAGTCGGCGGCCGAGGCCGAGACGATCGTGGCCGATCAGCTTGCGCACGGTGTGCAACTGCTCGCCGAGGCCAAGGTGGACCTCAAGCGCGAACTGTCGGCGATGGTGGCCCGTTCGCCGTTCGGTCAGGCCGCGACCTGGCCGGTGGTGGAGACGGTGCAGCGCAATGGCCAGTGCGCCGTGGTGATCGCGCCGGCGCCGGACCTGAGCGATGAATCGGCCACCCGGGCCGAGACGCTCGCGCTGAACCTGGCCAGCGAACTCGGCGTCGTCGGTGCGATGGCGGTCGAGCTCTTCGAAACCAATGACGGCGCGATCCTGATCAATGAACTGGCCATGCGCCCGCACAACTCCGGGCACTGGGGCATGGACGGCGCGTGCACCGGCCAGTTCGAGCAGCATCTGCGCGCGGTGCTCGACTATCCACTCGGTGATACCCGCCCGCTGGCCCCGGTCACCGTGATGGCCAATATTCTCGGCGCGCCCGAGGCGCCGACCATGTCGATGGACGAGCGGCTGCACCACCTCTTCGCCAGAATGCCGCAGGCGAAGGTGCATCTGTACGGCAAGAGCGAACGTCCGGATCGCAAGATCGGGCATATCAACGTGCTCGGCGACAATGTCGCCGTGGTGCGCGAGCAGGCCGAGCGGGCGGCGCATTGGATGTCGCACGCGATTTGGACCGACGGATGGGATCCCCACGGTGAGTAATGCGCAAGTTGGCCTGATCATGGGCAGTGACTCGGACTGGCCGACCATGGAGGCCGCCGCGATTGCCTTGGCGGAGTTCGATATTCGGTTCGAGGTCGGCGTCGTCTCGGCCCACCGCACCCCCCAGCGCATGCTCGACTACGCCCGTGACGCGGCGGGCCGCGGTCTGCAGGTCATCATCGCGGGCGCCGGCGGCGCGGCCCACCTGCCCGGTATGGTCGCCTCCGCCACCCCGCTCCCCGTGATCGGCGTTCCCGTCCCCCTCAAATACCTCGACGGCATGGACTCCCTGCTGTCCATCGTGCAGATGCCCGCGGGCGTCCCGGTCGCCACCGTCTCCATCGGCGGTGCCCGCAATGCGGGCCTACTCGCCGTCCGCATCCTCGCCGCCCACGATGCCGCCCTGCGCACCCGCATGGAACAGTTCCAGGCCGGTCTCGAAACAATGGTCCTGGAAAAGGACGAAGCCCTCCGCACCAAGCTCCTCGGCTGACCGAGCCGCCCCTGGAGCGCGGCGATCGATTCGACAAGCCCCGCGCTCTCGCGGCTGCTCGGTGCATCATCGTGGTCTCGGGCGGCTCGCATGTCAGGAGTCCCGGTCCGCGGTCGGTGAGGTTCGTCAGCGGCGGCGCGGCCTCCGTTCGATGCGGATACTCCTCGGAGGTCGGGCGAACTGTTCAGCAGTGCGTCGCGACCAGTCGAAATGTCGCTTCCCTCGAGCAGGTCGACCACATGCGGCCGACGGGGCTCAGTACGGTGATCGCGTGGTGACTGATGAGAGTGGGCGGCCGCGCAATGGCGACGAGACGGCTCGGTTTCGGCTGACGGTCGTGGATCAGGCACTGCGATTGTTCGCTGAGCAGGGGTATGAGGCGACGACCGTGGATGAGATCGCGGAGGCGGCTGGGATTTCCCGGCGGACGTTCTTTCGGCAGTTCCGCTCGAAGGAGGACGTGATCTTCGCTGATCACGAATCGCAGTTGGCGCAGGCGGCGGAGTTCTTGGCGGCGGCGCAGGGGGATCCTTGGGAGGCGGTCTGCGCCGCGGTGGTGCAGGTATTCGAGCGGTTCACGCAGTGGCGCGAGATCGCCGAGCGGCGGTACCGGGTGGTGCGGCGGGTGCCAGCGCTGCGCGAGCGCGAGATCGTGACCGTATTCCGGTACGAGCGGCTGTTCACCGACTATCTGCGGGAGCGGCTGCCCGAGGTGCCGGATCTGGCGCGGGTGCAGTTCACGGCCGCGGTGACGGCCACGCACAACTACCTGTTGCGGCGCATGGTGCGTGGTGAATCGGATGCGGGGGCGGCGGATCTGCGGGTGGAGTTGGCGGCGATTCCGCGCGGTGCGGGCCGGGGGCCGAGCGCCGGGGAGTTGGTGGTCGCGGTGTTCCCGAGGGATATGCCCCCGCGGCAGGTCGCCGATCTGGTGACCAGGCAGCTCGGCAGCCTGTGACCGGAATCATAGTATGCACTATCTGACACTCAGTGCCATGATGTAACTGCACTTGACGCCGTCTTCTGGACGTATACTGATAAGAAGATGGCACTGAGTGCCGAGCGCTGGATATCGACCCGGCACCATCACGACCGACAAACCAGGAGTGTGCCCCATGGCGGGAAATCCGGACTTCAACCTGTTCCAGTTGGAGGACTTCCACGACGAACTGCGCGCGGCCATCCGCGGACTGGCGGAGAAGGAAATCGCCCCCTACGCCAAGGACGTCGACGGCAACTCCCGCTTCCCCGAGGAGGCGCTCACCGCGCTGACCGCCGCGGGCTTCAACGCGGTGCACGTGCCGGAGGCCTACGGCGGTCAGGGTGCGGACTCGGTCGCCACCTGCATCGTGATCGAAGAGGTCGCCCGCGTCTGCGGTTCGTCCTCGCTGATTCCGGCCGTTAACAAGCTCGGCACCATGGGCCTGATCCTCAACGGCTCCGAGGAACTCAAGAAGCAGGTGCTGCCGGATATCGTCAACGGCGAGATGGCCTCCTACGCGCTGTCCGAGCGTGAGGCGGGCTCCGATGCCGCCAGTATGCGCACCCGCGCCAAGCGGGACGGCGACGACTGGGTCATCAACGGCTCCAAGTGCTGGATCACCAACGGCGGCAAGTCCTCCTGGTACACCGTGATGGCGGTGACCGACGCGGACAAGGGTGCCAACGGCATTTCGGCGTTCCTGGTGCACAAGGATGACGAGGGCTTCGTGGTCGGCCCGCTCGAGCACAAGCTCGGCATCAAGGGATCGCCGACTGCCGAACTGTATTTCGAGAACTGCCGGGTGCCGGGTGATCGGATCGTCGGCGCGCCGGGCACCGGTTTCAAGACCGCGCTGCAGACCCTCGACCACACCCGCCCGACCATCGGCGCGCAGGCCGTCGGTATCGCGCAGGGCGCGCTGGACGCCGCGATCGCGTACACCAAGGATCGCAAGCAGTTCGGCACCGCGATCGCCGACTTCCAGAACACCCAGTTCATGCTCGCCGATATGGCGATGAAGATCGAGGCCGCCCGCCTCATGGTCTACACCTCGGCCGCCCGTGCCGAGCGTGGCGAGAAGAACCTCGGCTTCATCTCCGCCGCTGCCAAGTGCTTCGCTTCGGATGTGGCCATGGAGGTCACCACCAACGCCGTGCAGCTCTTCGGCGGCGCGGGCTACACCACCGACTTCCCGGTGGAGCGGATGATGCGCGACGCGAAGATCACCCAGATCTACGAGGGCACCAACCA
Organism: Nocardia sp. NPDC004278; assembly: GCF_053602975.1. NCBI lineage: Bacteria > Bacillati > Actinomycetota > Actinomycetes > Mycobacteriales > Nocardiaceae > Nocardia > Nocardia sp. NPDC004278. The sequence goes on from NZ_JBSGEQ010000012.1 coordinate 159,180, forward strand.
GATCCAGCGCGTCGTCATGTCGCGCGCGCTGCTGCGGGGCTGACGGCTCATACCGACCGGGTGTTCCGAATTCTTCCGAGTATGGAACACCCGGTCTTTTTTATGCCCTCGAAACCCCCAATATTTTGGGGCACGGTCTTGCATCTAAATAATTTCGAAGCCGTTCGGTTGTTTGTTCGTGTCCGCGGCAGCAGCGATTCGATACATGGCATCGCGGACAAAAAAGTTGCGAAATAGGTCACGGGCCGATTCGGCCGGAATTCGCTGGAATTGGCACAGCCTTATGCGCTGGCCTGCGATGCGCTGAGCATGGTCTTCGTAGTTATGTCGGATCTGATCGGCGAATCGTTACGCTTTCTTGCACGCTACTTTGTGCAGAAGTTGCCGAAGGAATTCGGGCGCTTCGTTACCTATTTAACTAGCTATCATTGGGGGATACTCTATTTCGTAAACAATACGAGGTGGGGTCATGATCAAGATCGTAATTGGGCCGCGGTCGGGGATGAATTCGGTCCCGCTGTCCATGACCGAAATGTCATGTCCATTCGCGAGAAGCGCGCTGGACATGGTCCGAATGTGGGCCGAGGACCATTTGACGGCCGATAACCAGGAGTTGGGTCGCGATGGGCCGGTCTGTCGGTATGTCGCACCGTCCATGCGCCGAGACCTGATGCGCACCGGCCGGATACCCGGCGCGCATCCGTGGCCGTCGTTCGTTCGGCTGGTGCCTTCCGATGCGATGGAGCCGAGGCTGACCGCGGGGCCGACCGGGGATGTCGAGGCGTATCCGCTCGAACCGGAGGAGGTAGAGATCGAAGCGCTCGCCCGCACCAACGGAAAACCGGTGCCCGCCGGACCGCATCGAAGCGACTGATCTGGGCGGTTCGTCATGGCGCACGGCCTGTCGCCTGCCAAGGCCAGGGCTCCCGGGATGCAGGTTTTCCCGCTCTCACCAGCGCAGCTGGGCATGTGGTACGCCCAGCAGCTGGATCCCGATGTACCGCTCTACGAGGCGCAGTACATCGAGATGTGCGGGCCGCTCGATACCGAGCTGCTGATCCGGGCGGGCTGTCGGGCCGCGCGCGAGTTCGAATCCGGTGTGCTGCGGTTGATCGAGCTGGATGGTCGGCCCTATCAGGTCGTCGACCACCAGATCGAGACCGAGGTCGGGTATTTGGACTTCCGGTCCGCGGCCGATCCGGATGCCGAGGCGCTGCGCTGGATGCGCGCCGATGTGGCCGCGCCGATCGATCTGCTCGGCGATCGGCTCGGGGCATCGATGCTGCTGCGGGTCGGTGCCGACCGGGTGCTGTGGTACACGCGGGTACATCACATCGTTACGGACGGCTTCGGCTCGATGAGCGGACTGTATCGCATTGCGCAGCTGTACAACTCGGAGCTGGCGGGTGTCGAGCCGCCGCCCGCGACGGCGTCGAGCCTGCGCGAGGTGCACGAATCCGAGATGAGCTATCGCACCTCGACGCGGTTCGTGGCCGATGCCGCGTACTGGTCCGAGCGAATGGCTGGTATGCCGCGGCGGTGCAGTCTGGTGGACGCGGTGGCGCCAGCGCATGCGCTGGGGCGCCAGCATCGGATCGAGCTTTCGGAGCTGACGACCCACCGGATCGATACCGCGGCAGCACGTTTCGGCATCGGATCGCCCGCACTGGCCATGGCGGCGCTGGCGCTGTACTACGCGCGCACGACCGGTCAGCGGGATGTGGTGCTGAGCCTGCCGGTCTCCGGGCGGACCACCGCGATGCTGCGGCGTTCGGGCGGCATGCTGGCCAATGTGGTGCCGGTGCGGATCGAGGTCACCGATCGCAGCACGGTCGCCGATATCGTCGGGTCGGTGCGGCTCGAGCTATCGGGGGCGCTGCGGCACCAGCGGTATCGGCACGAGGAGATCCGCAACGGTACGGGCGATACCGATGATGCCGTACCCGGGCGGGGATTCGTCGGACCGGTTTTCAATATCATGGTGTTCCCGACCGAGGTCGATTTCACCGGTGTCCGAACCACCCTGCACCTGCTGACCTCGGGCCCGATCGAGGACCTGTTCGTCAACCTGTACCAGCATGGCGCACACAGCCCGATCCACGTCGATTTCACCGCCAATCCGGAACTGTACGACGCGGATTCGCTGGCCCGGCACCATCACCGGTTCATCGGGCTGTTCGAATCGATGCTCGCGGCCGCGCCGGATACGCCGGTTCGCGATCTCGACTACTTCCTCGACGACGAGCGACACCTGCACGGTGCGGTGTGCGGGCCACGGGCTCCGGCGGCGCGGACGTTGCCCGAGGTGCTGGCGGCGGGACTGCGCGCCGCGGGATCCGATGCGGCCGCGGTGGTCTGTGGCGATCGGACGCTGTCCTATGGCGAACTCGATCTGCTGTCGAATCGGCTGGCGAGCAAGCTGATCGGGCTCGGTGCCGGTGCGGAGGTGCCGGTGATGGTCGCGCTGCCTCGATCGATGGAATCGGTGCTGGCGCTCTGGGGGGCGGCTCGATCGGGTGCGGCGTTCGTGCCGATCGGTGCCGGGAATCCGCGTGCGCGGGTGTCGCAGATGGCGGCGGAATGCGGTGCGCGGCTGGGAATTACCATGTCGGCGCTGGTTTCCGAGTTGCCCGACGAGGTGACTTGGATGGTGCTCGATGACTCGAATATTGCCGAGTCCGCGCAGCCCGGGCATGCCCGAGCCGTGCGGGCAGAGCAGGCCGCCTACGTGGTATTCACTTCGGGGTCGACCGGCGTACCGAAGGGGGTTGTGGTCACCCATACCGGTTTGACGGGACTTGTTGCCGCAGCTGCTGATTCGTCCGGGGCCGGGCCGGGGTCGCGGGTCCTGCATTGTTTGAATCCGAGTTTCGACGCCTCGCTGCTGGAGTTGCTCGGCGCCTTCTCGGTCGGTGCGACACTTGTGGTGGCGGCGGGGGATCACACGGCCGGAGGTGAGCTGGCGCGGCTGGTCCGCGACTTCGGCGTGACGCAGATGTACTCGACGCCAGCGGTATTGGCGACCCTGCCCGCTGGTTCGATGGACGGGGTGCGATCGCTGTCTTCCGGCGGTGATATCTGCCCGCCGGAGTTGGTGGCGCGGTTCGGAGTCGGGCGGACGCTGCGGAATTCCTATGGGCCGACCGAGACCACGGTCGCGGTGACCTTCACCGAGCCATTGACGCTGGCGCGCCCGTCCGGCTTGGGTCGGCCGGTGCCCGGGGCCGAATTGCTGGTGCTGGACCGTTGGTTGCGCCCGGTGCCGATCGGAGTTGCCGGTGAGCTGTATATCGCGGGGTCCGCGCTGGCCAGGGGCTATGCGGGGCGCGCGGCAATGACCGCGGAGCGGTTCGTAGCCGATCCCTTCGGACCGGCCGGAACTCGGATGTATCGGACCGGTGATCTGGTCCGCTGGCAGGCCGGTCGGCCGTTCGATCCGAGCGGCAACGGGGCGTCCGAGCGCGCGGATTCGGTGCTGGAATACCTGGGCCGCACGGACTTCCAGGTGAAGCTGCGCGGCATGCGAGTCGAGCCGGGTGAAGTGGACGCCGTGCTGGACGCCCATCCCGGGGTCGAGATCGCGGTAACGGTATTGCGGCGCACCGACGCGGGCGGATCGATATTGGCATCGTATGTGGTTCCGGTTGTGCACCGGGAAAATCCGGTGCGCCTGGATATTTCGGAGGTGCGCGAGTACTGCGCACACCGGCTGCCGGGACATCTGGTACCTGGATCGATCACGGTATTGGACGCGCTACCACTGACCGGCAATGGCAAGATCGACCGCCGCGCCCTACCGGAACCCGAACCGGCCGATACCGCCCCGGTGCGTGCGGCGGGTACGGCAACCGAACGCACGCTGTGCACGATGTTCACGGAGATCCTGGGCACGTCTGCGGTCGGCGCGGAATCGTCGTTCTTCGCCCTCGGCGGCGATTCGATCATGGCGATCCAACTGGTGTCCCGTGCTCGCGCCGCGGGCCTGATCTGCACGCCACGCGATGTTTTCGAGCATCCGACCCCCGCCGAACTGGCCGGATTCGTCACGACCCGGTCCGAGACCCGTCCGGTGCTGCACGAACTACCCGGCGCGGGCATCGGCCGGGTACCCCGCACCCCGATCGTCTCCTGGCTGCTCGAACAGCCGACCGACATCCGTCGCTTCGTCCAAACGATGGTCCTTACCCTGCCGGTCGGCATCGCGCGAACTCCGCTGGTGCGCACCGTGCAGGCCGTGCTCGATCGGCACGACATGCTGCGCGCCATCCTCGTCAACGGCGAGCTCGAGGTCCGTCCGGTCGGTGCGGTCGATGCCGACACCCTGCTGGTCGGTGCGTCGGAACGGGTCGGCGTCGCGCAGGTGATCGCGGAAGCCACGGACCGTCTCGATCCGGCGCACGGGGTAATGCTGGCCCTGGTGTGGCTGGATGAGGGACCGGGGCGGGCCGGTCGCCTCGTCGTCGTCGCGCATCATCTGGTGATCGACGCGGTGTCCTGGCGGATCGTGCTGGCCGATCTGATCGTCGCGTGGGGGCAGATCGCGGCGGGTGCGGAGCCGGTGCTCCCACCCGTCGGCACGTCGATGCGGACCTGGGCGCACGCACTGGCCGTGGTCGCCGCCGACGATTCCGTGGTCGACGAGTTGGACTACTGGTCGGCGGTGCTCGCCACACCCGATCCGCCGATGCACGGTCGCGGCCTCGACTCCGCCGATGGGATGTCGCGCGGTCATCGTGTTGCCGAGGCACATGGTGACTCGATGCGCACACGCGTTGCGGACGATGAGCGTGGTGCCTCGCCGGGCAGAGACGATACTGCGCTGTCCGAGCGCCGCGAGCGGGACACTGCGGTGCCGAACGGGCGCGGTGATACGGCCGTCGAGGCGCGGCGATGCGATGCTCGCGACAGCGACTCGGTTGTGCGGCCCGGACGGGTCGATGCCGAGGTGCCGGGCAGGCGCGAGCGGATCGAAGTGCGGTTGTCGGTCGAGGTGAGCAGGACGCTCGTCGAGCGGCTGCCGGTGGCGTTCCGGTGTGGGGTGGAGGAGGCGTTATTGAGCGCCCTGGCGACCGCGGTGACGCGGTGGCGCGGGGACCAAGGGGCGGTGTTGGTGGGCGTTGAGCGGCTCGGGCGCGATGAGGGGTTGGTGCCGGGGGCGGATCTTTCGCGGACGGTGGGTTGGTTCACCGGTCAGTTCCCGGTGCGGTTACATGTCGCGGCGGCGGGTGGGCCCGTTGCGACATTGAAAGCGGTCAAAGAGCAACTGCGTGCGGTACCGCGTGGTGGTATCGGATTCGGGCTGTTGCGGTATCTGAATCCGGTTGGGCGGGAACAGTTGTCAGGGAAGTGGCCGCAGCTCGGGTTCAACTATCTCGGTCAGGTGGCTGCCGTCGGTACGGGGACGCCGTGGCTGCCGGATTCGATTGTCGAGGCTCTGGGCAGTGGGGATCAGGATCTGCCCGCGGCCGGTGCGGTCACGATCGATGCCGTGACCGTAGCGACCGCCGATGGACCGGTCCTGCAGGCGGTTTGGCAGTTCCTGCCTGCGGTGCTGGATGGTGCCGAAGTGGATGTGATCGCCCGGCAATGGATATCGGAGCTGATCGCGCTCGCGGACCTGCTGCGCGCACCGGACGCGGGTGGATTCACCCCTTCGGATTTGCCGCTGGTATCCGCCACGCAACAGCGGATCGAGGAATGGGAGTCGCGGTACCCGGCATTCGAGGATGTGTGGCCGCTGGCACCGCTGCAGCAGGGACTGCTGTTCCACGTGCAGCTGGCTGCCGGTCGCACCGACGGGTACTCGGTGCAGACGGTGATCCAGTTCGAGGGTCCGGTGGACGCCGCGCGCCTGGCGCGGGCCGCCGACGCGCTGGTGCGGCGGCACCAGGTATTGCGCACCGCATTCCTGGCCGGGGACGATGCGCCGGTTCAGCTGGTACTGGCGCAGGCAACCGTGCCCTGGACCTATGTCGAGGCGGATCCGGCGGACTTCGACCGACTCGCCGACACGGAACTGGCGACACCCTTCGCCCCGGATCGGCCACCGCTGCTGCGCATGCTGTGCGTCCGGTGCGGCGCGGATGACGTCCGGTTGGTGATCACGAATCACCATCTGATCCTCGACGGCTGGTCGATGCCGCTGCTGTTCGGCGAGCTGCTCGCGCTGTACGAAACAGACGGCGATAGTTCGGCATTCGCGCCGGTGGTCTCCTATCGCCATTACCTGGAATGGCTCACGGCCCGAGACGATGCCGCCGCCCGCGCCGCATGGGCCGATGCGCTGGAGGGCCTGGCGGGACCGACCCTGGTGACCGTCGGGCGGTCCGCCATCGACTCGGCACCGAAATCCACGCACAAAATCGACGTTGCGTTGACCGCATCGAATGTGTCCGCGCTCCACCGTATTACCGCTGACTACGGCGTGACGCTCAATACGGTCGTGCAGGTCGGGTGGGGGTTACTGCTGGCGGAGTTGACGGGTGAGCACGACATCGTCTTCGGAGCGACCGTGTCCGGACGTCCGCCCGGTCTAGCAGGGGCCGAACGCATTGTCGGCATGCTCGTGAACACCATTCCGGTCCGGATCACCCTCGCCCCCGACGAGTCGGTCGCGGGCCTGCTGGCCCGCGTGCACCGCGAGCAGGCGGCGCTGCTCGAGCAGCACACGATGGGGCTCACCGATATTCAGGCGGCGGCCGGGATCGGCCAGCTGTTCGATACCGCGCTCGTCTTCGAGTCCTATCCGGTGGATGCGGCGGCACTCATGACGGCCGCGCAGCGGGCCGCACTACGGATCGGCGGGTTCCGCGCCCATGATGGCACGCACTATCCGCTGTCGCTGGCCGCGCACGGCAGGGACCGTCTGCGTCTGGTGCTGAACAGTTCGGCGCGGTATTTCGATGCCGCCCAGACCAACCGGCTGGCGGATCGACTGACCCGGATATTCGCGCGCATGGGGGCGGATCCGAACCAGCTGGTCATCGGGATGAGCGGAGCCGAGCCCGGCGATGTGCTGCGTGCGCGTCCGCAGCCACTGCTGCTGCTCCCCGATATCCTGGCGGGCGGAATGCGGCCGGATCGGGTCGCGATACGTTATGGCACAACGGAATTGACCTACCGTGAACTCGACGAGCAGTCGAATCGATGGGCCAGGGTACTGATCGATGCCGGTGCGAAACCGGAAACCGCTGTGCTGATCGCGGTGCCACGCTCACCCGAATGCATGGTCGCGGTCTGGGCCATTGCGAAGACGGGCGCGGCATTCGTACCGGTCGATTCGACGCAGCCCGCACAGCGTCTCGCGGATATCGCAGCCGACTGCGGCGCGCTATGCGGGCTGACCGTATCGGCGGTGCGGGATCGGTTGCCCCATTCGCTGTCGTGGCTGCTGCTCGACGATCCGGCCGTCGCGGCCCGCACGGCAACTCCGCTGGCGCGCCGGCCATTGCGCGCAGGGCATCCGGCCTACATCGTGTACACCTCCGGCTCGACCGGAGCGCCGAAGGGCGTGGTGGTCACCCATGCCGGGCTGAGCGGGCTGGTGGCCGGTACCGCCGCGCACATCGGAGCCCGGTCCGGTGACCGCGTACTGCACTGTATGAACCCGAGTTTCGATGCCGCCATCATGGTGTGGCTGTCGACCTTCTACTGCGGAGCGACCCTGGTCATCGCGCCGCCATCGGCGAGTATCGGTGCCGAACTGTCCGCGGTGATCATCGAATCCGCCGCCACTCACGTATTCATACCGCCCGCAGTGCTGGCCACGGTGCCCGCGACCGCGATGGCCGGGGTGCGGGTGCTCGTCATCGGTGGCGAGCCGTGCCCACCCGACCTGCCCGCGCGCCTCGGCACCGGCCGGATAGTGCTGAACTCGTATGGTCCGGCGGAAACGACAGTGGCGGCGACCTGCACCGGACCGTTATGTCCGGACGAGCCGGTGGATCTCGGCGCACCACTGCCGGGAACTGGTCTGGCTGTGCTGGATTCATGGTTGCGGCCCGTCCCGCTCGGCGCGACTGGCGAACTGTATGTAATGGGGCCTGGACTGGCTCGGTGCTATGTCGGTCAGCCAGGGCTGTCGGCGCGGCGGTTCGTGGCGAACCCGTTCGGCACGGCGGGCGAGCGGATGTACCGCACCGGCGATCTGGTCCGTCGCAGCTCCCGACGGCGACTGGAGTACCTGGGGCGCAATGACTCCCAGCTGAAAGTGCACGGCATCCGAGTCGAGCCGGGTGAGGTCGACGCCGTGCTGCGCAAGTGCCACGGGGTCGAGACGGCGATCACGATGCCGCGCCGAGGCCCGGCCGGAGATCAGGTGCTGGCCACCTATGTGGTGCCGACCGGGGATGCTGTCCTGACGGCGGCACAATTGCGCGAGTACCTGTCGCACCGTCTGCCGAGATACCTCGTGCCCGCGACGATCACCGTGCTGAGGGAGCTCCCGCTGACCGCGAACGGCAAGGTCGACCAGCGCGCACTGCCCGAACTCGAACCGGCGGTGGCCGATTACGTCGAGCCGGTCGGCCGGGAGCACATTGTCGCCGACATCTTCGGCGCGGTGCTCGGCCGCGAACGGGTCGGCGCGGCCGATGACTTCTTCGCACTCGGCGGCGATTCGCTATCGGCGACCAGGGTCGCGGCCCGGCTCGGCTCGGCCCTGGCGACCTCGGTCCCGGTCGGCATGATTTTCGAAGAACCGACGGTACGGGCGCTCGCCGCGGCACTCGGCGACACCGTCGCGATGGACACCACCGGTCTGCGCCGTGGGCAACGGCCACAGCGGATTCCGCTGTCACCCGCGCAGCAGCGGATGTGGTTCGTCAACCAATACGATCCGGATTCCGGCGCCTACAACGTACCGATCGCGCTGCGGCTCACCGGCCAGGTGGACCCGGCAGTCCTCGAAGCCGCCATGCGTGACGTGCTGGAACGGCACGAATCACTGCGGACCAGGTATCCGGCCCGCGACGGTGTCGGATATCAGGTCATCGTGCCAACGGATTCCGCTGTGCCGGAGCTGGTTCCGCTCGCTGTCGCCGATAAGGAACTGCCGGGCGCGATCATGGCATGTGTCAGTGCGGGATTCGATGTGACCGCCGCGGTGCCGCTGCGCGTCCGGCTGTTCCAGCTCACACCGGATACCCAGGTACTGGTGGTGGTGATCCACCACATCAGTGCCGACGGCCTATCAATGGGCCCACTGGCCCGCGATGTCATGACCGCCTACGCCGCCCGGCGCAATGGCACGGCACCCGACTGGACCCCGCTTCCGGTGCAATATGCCGACTACACCCTCTGGCAGCACGAGCGCCTCGGTTCCGAGCAGGATCCGGAATCGCCACTGGCACAGCAGATCCGATACTGGACCGACACACTCGACGGACTTCCCGACCAATTGCCGCTGCCCGCCGACCGCCCCCGCCCGGCAACCGCATCACTGCGGGCAGCCACGATCTACCGCGAATTCGGTGCCGAACTCACCGCCGGGCTCGACGCGCTCGCCAGCGCGAACCAATGCACCCGATTCCAGGTGCTGCACAGCGCACTCGCGGTCTTGTTCGCACGACTGAGCGGCACCACCGATATCGCCATCGGCACCCCTGTCGCCGGGCGCGGCGCCGCCGAACTCGACGATGTGGTCGGCATGTTCGTCAATACCCTGGTGCTGCGGACCGAAATACCTGCCGCGGAACCATTCACCGAGCTACTCGGTCGAGTACGACGCATCGACCTCGACGCACTCGCCCACGCCGATGTGCCCTTCGAGCGGCTCGTCGATCTGCTCGAACCCACCCGCTCGGCGGCCAGGCACCCCTTGATCCAGGCCATGCTGGTGTACCAGAACCTCGCCCCGGTCGAACTCGCACTGCCCGATCTGCGCGGCGAGGCACTGGAACTCGATCAGCGCAGCATCCGTTTCGATCTGAGCATCACGGTGGCGGAGACCGATTCGTCCGGACTGGGGATCCGGATCGCCTATGCCACCGATCTCTTCGACCGCGCCACCGTCGGGCAGCTGGCCGAGCGCTGGCTGCGGGTGCTGTGCACGGTGGTGGCCGATCCCGCGGTACCCGTCGGTGATATCGAATTGCTCGCACCTGCTGAGCGCCGAGATCTGCTGGCGCGACGGACCAGGACCGCGCAAGCACCGCGCGTTCTCGCCGACCTGCTCGCGGATGCGGTCGCCGCGAATCCGGCGGGCGTCGCAGTGGTCGACGGCACCGCGACGCTGACCTATGCCGAACTCGATGCGCAGTCGAATCGGCTGGCCAGAGCGCTGATCGGGGCGGGCGCGTGCCCCGAGGCATTGGTCGCGGTGGCACTGCGCCGCTCACTCGAGTCGGTGCTCGCGGTCTGGGCGGTCGCTAAAACCGGGGCGGCCTTCGTACCCGTCGATCCCGGCTACCCGGCCGAGCGGATCGAACAGATCATCGCGGACTCGGGTGTAGCACTCGGCATCACCAGGAGCGCGATCGGGCAGCGTCTGCCCCGTGCGGTCAGGTGGCTGACCCTCGATGACCCCGAGGTCATCGAATCTCTCACCACCACATCGGATTCGCCGATCGAACCGCGGCGGATTTATCCAGCGCACCCGGCCTACGTCCTGTTCACCTCCGGCTCGACCGGCCGACCCAAGGGTGTCGTCGTCACCCACACCGGACTCGCCAACCTCGCGGTGACACAGCGTGATCGCAACGGCACCACCAGCGCCTCGCGCGTCCTGCACGTTGCCTCCCCGAGTTTCGACGCCGCGGTCCTGGAACTCCTTATCGCCGTCGGCGCGGCAGCGACCCTGGTCATCGCGGGACCTACCGCCTTCGGCGGCCCGGAACTCGCGGAACTACTGGTGCGCGAACGCATTTCGCATATCGCCCTGACACCGTCGGCGCTCGCCTCGATCGGCCCGACCGGATGCGACGAACTACGCGTGATCATTACCGGCGGCGAACGATGCCCGCCCGAACTGGCCGCGCGCTGGAGCGCGCCGAATCGCCTGCACTTCAATGATTACGGTCCCACCGAGACGACCATTTGGGCGACCGGCAGCAACCCGCTGCGCACGGGCGCGGAGGTCACCATCGGCGGCCCCATCGCGGGTATGACCGCGCTGGTGCTCGACGACCGGCTGCACCCGGTGCCCGAAGGCGTTGCCGGCGAGCTGTACCTGGCGGGCATCGCACTGGCCCGCGGCTATCACGGGCACGGCGGCCAGACCGCGACACGATTCGTCGCCGATCCGTACGGCCAGCCGGGGGAGCGGATGTACCGCACCGGCGATCTGGTGCGCTGGCGCGGCCGCGACCTGGACTACCTCGGCCGCTCGGATCTGCAGGTGAAGCTGCGCGGTCTGCGCATCGAACTCGGTGAGATCGAATCGGCGCTGCTCACCGACCCGGCGGTGGCTCGAGCGGCGGTGTGCGTGCACCACGATCCAGCGGTCGGCGAACTGCTCGTCGGCTATATCGTCCCGGTGCCGAATAGTGAATTCACCCCCGACGTCATCAAGAGCACTGTGGCACAGCGCCTTCCGTCGTATATGGTGCCCGCGGTCGTCATCGCGCTGCCCGAGCTGCCGCGCACCGCGAGCGGAAAGCTCGACCACAGGGCGCTGCCCGCACCAGACCTGCGCAGCGGTCGATACCGCGCCCCCGAGACGCCTACCGAACGAGTGGTTGCCGAGACCTTCGGCGAATTGCTCGGAGTCGCGCGCATCGGCCTCGATGACAATTTCTTCGCGCTCGGCGGCAATTCGCTGATCGCCACTCGCATTGTCGCCCGGCTCGGTGCCGCACTCAATGCCCGGATTCCTGTTCGCGCCGTCTTCGATGCCCCCACCGTCGCCGATCTCGCCGAGGTGATCCGGGCCGGGGCCGCCCCACCTGGCCCGCGGCCCGGACCGCGCAACCGACCCCGGCACACCCCACTGTCGGCGGCGCAGCGGCGCATGTGGTTCCTCAATCGCTACGACCCGTGCTCGGCCGCCCAAAATGTGCCGATCGCGGTCGAGGTCAAGGGTGAGCTCGAACTGGACGCGCTCCGGGCGGCCATTGCGGATGTGGTGGACCGGCACGAATCGCTGCGCACCGTCTATCCGGTGGATGCGGTGGGCGACCCCTATCAGGACATCCTCCCGGCGGCGAAAGCCGTGGTGCCGGTGGTGTTGGCCGATATCGGCACCCAGAACGCGGTGGAGCTGACCATCCGCGCCGCCGCCCAGGGTTTCGATCTGACCCGCGAAATGCCGGTGCGCGTCTGGCTGCTGCGCCTCGAGCCGCAGCGCTGGATCCTCACCGTCGTCATGCACCACATCGCCTCGGACGGTTGGTCATTGGCGCCGCTGACCCGCGATGTGCTGCTGGCCTACGCCGCGCGGCGGGCCGGTGGCGCACCGCAATGGGCACCATTGCCCTTGCAGTACGCCGATTACGCACTGTGGCAGTACGAATTGCTCGGTGCCGACAACGATCCCGACAGCACGGCGTACCGGCAGTTGGAGTACTGGCGCGGCGCGCTGGACGGACTGCCGGAAGTGTCGGCGCTGCCCACCGACCATCCGCGACCCGCGGTGGCCAGCCACCGTGCCGGCATGGTCGAGTTCGATATCGATATCGCTGTGCAGCAACGGATTCGGGAGACAGCACGCTGGCACGGCGCGAGCGTATTCATGGTGGCGCATGCCGCCCTCGCCGTATTGCTCGCCAGGCTGTCCGATGCAGCGGATGTGGCGATCGGTTCGGTCACCGCCGGGCGCGGCGACGGCGAACTCGATGACCTGGTCGGCATGTTCGTCAACACCCTGGTGCTGCGCACCCGGGTCGAACCGGACGCGACCTTCGAAAACGTACTCGCCACAACCAAAGACGCCGATCTGGACGCCTTCGGCAATGCCGATCTGCCCTTCGAGCGGCTGATCGAGGTGCTCGCACCGGCCAGGTCGACCGCGCATTCGCCGCTGTTCCAGGTGATCCTGGCGTTCCAGAACTTCGATCGCGAACCGGTCCGCCTGCCCGGCCTGGAGATCGCCCCGATGTCGCTGGCCGCGGTCGGAGCCAAATACGACCTGGAGTGGATGCTGGCCGAGGAGTTCGGTGCCGATGGCGCACCCGCCGGGATCACCGGATCGCTGACCTTTGCCCGCGACCTGTTCGAGGAGACCACCGCGCAGACCTTGGCGCGCAAATTCGTTCAGGTGCTCGAGGAGGTGACCGCGAACCCGTCCGTGGTCATCGGCGACCTCGATGTCACCGCACCACCGGGAACAGTCGTGCACCGGGCTCCACCGACGACCATGCGGCGTACCGATCTGCCGTATCGCCCCCCTGTCACCAGCACCGAACATCTCGTGGTCGGGGCCTTCGAAGCCGTGCTCGGCGCGGACCGAATCGGATTGGACGACAACTTCTTCGAACTCGGCGGCACTTCCATGGTCGCCATCCGGCTCGTCACCGAAATCCGCGAGCGCAGCGGCTTCACCATGCCGGTGCAGTGGATGTTCGGCGAACCGACACCCGCCGTCCTCGCACAGCGCATTACCGAGGGTGAGCAGCCAGGGGGCGATCCCGCACTGCGCACCCTGCTGCCGCTGCGTGCGGCGGGCACGGGTCCCGGCCTGTTCTGCGTCCATCCCGCGATCGGATTGGCTTGGTGCTACGCCGGTTTGGTGCAATACCTCGACGGTGACCACCCGATCTACGGCCTACAGTCACCGGCCCTCGCCGAGGGCGTCCGACCCGATATCACCCTGACCGAACGCGCCGCCCGCTACGTCGACCAGATCCTGCTGACCCAGCCCGCGGGCCCCTACCGCGTGCTCGGCTATTCCGCCGGCGGCCCGATCGCGCACGCCGTCGCCGTTGCACTCCAGCGTCGAGGCGCCGAGGTATCGGCCCTGGTCATCATGGACGGTCGTGCCGATGTAGAACCGGAGAGCGCCGTCGAGATGCCACCACCGCAGGCACTGCTCGCCGAATTCGGCGGCATCGATCCCGTACTGCTGGGCACCGGTGATACCGACGCCGCGCTCGCCGACCGCGCCGCCGAACTGCTGCGCGCCGCCGGCGGCACCTTCGCGGACCTGACCCCGGCGGATCTCGAACACCTCTACTACGACTACCAGCAGCTGATCCGGGAAGGCGCCGACTACCATCCGCAGGTCTTCGACGGTGACCTGATCTTCTTCAGCGGCATCAACGGCCGACCGGGCGTCGTCCCGAATGCGGAAACCTGGCGCCCCTACGTCACCGGAAGCATCGTCGACCACCAGGTCGGCCAGGAGCACAACAAGCTCACCGGCCCCGAAGCTCTCGCAGTGATCGGCCCGATCCTCGCCGACTACCTACGCTGATCTTTTCGAGCGACCCGCAAGCGATCGCGACCGTTAGGCCACCAGATCCGCATATTCGCGGTGGTCGGCGATGTACTTCTCGACATACCAGCAGGTCGGGATGATGGCGAAGCCCTCGGCGCGGGAGTCGTTCAGCGCGTATTCGACCACCTGGGCGGCCACGCCACGGCCACGGAACTCCGGGAAGGTCATGGTGTGGTGGAAGTCGCGGACCTTCTGATCGTCACGTTCGGCGTAGTCGGCGTATCCGGCGAGGGTGTCGTCGAGATAGATCTCGAACCGGGTATCGGCGACATTGTGCTCGAGCCTGGTGGTCATGTTCGGATCAAACTCCTTCGCGGCCGGGAATGTTCCTAGAGGATCGCGCCTGGGTTGAGGATGCCATGCGGGTCGAGCGAATCCTTGATGCGGCGAGTGAGCGCCATCACATCGGGGCCGAGCTGATCGGGCAGCCACGCCTTCTTCAATCGGCCGACCCCGTGCTCGCCGGTAATGGTGCCGCCGAGTTCGATGGCCAGATCCATGATCTCGCCGAAGGCGCGGTGTGCACGCTCGGTCATCGCCGCGTCGGCCGGGTCGTGCACGATGAGCGGGTGGGTATTGCCGTCCCCGGCATGTGCGATCACCGAGACCAGCACCTCATTGCGGGCGCCGATGGCCGCGATCCCATTGACCAGATCGGCGAGCCGCGGCAGCGGCACACCGATATCCTCGAGCAGCAGCGTCCCGATCTTCTCCACCGCCGGGATGGCGAAACGCCGTGCGGCGGTGAAGGCCTCGCCCTCCTCCGGATCCTCGGTGTGGAAAACCTCGGTGGCACCGGCCTTTTCGCAGATGCCGACCATGACTTCGGCTTCATGCCCGGCGAATTCTCCCGGCGCGTCCGAGCGCGCGACCAGCAGCGCCGCCGCCTCGCGATCCAGACCCATCCGCATTTCGTCCTCGACCGCGTTGATCGCGACCGCGTCCATGAATTCGAGCATGGCGGGGCGCAGTGTTCCGGTGATGCCGAGGATGGCGTCGGTGGCGGCGCTCAGCGTCGCGAAGCTCGCGACCACGGTGGACTGCGGTGGTTGCGCGGGCAGCAGCCGCAGGGTGAGTTCGGTGATGATCCCGAGCGTGCCCTCACTGCCGACGAACAGCTTGGTCAGCGACAGGCCCGCCGAATCCTTCAGGCGCGGTCCGCCGAGCCGCACCACCGTGCCATCGGCCAGCACCACCTCCATGCCGAGCACGTAATCGGTTGTGACGCCGTACTTTACGCAGCACAGGCCGCCCGCATTGGTGGCGGCATTGCCGCCGATCGAGCAGATCTCGAATGACGACGGGTCCGGCGGGTACCACAGACCGTATTCGGCTACCGCGCGCTTGACCTCCGCGTTGAGCAGGCCCGGCTGCACCACCGCGGTGCGGGTGACCGGATCGACCGTTATCGCGCGCATGCGTTCGGTGCTGAGCACGATGCCGCCGTCCACGGCCGTCGCACCGCCGGACAGTCCGGATCCGGCCCCGCGCGGCACCACCGCGACCCGGTGCTCGTGCGCCCAGCGCAGTGTTGCCGCGACGTCATCGGTGCCGGTCGCACGGACCACCGCCAGCGGCGTGCCCGCATCGGGGTCGCGTGCCCAGTCCTGCCGATAGCCTGCCAACAGGTCTGGGTCGGTGAGCACCGCACCGTCGGGCAGGCGGGAAATCAGGTCATGCAGGTCCACACAACTCACGCTATACGGCGGGAAGGCCGCAGTGGACGGTCGACCCTAACAGTCGCGGTGCCGGTTCTCCCTGGAGGTTGCTACAACGCGGAGACCGGCGGGATGTGGGCCGGTCCAGTGGTGCCGGGCCGGTTCGACGGTAAGAATTTCGGGGCAAAGGCATCCGCGGTTCCGGATGGGATGCCCGAATCCAAGGTGCGCAGCGACACCGAGGGAGGTTTCATGCAGGTCGAGTCGCCGGACTACCGCGAACTGGTCGCCGCCGTGTTCTCCTACGAATTCGTCGACGGTGACATCGATACCGACGCGCTGCACCGCATCCACGCGGGCGACGTCAGCGAATGGATCACCGCACTGGATCGTTCTGGCATGTTCGGCAAGACCGCCATCGCCAGCCTGTCCGACCAGTGGCAGCGCGAGCCCCGCAGGCTCTTGGACGCCCTCCTGGAGGAGGTCGACGACGTCACCCGCCGCCGCTGGCTCGTCGCCTGGTCCGATATGGATCGTCGCTCACCGCTTACCCAAATCGGCTGATCGAGGTCGGGTCAGCGCCGCGGCGGCAGCGTCGAGAAGCCGCCGCCTGATCTTGTTGCAGCGGGCGCGGTTCGCCCGGTGATCACTTGGTGGACACCTGTCGCTGGCATGCTGGCGGCGTGACGAGCACTGAGGCCATGGTGGCCGGCTTCTCCCGGTGGTGTGCGGCGGTGGTCGCACGGTTGCCGTGGGGGCTGAATCGGCTTGTCGCGCCGACCTTTCTCGGCTTCGCGCTGATCAATGGCTTTACCTTCGGCGTCGATTTGGCGCTGCTCACGGCGCTGCACGGCGGGCTGGGGCTGCCGGTGTGGCTCGCGGTGACGGTCGCCTATGTCTGCGCGTTCGGGCTCAGCTTCGTGCTCAACCGCACCTTCAACTTCCACTCGCACGCACCCGTCGGCAGACAGGCCGCGGTCTATGTGCTGGTGGTCATCGTCAACTACCTCGCCTTCATCCTCGGCGTCGGCAGCGGTCTGACCGCGCTCGGCCTGGAGTATCACCTCTCGCGCCTGCTCGCGGGGGCGTGCGAGGCCGTCTACATGTACAGCGCGATGCGCTGGGTGGTGTTCCGCGGCCGCGAGGCGGTGCGGCCGGAACGCGAACTCGCACCTGACGCACTCTGAGGTCCCAGCGTCGGCGGTGTACCGATCACCGCAGCACCTCGGTTCGGTCGCCGTCCACCACGACGACGTCATTATCGGTGAGCGCCCAGTGCGCGACGCCGTCGGCGCGATAGCGGGCGGCAAGTAGCACGGACGCACCATCCGGGTCGGTCGGAGAGTCCAGATGCGGCACGATGCGGTGGTCGACCAAACCCAGTCCGTCCCATTGTGGTTCGACACCGCAGGCGGGTGCGACCTCTGCGGGATCATCGGTGGACTCCAGGCCGTGCAGATCCGGCGTCAGCAGACAGGCGCCAGCGCTGTATCCGGCGTACACCAGCGCATCGGTGGCGAGCAGCTTCGGCAGTACGACATCGGCTCCGCTGCGGGCGAATTGGGCGCGCAGTACGAAGGTATTGCCGCCGCGCACCCACACCAGTGGGTAGTCGGCCATGGCCAGCTCCAAATCGCTTGCGCGCCCGATGAAATCGCGCAGGTCGAGCACATCGGGGGAGTAGCCGAGCCGACGCAGCGGGGTCACATCGCTGGTGACCGCGCTCGCCCAAGCCGCGGGCCAGGCGTCACATGCGTTGGGGATCACCGCGACTCGGCCCGGCTCACCGACGAGTGCGGCGAGCCGGTCGTAGTGCGCACCGAATCGGTAGCTGGACAGGAACAGTCGCACCGAGGCTCAGATGGTGAAGGCCAGATTGCGGACCAAGCGGGTGCCGAGTTCCTGGTCACCGGAGACAGTGAACTCGCCCGCGTGCGCATCCGCCTCGGTGCGTCCGCCACGCAGTCGGGCGAACAGGCCGGAGTCCATGCCGACCACCACGGTGGCGGGCGCGTCCAGGGTTTCCACGATATTGGCCCGGCCGTCCACCGCGACGTGCAATGTCCGCGGCAGCGCGCCGGTCAGCTCGAAGGTGATCCGGGAGCCATCCGGCGCCTGCGCACCCTTGGCCACCGCCCGGCCGATGGAGGCGGTGAGTTCGGCGAACGCCCGCTCGGCACGCAGTCCGCCCTCGTCGATGGAAATGCCGAGTCCATCGGCGATATCGAGTTCATGCATCCAGCAGTCGAACAGCCGAACCAGCATGAACCGGCCGTAGCTGACCTTGCCGATCGGCGATACGGTCTCGGCCTCCCATTCGGCATCACCCATGCCGGCCAGCGCCGCGCGCCTGCGTTCGGTGACATCGGTGTACAGCGCCAGCAGCCGCTTACCCGACAGCGGCCGCAGCCGGTCGACCCAGATCTCGTTGAGCACACCGGTTTCATTGCGCACATGCGGCAGCGTGGTGACATCGGTCTTGGGCCGAATCGGATCATGTGCGGGCGGGCGCTCGCCGAGCAACCATGATTCGGTCCCGACGACATGGGCGACCACATCGAACAACGACCACCCCGGCAGCGGAGACGGTGTGCGCCAACGCTCTTCGTCCAGATCGGCGACCAGGGCCGCGATCGCATCCCATTGCTCCGACAGCAGGTTGCTCAGCTCGGCCCGGTGCAGCGCGGGGGCGGTCATCCGTGTTGTCCTTCCTCATCTTGTCGACCAGCCCAGCGTCGTCTTTGCTCGGCGGTTGTCTCGTCATCGTTGTCCAACGCCGATATTCCGGCCTGGATGGCCGCCGCGGTGGACCGTGGATCATGCGGACGTCGCAGCAGCAGTCCGGCGGCGAAGCTCAGTTTGTCGCCATGTCGGCGCGGGATCACATGCAGGTGGACATGCGGGACGGTCTGGAAGGCGGCTTTGCCGTCGTTGAGTACCAGATTCGCGCCGTCGGCGGCCAGGCCGCTGCGCCGGATCGCCAGCGCGAGCCGGTGTCCGGCGCGGAAGATATGGGCACCCAATTCGGCGTCCAGATCTTCCAGTTCGGTGGCGTGCCGTCTCGGGATGATCAGCGTGTGGCCGCGCGCGATGGGGCGAATGTCCAGGAAGGCGCACAGCGTGTCGTCCTCGTAGACCTTCGTCGCCGGGGCCTCGCCCGCCGCGATGCGGCAGAACACGCAGTCGTTCACAGGGCCGACCATACGGCGTACGACTCATTGGCGACAGACTCGGGCATGATGCAGATCACGCCACTCGAGTTTTGTGTCGCACTGACCAGGATTCGAACCCGAAGGTTAGTAAGGGACCGTTACGTTCGCTCTTGTGGCCGTTACCTGCGACGACAACTATCGAAACCGATAAAGCCCTGATCAACCGCATGCGCCGGAGGTACTCGCCATGTCCGTCCCGATGTCGCGAATCCGACATACCGGCGGATTCCGGCCGCAACTTGTGACCGTCATCTCAGCTACGCTCACCGCGAGCCGGGTACAGTTGCGAGGATTTGGACGAACTTACTCCCCAGTAACATCGTCCGGCCGTCGACCGGTTGCTTGAAGCTCAGCCAGAGAAGGAAGTCTGACAAGTGGAGACAACGCAGAGCGTAGGCGACCAGTCGCCGCGCGGAGCGCGTGTCGGAGTCGTTCGCGAGTCAAACGCGGGCGAGCGGCGTGTCGCATTGGTGCCGAAGATCATCCCGAGCCTGCTGAAGCAGGGCGTGGAAGTGGTGGTCGAAGCGGGTGCCGGACTCGGCGCGCTCATTCCGGACGCGGCCTATGAAGAGGTGGGCGCGACCATCGGTGATCCGTGGTCGGCCGACGTGGTCGTGAAGGTGGCTCCGCCCAGCGACGCCGAGGTGGCGAAGCTGACCAGCGGGCAGACCCTGATCGGCTTCCTCGCCCCCCGCAATGCCGACAACCAGATTCCCGCATTGAAATCGGCCGGGGTGCAAGCCTTCGCTGTCGAGGCGATTCCGCGGATTTCACGTGCCCAGGTGATGGACGCGCTGTCCTCACAGGCCAATGTCGCCGGGTACAAGGCCGTGCTGCTGGCCGCGTCGGAATCGACCCGCTTCTTCCCGATGCTGACCACTGCGGCGGGCACCGTGAAACCCGCGACCGTGCTGGTGCTCGGTGTCGGCGTCGCCGGTCTGCAGGCCCTGGCCACGGCCAAGCGGCTCGGCGGCCGGACCACCGGCTACGACGTGCGCCCCGAGGTCGCCGATCAGGTGCGGTCGGTGGGTGCGCAGTGGCTGAATCTGGGTATCGACGCCGCCGGTGAGGGCGGGTATGCCCGTGAGCTCACCGATGACGAAAAGGCCACCCAGCAGCAGGCGTTGGAGGATGCGATCAAGGGCTTCGACGTGGTGATCACCACCGCGCTGGTGCCGGGACGCCCCGCGCCGCGCCTGGTCACCGCCGCGGCGGTGCAGGGGATGAAGCCCGGCAGTGTGATCGTGGATCTGGCCGGTGAGACCGGCGGCAACTGCGAGCTGACCGAACCCGGTCAGACCGTGGTCAAGCACGAGGTGACCATCGCCTCGCCGCTGAACCTGCCCGCCACCATGCCCGAGCACGCCAGCGAGCTGTACTCGAAAAATATTGCGGCACTGCTGGAACTGATGTTGGTCGACGGGAAGATCGCGCCCGACTTCGGTGACCAGGTGCTCGCGGACTCCTGCGTTACTCGTGAGGTGGATGCCTGATGTACACCGAACTGCTTGCCAATATCGCGATCCTGGTGCTGTCCGGGTTCGTCGGCTTCGCCGTCATCTCCAAAGTCCCCAATACCCTGCACACGCCGTTGATGTCGGGTACGAACGCCATTCACGGCATCGTCGTGCTCGGCGCTCTGGTGACGTTGGGCAATGTCGAGGATCCCTCGATCCTGACCCAGATCATCCTGTTCGTCGCCGTCGTATTCGGAACCCTGAACGTCATCGGTGGTTTCGTGGTTACCGACCGGATGCTCGGCATGTTCAAGGGCAAGAAGGCCGCACCCGTGAAGGTCGCCGCCGCGGAGCGGTCAGAGGGAGCAGCGTGATGCATACCTTCGACAATGTGACCTACCTGGTCAACGGTCTCTACATCATCGCCTTCGGCATGTTCATCTACGGTCTGATGGGCCTGACCGGCCCGAAGACCGCCGTGCGCGGCAATCTGATCGCCGCCGCGGGCATGGTCATCGCCGTGGTGGCCACCCTGATCTCGATCCGCCACACCTCCAACTGGATTCTGATCGTCGCCGGTCTGGTCGTCGGTGTCGTGCTGGGCGTGCCACCCGCGAAATACACCAAGATGACCGCGATGCCGCAGTTGGTGGCCGCGTTCAATGGTGTCGGTGGTGGCACCGTCGCGCTCATCGCGTGGTCGGAATTCCTCAACAGTCAAGGCTTTTCGCACTTCGACGAGGAACCGACGGTCCATATCGTGATCGGGTCGCTGTTCGCGGCGATCATCGGTTCGGTGTCGTTCTGGGGATCGCTGATCGCGTTCGGCAAGCTGCAGGAAATCCTACCCGGGCGTCCGATCGGTCTCGGCAAGCTCCAGCAGCCGCTGAACCTGCTACTGCTGCTCGGCGCGATCGCCGCCGCGGTGGTGATCGGTATCGGCGCAACCAAAGACGGTGTGCCGCAGTACTGGATGATCGCCGTGCTCGTGCTCGCCGGTGTGCTCGGCCTGATGGTCGTGCTGCCGATCGGTGGCGCGGATATGCCGGTCGTCATCTCCCTGCTCAACGCCCTCACCGGATTGAGTGCCGCCGCAGCGGGTCTGGCGCTGAACAACACCGCCATGATCGTCGCGGGCATGATCGTCGGCGCGTCCGGCACCATCCTGACCAACCTGATGGCCAAGGCCATGAACCGCTCGATCCCCGCCATCGTCGCCGGTGGCTTCGGTGGCGGCGGCACCGCTCCCGGCGCCGGTAGTGGCGAGCAGAAGCAGGCCAAGGCCACCTCCGCCGCGGACGCCGCGATCCAGATGGCCTACGCCAACCAGGTCATCGTGGTCCCCGGCTACGGTATGGCGGTGGCCCAGGCCCAGCATGCGGTCAAGGAAATGGCCTCGCTGTTGGAGGCCAAGGGTGTCGAGGTCAAATACGCCATTCACCCGGTCGCCGGTCGGATGCCCGGCCACATGAACGTGCTGCTGGCCGAGGCCGAGGTCTCCTATGACGCGCTCAAGGAAATGGACGACATCAACGGCGAATTCTCCCGCACCGATGTCGCATTGGTGATCGGCGCCAACGACGTCACCAACCCCGCCGCCCGCGAGGACTCCTCCAGCCCCATTTACGGCATGCCGGTACTCAACGTCGACCAGGCCAAGAGCGTGATCGTGCTGAAGCGGTCGATGAACTCCGGCTTCGCCGGCATCGACAACCCGCTGTTCTACGCCGACCACACCTCCATGCTCTTCGGCGACGCGAAGAAGTCGGTCGGTGCGGTCACCGAGGAACTGAAGGCGCTGTAACTCCCTGCCGTGCGCGGCAACTTTCCAAGCGACGGCCCTCTGTTCGATACGAACAGGGGGCCGTCGCGCTGAACGCCCTCAGCGCACAGCGCAACGCGCAGTGCCGAGCGGCATCGTCACACCAAGAAGTCCTTATCGCAAATGCCGTTCGCGCGCCTCGATCGCATCCTTGGCCTCCTTCAGGCCGCTGCCCGGATTGAGGTCGCGATAGAGCTTGATGGCCTGGATCTTCTTGCCCTGCCGAATGAGTTCGTCGATTTCTCCGGAGGCCGACGCCGGGACGAGATCAGGGAGACCGAGGTGCTTCATGATCATGTCGAGCTTGCGCTCGAGGTGATTGATCCTGCGCTCGAGCCTGTTGTTGTCGAACATCCCTTGAACTTACCGATATCGCTGGGGCGCGACGCTATTCGCTCGGACAGCGCAGCGCGTCCATGACGAGGCCGAGCAGGCGGTCCGGCTGGTCGGGATCGCGGCCATGACGTGCAGCGAGGGCAATGCCCACGACCAGTTGGATGACATCGTCGACAGCGATATCCGTGCGGATGCCGCCGGTGCGCTGCGCTCTGGCGAGTAGGTCGGCACCTGATCGGTGAATGGCCTGCTGACAGTCGAAATCCAGGTCGACCGGTCCGGCCAGCACCGCGCCGCCCAGGCCGTGGTCGGTACGGGCGTGGACGAGCAGAGCCCGCAGCCAGTCGATGAGCGCCGTGGTCGGCTCGGTCGACCCCAATGCCTCGGCATGCCCGCAGAGCGCTTCGATCCGCTCGCGTAGTACGGCCGCCTGCAGTGCCTGCCGGTTGGGGAAGTGTCGGTAGAGGGTCCCGGGACCGACTCCGGCGCGGCGGGCGATGTCATTGAGGGAGGCCTCGGGGCCCTCCTCGGCGAATGCCGCGGTCGCGGCCTCGAGTATGCGTTCGTAGTTCCGCTGAGCGTCGACTCGCATACGCATCCCTTGTTAACCGGAGAAGTTCTCCGTTATTGTAGCGCCAGGGAAACGGAGAACTTCTCCGGTTTAGTGTTGGGAGCACGGTGATGGTGGAGCATGAACTCGGTCGCGTCGGCATCTGGACCTTCGCCTTCGACGGACAACCGGCCGGACGGGTGCGCGATGCCGCCGCCGAAATCGAGGAATTGGGTTACGGCGCACTGTGGTTCGGCGAGGGATTCGGCCGCGATACGGTCGGGCAGGCGTGGCTGTTGCTCGGGGCGACCGAGCGGATCGTGGTCGCCGCGGGCATTGCCAATGCGGCACTGCGTGATCCGATGGCCATGGCCACGGCCGAACGTGCGCTCGGCGAGGCGTTTTCCGGCCGCTATCTACTCGGGCTCGGCGGTCAGCGGGTCGGTGGCCGATCCCTCGAAGTCGGGGGCTACACGGTTCCATCCGGTGGCAGGCCGCTGGCGCTGATGCGCGGATATCTTGATGCGATGGACGCCGTTCCGCAGTACGGGCCGATGCCGAACTCCGCGCCCCGACGGGTACTCGCGGCGCTCGGACCCGCAATGCTGGCCTTGGCCGCCGAACGGACTTGGGGTGCACATCCGTTTCACGCGCCGGTCGAACACACCGCGGCGGCGCGGCGGATCATCGGGCCGGACGCGTTTCTCGGTGTCGAGCAGGTTGTTGTCCTCGATACCGACCGGGCGCGGGCCCGCGAGGTGGCCAGGGCGCATATCGCCGGGTATCTCGAATCCGCGCCGCATCAGGTGGCCAATCTGCGCCGATGCGGTTTCGGTGACGAGGATATCGTGGGCGGTCCGAGTGCGCGGCTGGTGGATTCGGTGGTGGCATATGGCGATGTGGATGTGATCGGCGAGCGCGTTCGGCAGCATCTGGACGCGGGTGCCGATCACGTGTGTTTGCAAGTGCTCACCGCCGATCCGACGGAACTGCCGCTTCCGCAATGGCGGGAACTCGCCGCGCTCGTGGACTGACCGCTATTTCCGCTGGGGGTCGACCACACCGGCGTAGCGGCAGCACAGTAGGACGGCGATGAGGGGGACGACCATGGCGATGGTGAGGGGGACGATGGCGGTGATCCAGCCGATGATGGAGGGGCCGGCGAGCAGGCCGAAGTAGCCGAGGCTGAAGACGCGCGACATATCGGTCGCCGCGGTAATGGAGCCGAGATTGCCTGCGGCGGTGAAGATTTGCGGTATGCCGCCGGAGAGGCCGAGACCGCACATGGCCCAGCCGAGCAGCGTCAGCGGTACCCATCCGGATGTCATGATCAGCACCAGCCCGCACGCGGCGATCAAGGTGCCGTAGCGGACCACGGCGACCCGGCCGAAGGCTCCGGCCACCCGGTCGGTGGCGAAGCGGCCCGCGGTCATGGTGCCGGAGAATGCGCCGAATGCCAGTGCGGCGGTGGCGTCGTCGACATCGAGGTGGTCGCGGACCTGCAGTGCGCTCCAGTCGGCGGCCACGCCCTCGGTCAGCAAGAGCGCGAATGCGATCGCGGCCAGCGCCAGGACTCTTCGGGAGCGGTCCGCCGAGCTTGTGTGGGTGGGCGTTTCGGATCCATCGCCCGCGTCCTGCACAACGCGGTCCAGTCGATGGCCCGGCGGAATGTTGCTTTGCGCGTGCGTGCCAGCGTTCGGCGGATCTGGGCTGAGCGGGTCCGGATTCGGTTCGTCCGCAACCGATCCGGTATCGCCGAGCAGTCGCGGCACAAGTGCGGCGAGCACCAGCAACCCGCCCACCGCCGCGAGCGATAACGTCGAGCGCACATCCCATCCCGCGCTCTGGGCAGCCGCGCCCAACAGCGAGCCGAGTAAGCCGCCACCGGAGAACAATGCGTGGAATGCCGACATGATCGGCCGCTGATACGCCCGCTCGACATGTACCGCCTGGGTATTCATCGAGACGTCGAGCGCGCCGTTGCCGAAACCGAAGCAGGCCAGTGCGATCGCCAGGGTGACCGGCCCGGTCGCGAGTCCGGGGCCGAGCACCGACACCGCGGTGATCGCCGCGGCGGCTCCGACCATGGTCCGGCTGCCGAAGCGGTCCGCCAGCGGCCCCGCGATGCGCATACCGACAATGCCGGCACCGGCCAGCATCAGAATGAACATGCCGAGGGTGGAGTGCGCGATACCGGTGCGGTCGGTGATGGCCGGGATGTGCACCACCCACATGGCCAACAGGAAGCCGTTCAGTGCGAACACCACGAACACTGCGGCGCGCGCTATCCGGGTCTGCGGATCGATCGTCGTGGTGGCCACCGATTCGACGGTACCGATTGATCAGCCCGCGCGGTTCGCGATCGGTACCTCGAGCCGGGCGTTATCCGAAGGCGCGTCCTGGCATGCGACCTCCTGGTCGCGGTTGATTCGGGAACCGCGCGGGGAGTCGGTCCGGGACATCATCGGCTCGGTGACCGGCTCCGCGGATCTCGCCGTTGAGATCGGCGTCCGCGCGGTGGTCTCTGTAGCGTTCCAACTATTTTACGAGCCCTGAATGTTCCAGATTCCTGTGGCTGCCGTCACATCGGCGAAATCCCGGAAATCTTTCGGTTCCCGCCCCAGCGCCCGCCGTACGCCATCCTCGGTTTTGGAATTTCTACCGTCCAATACGGTGCCGAACAGGTAGTCGAGCAGGCTGACCACATCGGCGGGGACCTGGTATTCGGTCAGCGCCGCGACGAAATCGGTGCGCGAGATCGGGATGAACTCGATCGTCCGTCCGGTCGCCGCGGCGATCTCGGCGACCGCCTCGGCGAAGGTCAACGACCTCGGTCCAGTCAGTTCGTAGAGTTCGCCGCCGTGCCCGTCCTCGGTCAGCGCGGCGACGGCGACATCGGCGACATCATCGGCATGCACGAACGGTTCTGGCACATCACCATTGGGCAGCGCCACCGCACCGGCGAGGATGTACTCCAGGAAGGCGCCCTCGCTGAAATTCTGTGCGAAGAAACTGCAGCGCACGATGGTCCAGTCCAATCCCGAGCCCTGCACTATCCGCTCGCACTGCTCGGCCTCCGGCTCGCCGCGGCCGGAGAGCAGGACGAGCTTGCGCACCTCGTTGGCCTTCGCCGCGTTGACGAATGCGCGGATGGTCTCGGGCGCGCCAGGCACCGCCAGATCCGGCTGGAATGCGATATATACCGCGTCGACACCGAACAGCGCCGGTGTCCAGGTGCCGCGATCGGCCCAATCGAACGGGATCTCGGCCGCGCGCGATCCGATTCGGACCGCGTGACCGGCCGCGCGCAGCCGGGCGACGACGCGGCCACCGGTCTTGCCCGTGCCGCCGGTGACGAGGATGGGACGCTGGTGGGAGCTGCTGTTTGTCATGGTTTCAGTACATCGGCGCTGGCCGCGGCGAGACATAGTTCAGCGGCTCGTGATCATGTGTCAGCGTCTACTGTTGATGTGTGGATGCGCTCGCCAGTCTGCTCGAAGGTCCACGCGCCCGAGGCGCGTTCGTCATGTGTTCACTGCTCGATCCGCCGTGGTCGCTGCGCATCCAGGATCGGGCGCCGCTGACGGTGGTCTCGATGATCCGTGGCACGGCCTGGATCATGACCGATGCGGCTGGTAGTAAGCCGCGGGAGCTGAGCGCGGGCGATATCGCGATCTTCCGCGGTCCCGATCCCTATACGGTCGCCGACGATCCGGCCACCGAACCGCAGATATTCATCGACCCCGGCAATATCACCAAGACGGCCGACGGTGAAATCCTCTGCGAGACACTGAGTCTCGGTGTGCGTCAGTGGGGGACCGACGCGGACGGCGCCACGCTGATGGTGACCGGCACCTATGAGTCCGCGGGCGCGGCCAGTCAGCGGCTGCTGCGCGCCCTGCCGCCGGTAATCGTGCTGCAGCGCGGCGATTTCGACACCCGGCTGCTCGACATCCTGGTCGACGAGGCCACCAAGGATGAGCCCGCACAGGGCGTCGTACTGGACCGGCTGCTCGATATGGTGCTGATCGCGGCCCTGCGCGCCTGGTTCGCCCGCAATGACGCGCCCGCCTGGTATCACGCCTACAGCGATCCGCTGGTCGGCAAGGCGCTGCGCCTGCTGCAGCACAATCCGGCCCACGGTTGGACGGTCGCCAGCCTGGCCGATGCGGTCGGTGTCTCGCGGGCCGCGCTGGCCCGCCGCTTCACCGATCTGGTCGGTGAGCCGCCCATGTCGTTCCTCACCGAATGGCGCCTGGCCCTGGCCGCCGACCTGCTGCAGGAATCCGACGCCACCATCGAATCCATTGCCCGCCAAGTCGGTTACGGCAGCGCGTTCGCCCTGAGTACGGCGTTCAAACGCCACTTCGGCGTGAGTCCGCGCGACCACCGGCAGGGCACCACCCCGGCTGAGCTATCGTCGGCCGGGTGACGCAGCAGTATCCAGTCCTCTGGCCGGTGCCGACCCGCTGGGCCGATAACGACCACTACGGCCACGTCAACAACGTGACGTACTACTCGTACTTCGACACCGCGGTCAATGCCTGGCTGATGCACGCCACCGGCACCGATATCCGTGAACTGCCCGCCCTCGGCGTGGTCGCCCAGACCTCCTGCCAGTACCACGGCTCGCTCAGCTTCCCGGACCAGCTCAGGGTCGGCCTGCGCGTCTCCCGCCTCGGCCGCTCCAGCATCACCTACGATCTCGCCATCTTCCGCGAAGACGGCGACGCCCTCGAACTCGCCGCCACCGGCACCTTCGTCCACGTCTACGTGGACAACGAAACCCGCAAGCCAGTAGAAATCCCCGAAATAATCCGCACCGCCGCCACCACCCTCCTCACCGACTGACCCGAGCCGGACGATGCGGCGGCCGAAGACCTTGTGGGACACTACTTCCATGGCTGATCAGCGAGTATTGACGGCTGCGGTGCACCAGGAAGAGGACTGGTATGTCGCACAGTGCCTCGAGGTCGATGTCGCCAGTCAGGGCCAGACGATCGAGGAGGCTCTGAACAATCTGCGTGAAGCGGTCGCGCTCTACCTCGCCGAGGCGCCGGAACCCCAGCTAACTGCCACACCATTGGTGACTTCATTCCAGATTCCCGGCACCGCAGCGTGAGCCCGGCGCTGTCGGACCTTCCGGTGCGGAAGGTCTTGCGAGTCTTGGAATCTGTCGGTTTCGAACACGTGCGAACGGCAGGCAGCCATGCGGTCTAGCTGGATCCGGCCAGCCGATCCAATAGCGGGGCCGTGCGTGGGCCGACCAATTCCCGCATCACCAATGCCATATTCGTGCGCTCCACACCGGGAATCTTCAATATCTGACCGGCGATTCGATACAGATCGTCGGCATCGGTCGCGACTACCCGCACGGTGAGGTCGGTCAGCCCGGTCATGCCACACACCTCGGTCACCTCGGGCACTTCGGCGAGTTCGTCGACCACCGAATCCAGTCGGTGCTGATCGGCGACGACCGCGACGAAGGCCGCCAGCGGATAGCCGAGTGCTCGCGGTTGCACCCGGCGCTCGAAGCTCGCGAGCACCCCGCTCGCCTCCCAGCGCGACAGCCGCGCCTGCACGGTATTGCGGGACAAACCGAGCCGGGTGGCCAGCTCGACGCCGGTCGCACGTGGGTTGGCGACCAGTTCCAGCAATAGCCGCGCGTCGGTGGCGTCCAAGGTCACGTCGGCGGGTTCTCTACTGGTCATACGACGCAGTATGACATCAGTTCGCGGTTCAGAATTGGGCATTCTGCTTACTCGCGTATTGATCACTTGCGCACATCGCCTTCTCGTGGATGCTATGTGATATGGGGCACACCCGCCCTGTGCTCGCAGTCAGGAGGCGATCCCGAATGACGAATAAAACCGAGTACCCGGTTCAGTTGGTACAACCCGACGGCCGTCGCGTGTTCGATCGCGAACACGCCGCCCTGATCACCGATATCGGGCCCGAACAGCTGCGTGCGCTGTACCAGGACCTGGTCGTCACCCGTCGGATCGACGTCGAGGCAACCGCGCTGCAACGGCAGGGGCAACTCGGACTGTGGGCGCCGATGCTCGGGCAGGAGGCCGCGCAGGTCGGCTCGGCATACGCCTTGAACCCCGACGATTACGTCTTCTGCAGCTACCGCGAGCACGCCGTGGCCTACTGTCGCGGCGTCCATCCCACCGAACTCACCCGGATGTGGCGCGGGGTCGCGCACTCCTGCTGGGATCCGCGCGCGGTCAATATGACCAATCCGAATATCATCGTCGGCTCCCAAGGCCTGCACGCGACCGGTTACGCCTATGCCGCCCACCTCGACGGCGCGGAGATCGCGACCATCGCCTACTTCGGTGACGGTGCGTCCAGCCAGGGCGATCTCGCCGAGGCACTCGGCTTCGCCGCGAGTTGGAGCGCGGCGGTGGTGTTCTTCTGCCAGAACAACCACTGGGCGATCAGTTCCCCGGTCCGAATCCAGAGCGCGACCCCGATCGCGCGGCGCGCCTACGGATATGGGATTCCGGGCGTACAGGTCGACGGCAACGATGTACTCGCCGTGCTCGCGGTCACCCGACAGGCCGCCGCGCGGGCCAGGACCGGTGGCGGCCCGTCCTTCATCGAAGCCCTCACCTATCGGATGGGCCCGCACACCACCGCCGACGATCCGACGCGCTACCGCTCCGCCGCCGAGACCGAGGAATGGGCCCGCCGCGACCCGATCGAGCGGATGCGCAAGCTACTCGAACGAGAGACGCTGTGGGACAAGGCATTCGAGCGTCAGGTCGGTGCCCGCGCGGACGAAGTCGCGCACCAGGTGCGCACCGCGACCATCGACATGCCGGATCCGGCGCCGTCGCAGCTGTTCGATCACGTCTATGCCACCTCGCATCCGCTCATCAGCCAAGAGCGCAGCGAGTACGCGGCGTACCTGGCCGGTGATCCCGGCCAGGCCACCGCGCGACCGGAAGGAGTTCCCACATGATCACGACCTTCGCCGCCGCACTCAACGCCGGGCTGCGACGGGCCATGGACGACGACCCGAAGGTCGTGCTGATGGGGGAGGATATCGGTCGCCTCGGCGGGGTGTTCCGAGTGACCGACACCCTGCAGAAGGATTTCGGGAACAATCGCGTCATCGATACGCCGCTGGCCGAATCCGGCATTGTCGGAACGGCTTTCGGCATGGCACTGCGCGGCTGGCGGCCGGTCTGCGAGATCCAGTTCGACGGCTTCGTCTATCCGGCCTTCGACCAGATCGTCTCGCAGGTCGCCAAGATCCATTATCGGACGCAGGGAAAGGTGATCGCGCCCATCACGATTCGCATTCCGTTCGGCGGTGGGATCGGTTCGGTGGAGCATCACTCCGAGTCGCCCGAGGCGTATTTCGCGCACACCGCCGGACTGCGCGTGGTGACGCCGAGCAATCCCGCCGACGCGTACTTCATGATCCGCCAGGCGATCGCGCTCGATGATCCGGTGATCTTCTTCGAACCCAAGCGGCGCTATTGGGATAAGGCCGAGGTCGACTTCGACGCCGACGCACTGCCACTGCACCGGGCGCGCGTCTGCACCGATGGTGACGACGCCACCATCGTCGCCTATGGCGGCACCGTGGCTTCCGCCGTTACCGCCGCGAAAATCGCCGCGGAGGAGGGCCATTCGCTAGAGGTGATCGATCTGCGCAGTCTGTCGCCGATCGACTTCGACACCATCGAGGCGTCGGTGGCCAAGACCGGCAGGCTGATCGTGACGCACGAGGCGCCGGTCTTCGCCGGACTCGGCGCCGAGATCGCCGCGCGGATCACCGAACGCTGCTTCTACCACCTGGAGGCGCCGGTTCTGCGCGTCGGTGGGTTCGACATCCCCTACCCCCCGGCTAAGCTCGAAAAGCACCACCTGCCCGATCCGGACCGCATCCTCGCCGCGGTCGATCGCTCGCTCGCCGCCTGACTACCGCTGACTGAGAGGTGCCCCAGTGGAAGATCGCGCCCCCGCCGAAGATCAGGGTCATATTCTGGAATTCCGACTACCCGATCTCGGCGAGGGACTCGCCGACGCGGAGTTGGTGTCGTGGTCGGTGGGTATCGGCGAGACGGTGCAGCTGAATCAGACGATCGCCGAGGTGGAGACGGCCAAGGCGGTGGTATCGCTGCCCTCGCCCTTCTCGGGCACGGTGGTCGAATTGCTCGCCGAACCCGGCCAGACGATCGCGGTGGGCGCGCCTTTGATCCGGGTGCGCAACGACCTGGAGACCGGGGCCGCGCAGGAAGGGGCGAACGGGCGGACCTCGGTACTGGTGGGGTATGGGCCCGAAGGCGAGCCGGTGTCCCGGCGACGGCGGCCGGTGCCAACGGAATCCGCTGCGCCGCAGGATGATTCGCAACTAGCCAGCGCGAAGCCCGGCGACCTGGGGGCGAGCGAGACGGCGGGGATGCGCCGGGCCGCGGCTACCCCGGCGGCACGCAAGCTCGCCAAGGAACTCGGGATCGACCTCTGGTATATCGCGGGTTCGGGCCCCGAAGGCGCGGTGACGGTCGATGACGTGCGCGGCGCCGTCCCGGTATCGCAGCCGCGGGCCGTGGCGGGCCGCATCGGCGACGGCGAGGACACCGCACTGCCCGTGCCACCCTCGGTCACCGATCCGAACGCAGGGATCATCCGGCCCGCGGTTCGCGAGGAACGCACGCCGATCAGCGGGATCCGCAAACGCATGGCTGCCGCAATGGTGATCAGTGCCCGCACCATCCCGCAGGCCAGCACCTTCGTGACCATCGACTTCACCGCGTCCATGGAACTGCTCGATCACCTGCGCACCACCAAATCCTTCGAGGGCCTGACACTGACGCCGCTGGCCCTGGTCGCCAAGTCGGTGCTCGCCGCACTCGCGGAGTATCCCGGTATCAACGCGTTCTGGGACGAGGCGAATCAACAGATCGTCACCAGGCACTATGTGAACCTCGGCATCGCGGTGGCCACCGAACGCGGCCTGATGGTGCCCAATCTCAAGGAAGCCCAGGCATTGAGCCTGCGCGAACTGTGCCGCGAAATCGGCTGGCTGGCCGAGACCGCCCGCTCCGGCGCCGCCACGCCGACGGACCTGCGCGGTGGCACCTTCACCATTACCAATGTCGGCGTCTTCGGTGTCGACACCGGTGTTCCGCTGGTCAACCCGGGTGAGGCGGCCATCCTGTGCCTCGGCTCGATCCGCAAGCGTCCGTGGGTATTTCGCGATGAGCTCGCCGTCCGCTGGGTGACCACCCTCGGTATCAGCTTCGACCACCGGATGATCGACGGTGAGCTCGCCGCCCGGTTCCTCGCGACCGTCGCCGGATTGCTCGAGGACCCGTTGACATTGCTGAGTCGCATGTAGCCCAGCGCAGGCGCGGTTGCGTCCTGCGGAGGCTGCCGCTGCACCCCGAAGCTCAGGGCAAGCCTCTCAGTCCGAGCCGCACTGTCGTTCAGCTCGGGTCATCCCCGAAAGGACGTCAGTCTTGGCGGTGCGCAAGAACTTTGCGGACGACCAGGCCTGCGACCAGAGCCCAGAAGGCCGCCCCGATGCCGAGGAACCCGACTCCGGATGCGGCGATCAGGAAGGTGACGACACCCGCCTCGCGGTGCTGTTCGGACTTCAGTGCACCGGCCAGCGCCGCGGCGAGGGTGGCCAGCAGGGCAAGTCCGGCAACGGTTTCCAGCGTGCCCCTGGGGGCGGTGGCGATCAGCGTGACGAGTGCGGCCGAGCCGAGCGCGAGGAGCAGGTAGGTGGCGCCCGCGGTGCACGCCGCGATCCAGCGACGCTTCGGATCCGGGTGCGCGGCCGGAGCCGCCGAGAGCGCGGCGCTGATCGCGGCCAGATTGATGGCGTGACCGCCCGCGGGTGCGCCGAGGATGGTGCCGATACCGGTTACGGTCATCGAAGCGCGCCATGGCACTTGGTAGTCGAAGGACTTCATCACGGCGGTGCCCGGAATGTTCTGAGACGCCATGGTGACGATGTAGAGCGGGATGGCGATGCCGATCATCGCCTGCCAGCTCCATTGCGGCACGGTCAATTCGAGCGAGGGTGCCATGGCGGCGAGATCGAGATGTTTGTGCTGCACCGCGATGCTGATGCCCGCCCCGATCGCGGCGGTGGCAAAGGCCGCGATCACCGCCCAGCGCTTGGCGAATCGCTGTAGCACCAGCCACACCGCGATCACCGGGACCACCACCGCCGGACTGGCCTGCACGGCCTTCACCGGTGCGAGACACAGCGGCAGCAGCACTCCGGCGAGCATGGCCTGCGCGATCTCCACCGGAATCGCGGCGACCAGATTGCCGAGCCGCTGCCAGAGTCCGGTGATCACGATCAACACTCCGGTGATCGCGAATGCGCCGACCGCCGCCGCCCAGCCACCGGCGACGGCCCCCGTGCTGGCGAGCAGCGCTGCGCCCGGTGTCGACCAGGCCAGTGTGATGGGCAGCCGATACCGGTAACTCAGCAGCATCATGCCGATGGCCTGGGTCACGCAGAGTGCCAAGAGCCCCGATGCCGCCTGTGCCGAGCTGGCCCCGACCGCGGTCAGACCGCTGAGCACTACCGCGAATGCGCTGGTGAACCCGACCAAAGCGGTCACGACACCAGCGGCGAGCGGCTGGGTGAGCCGCGCCTGCGGGGTAGCCGATGCTGCTGGTGAGGATTCGGCGAGCGCCGGGGAAAGCCTGGACATTTCTGGGATCTTCCCCGGTCATCAGTCCAGTTGTCACAGCCAGTCGCTCGAAACTGGACTGAATTGCTGGCGCGCGCACTCCCGAGGGCGTGTGCAGCCGATCGAAAAGGGTGTTGTCTACCCGCCGGTACCTTTCATGGCGCGCTGACATCTGTGCTAGTGAATGCGTAGGGTGAGGAGCGTCGGTGCTCGTAGGGTACGGATTCAGAACTAGGAGCTTTGTTGAGCGCGGTACTGATCTCGACGGATGAACTTCGGGAAGTATTGGCAGACAAGCGGGTTCGTCTACTGGATGTGCGATGGGCACTGGGGGATCCGGACGGCCCGCAGCATTATCTGGAAGGGCATATCCCGGGCGCGGTCTTCGTCGACCTGGAAACCGAACTGGCGGCACCACCGTCACCGGCGCGCGGGCGGCATCCGCTGCCCGATCCGACGCAGCTGGAGAAGTGTGCGCGCAGTTGGGGTGTGTGCAACGGGGATCCGGTGGTCGTCTACGACGCGACCGGCGGTATGGCCGCGGCCCGGGCCTGGTGGCTGCTGCGCTGGGCCGGGATCGCGGATGTGCGGATTCTCGACGGCGGCCTGCCCGCGTGGATCGGTGCGGGTGGCGAGATCGCCACCGGCGCGGAGCCCGATCCCGAACTCGGTGATGTCGAGGTGCAGCCGGGGCAGATGCCGGTGATCGATGCTGACGCCGCCGCCAAATGGTCGGGTGTACTGCTGGATGCGCGTGCGGGCGAACGCTATCGCGGCGAGGTGGAGCCCGTTGATCCGCAGGCCGGACACATTCCGGGCGCGGTCAGCGCACCGACCGCGGACAACCTCGACGCCAGCGGCCGATTCCATGCCCTGGACGCATTGCGGGATCGGTTCGCCGCCTTCGGTTCCGGACCGATCGCGGTCTACTGCGGGTCCGGCGTCACCGCGGCCCACCAGGTCGCCGCACTCGCCGCCGTTGGCATCGAGGCGGCCCTGTACCCGGGTTCGTGGTCGCAGTGGTCCAATGACCCGAAGCGTGCGGTCGCCACCGGAGCCTGAGTCCGGCCCCGGTGCGAGGCGCAGTACAGCTGAAGTGCATCAGCCCCAGACGAACGCGAATCACGGGCAGGTGCGGGCGATATCGTTCAGAACTGCGCTATCCGCGGCCGTCACCGGCAGGTCGTACTGGACCGCGACGGTGAGGTATCTGCCCGCGTAGAAGCAATGGTTCGCCCGCGCGGGCGGCAGCCATGCCGACGGCGTGCTGTCGCCCTTGGCCTGGTTGGTGTTCGCGGCGGTGGCGAGCAGGTTCGCATCGATATCGTTGGCGAACCGCACCCGGCGCTGGCGTGGCCAGTACACCGCACCCATATCCCAGGCCGCGGCCAGCGGGTAGACGTGATCGATGTGGACATCGCCCGCATCGGCTTTGGTGAATGTGATCCGGTTGCCGGTGTACGGATCGTCGAGCGTGCCCGCGGTGACCACACAGTCGTTGGTGCCGGGCCGAAAGCTCACTCCGGTCAGCTGTCTGCTCAGCACGTCGTTGCGGGTATCGCAGCCGTCGTGCCCACCGGGTCCGTCGTAATCATCTGTCCAGGACGGACCGAATACGCATCCCCGCCCCTCCTGACATCCGCGCTCATAACCACCCGGATGCCCGCGCACGGCGACGACCCGCACCGAGGCGAGCAGATGCTCGAGCTGGGCCCGGCTCGGGCTGCCAGGTGTGCGCGCGACCGGTTCGGTGCCCAGGTCAGCGCATGCAGGTACGGCGAGCAGCGCCACTGCGAGCAGGGCACGCAGCCATCGTCGAATGTCGGCACGCACGGTGTTAGATGTACCCGCATGCACCGACATTCGTAGCGCCTAGCTGGAGCGCCTCGAGAAGCGAGCCGGTCAGGGCTCACAACCAGGCGCGCGCCAGCAGTTCGTCATCGGCGACTTCGCTCGTCCGCGGCGGGAATCTGGTCGCCGATATGGACTCCGGGTGCGCGCCATCGTGCCCGATCAACCACGAGCCGCCGCGCTCCTCGCATTCGGCGATCTTCGCGAAGGTGTTGAGCAGGAACGTGACCGCCTCACGCGGGTCCAGGGTTCGGGCCAGACGCTGAGATTCACCAGGACGCGACAGATCCAGCCAGACGCCGGATTGTCCGTCGAGTCGCATGCCGACGATCTTGTCGGCATTGACGAAGGTGAATTTGCGCCGTTCCCACGGCGTAGTCGGCGTGAAGCTCTGCTCGAGTACCTGGAGCAGAATCGTCATGCTTTGCCCTCCGCTTCCGTTGACACCCAACTGCGGTTCTCTCGCGATGACCAGCGGATATACCAGTATTCTCCGAATTTTGTCCGAGTGGTAGCGATCAGTCCATCTAGCCGAGGTCAGAGACTGATCCGTGTCCAGCCGGTATCGCTGTGTCCAATCTATATCTGTCTGCCTCGACATCCCGGAAACTATCGTCGACCAGCGATGTCGCTGCCGTCAGGTGTTCAGATCCGCGATGCGCCGTCGGTCAGGAAGCGCTCGATTTCGCCGGGTAGGTGTCGCGAAACGCGTCGCGGACGGTTGCCGCATCCGATGCGTCCCGGCCTTCGATTCCGGAGACCACCTCGGCGACGCGCCAGAAGTTCGACGGGACCAGGCGGCCGGAAATCACGGCCCTAAGCGTGACATCAGCCGCCTCGTCCGGCTTATCGGCCGCTACCAGGGCCAAGCCCAGATCTATGTTCGCCGTCGCGATTCGGCGCGGCCGGACAAGCGTGCGGCATAGCCGAGATGCTGCCGGATATCGTTCAGCAGCTCACCGGGTGGACTGGTCGAGTACGCCGACGCCAGATCATCGACAGCCAGTTCGAGGCGGTCGAGGGTGTCACCACCGACATCCGACGCGGCCACGGGCCGAATCCACTCAGCGCCAGCCCGCTCGCCGTCCGCCGATTCACCCAACGCGGACTCGTACGCGGCGATGACAGCGGCGGGCAAAGCACGTTTGCCGGACTCGATCAGCGACAGACCAGCGGTGTCGCCACCACTATGTGTCATGTTTGCGATGCGACCGAATCGCCCGCGCTCATATCCGGGTCGACGCGGCGTAGCGCTGATGCCAACCATTCGGACCTGCGATGCTCGGCTGGCATCACGGCCAGCCCGTGTGTCGCTTCCTCGATTGCTTCGCCCGTGTACCCCAGCAGCGCCAGAACGCCGCCACGCTGCACAGCTCCGAATCCAGTGCTCCACCAGTACATCGACGCGGGGGCCTCGATGCCGTCCGCCGCTTCCGCCGCAGCGTCCGCCAGAGCCAGCGCGCGTTGTGCTTGGCGCGTCTCTCTGTGCGCGGCCAATAGCTCGGCTCGCCGCATCCGTCCGTAGGCCGTGATGACGGGGTGCGCGTCTCGTACCGCCAGAGCGGCGTCCGACAGTGCGAGGACTTCGCCGTAATTCCCCGCGCTGACCGTCACGTAGCCAAGAAAGCCCAGGCTGTGCGCAATCCGGTCCGGGTCGCGGGACTCCTTCGCCAGGCTCGCTGCCGTGCCCAGGCTTCGCCGGGCGGCAGAGTCGGCTCCGATCGCGTGCTCCAGCCATCCCCGATACTGCGTGATCTCCGACGCGAGGCACGCCGCGTCGCTCTGTCCGGTACGTGCCTCACCGGCAAAGGCCTCGGCCATCTCGGCCATGCCCCGGACGGCCGGTAGAACCGTCAAAGCCCCTGCCGCGTCCTCGATTCGGCGCGTAGCCGCCAGCATTACTGCCACGTCGGACAGAGCGACGGGGTCGACGCTGGCTGGCGCTCGCGCCACCGCTGTCAGCCGCTCCAAGTCCGCGCCCAGCACCCTTTCGTAGGCAGCGACGACACCGGCAGGCACCGGGCGCTGGCCGGTCTCGATGAGTGACAGATACGCCCGGCTGTAGTAACTCCGCTCGGCCATAGCGCGCAGCGAGATACCCGCCGCCTCGCGAGCGGCGCGCAGCAGCGCACCGGGTTCCATAAGACCAGCCTAACGGGCTTTGTGCTGTAGACGCCTGTGGACGCCGAACTACTCCATCCCCGAAAGTCGCACGCCTAGCGTGTTTTTCAGCCCCGCCGCCGGGTCGATGCCGTGCCCGCAACGGCACCCCGGCGGTGGGTGCTCACCACCAACGACGGCCGAAGGGGGACGGGAGATGGAACTCCCCGCGCGATTCGATGACGAAGACGCCAGGAAGCTGGCGATGGCTCCGGACGACGACGAGGGGTACGGCTATCTCCAGCGCGACGACGGGTCATGGTCACTGGTCGATAGCGACGGATGGGAAGTCG
The DNA here is from genome assembly GCF_053602975.1 of Nocardia sp. NPDC004278. Classification (NCBI taxonomy): domain Bacteria; kingdom Bacillati; phylum Actinomycetota; class Actinomycetes; order Mycobacteriales; family Nocardiaceae; genus Nocardia; species Nocardia sp. NPDC004278. Next base: position 197,563 of record NZ_JBSGEQ010000012.1, read on the forward strand.
AGTTCGCCGAACCCGACACCGATGTGCTTTCGGCGATTGCCGCGGCGATGCGCGCGGCGATCGCCGTAGACCCGCTGTCGGTCGTGGACAGCGAGATTCGATGAGCGGCGGATGGATTGTGCTCGGGTACGTCGTTGTGATCGGGCTGCCCTTGGTCGTGATCGTCGCGGTGACCTGCTGGCCTGAGCGCATCCCGAAGGACCGCACGGTGCAGGCGATCCGAGCACGTATCGAGGACGAAGATCGGGACCGCTGAGCCATCCGAGGCCAGCACCGTTTCGCCGCTACCGACTTCGGTTCCGGACGAGTCGTTTTCAGCGAGCCTGACAAGCGGTTCGCCGCGGAGAATCGTTCGTTAGCGAGAGGACCCCGCCGCGCGCTATGCGGCAACCGTGCTCGTTCGGCGCATCTCGTTCGCTGGTGGGTGCGAGGTTTGTCGCGGCAGGAGCGACAAACGCGGCTCTGCAGATCCGCAGAGGTCGATTTCCGCCCGCCTCATTTGGTTTCAGGGTCGGCTGATGGTGGTTCGATGGGGAAGAAGATCGGGCTGAGCAGGTACTGCCCGCGGTCGGGGGTCGGCTGGTTGGCCAGCCGGGGCCAGATCACCTGGCGTAGCTCGGTGATCATCTGTTCCAGTTCCGGTCGGCTGAGCCAGACGGCGTGCTGCCGGTAGCCGACGAGATCGGTTACCGGGTTGGGGTTTTCCCGGTCGAGGTAGGCGTTGAACTCGGCGATCAGTACTGCCAGCGAGGTGGCGAAGATGCGTCGGTGGTCCTCGGGCGACAGTGCCGCGGCAGCCTCGGCATCGACGCTCGCCCGGTCCTGGCGCAGCCGATAGTGGCGCTGCACCGCGCCGCGTACCCGCCGCTCCTCGGCGACTTCCAGGATTCCGGCGTCCGCGAGCAGGTCGACGTGCCGGTAGACCATCGCTTTCGATACGTCGGGAAGGCGGGCGCACAGCTCGGCTGTGGTGCGGATCTGCCCACCGCGCATCGCATGCACGATTCGCAGTCGCACCGGGTGTGCCAGTAGTTCGAATGCATCCACTTCCTAACGATCTCACATCATGATACCTTTCTCAAAGAACGAGAAAGGTACGGATATGATGGTTGATGTGAATCCGGCCGCGATTGCCGCGGCCGTGGTCGAACTGGCGCGTGCGCAGCGGTTCGCCGAGATCGAGGACATGTTCGCGCCTCGGCTGCGGGCCGCGGTGTCCGCCGAGACGGTAGAGGTGGCGTGGCGTGGCGAGATCGCCAAAATCGGAGCGGTCCGCGCGGTGGGCGCGGCGCTGAGTGAGCCGATCGGAGCCGGTCTGATCAAGATGAGTGTCCCGGTGACTTGCGAGCGCGGCGGGCTCACGGTCGTCGTCTCGGTCGACGACACCGGCAGGCTGCACGGTTTCCGGCTCGCCCCACCGATCACGTCGGCGTGGACACCGCCCCGCTACGCCGCGCCGCGCAAATTCACCGAGCAGGAGGTCACGGTCGGATCCGGGGGTTTGGCCGTGCCGGGCACCTTGACCGTGCCCCGGGGACGTGGCCTGCGCCCGGGTGTGGTGCTGCTGGCTTCCGGGCCCACCGACCGGGATTTGACCGTGGGACCGAACAAGCCGTTCAAAGACTTGGCGTGGGGCCTGGCCAGCCGTGGCGTGGCGGTGTTGCGGTTCGACAAGGTGAACCACGTGCACGGCCAAGTGGCGGTCGAACCCGGGTTCACCATGGTCGAGGAGTACCTACCGCATGCGATAGCCGCAGTCGGTGTGTTGCAACAGCATCCGGATGTGGACCCGGCGCGGGTGTTCGTCGTCGGCCACAGCGGAGGCGGGAAGGCCGCTCCGCGGGTCGCGGCGGCCGAGCCGTCCGTTGCCGGCGTCGTGATTCTGGCCGGTGACACGCTGCCACTGCCCCGCGCCGCCGTCCGGACCGTCCACTATCTGGCCGCGCTCGACTCCGGCCAGGACATGGCGGGCGCGGTCGAGTCGATCACGCGCCAAGCCGCGCTGGTGGAGAGTGTGAACTTGTCACCCGCGACCCCTGCCACGGAGTTGCTGTTCGGTTGGCCGGCCTCGTACTGGCTGGATCTGCGCGACTACGACCCGGTCGCGACCGCCGCAGAGCTGGACAGGCCGGTTCTCGTCATCCAGGGCGGCCGCGACTACCAGGTGACTGTCGACGCGGACCTGCCGCGCTGGCGGGCGGGACTGGCCCACCGCCCCGGCGTCACGATCCGCGTCTACGACGCCGACGACCACATGTTCTTCTCTGGCTCCGGACGTTCCACACCCGCCGACTACCAACGGCCGCACCACCTCGACCCTGCCGTGGTCGCCGACATCGCCGACTGGGTTCTTCCCGGTACCAAGCCCGGCCCGCTGGCCCGATTTCTGTCGAGCCACAAGCGGTAGCGCGGATTCGAATTCCCCTTCCGAACAACAGCCGTATACCGCGGACGAGCGAAATCGGCCCACAGCAACGACATCACCGAAAGGTCAGCGCAATGATCGAGAGCGCACCCACCACCACAGCACAACTGGACTGGATAGTGTCAGCGTCGACCCGAAGTCCCCTGCCGGACCCGGAGATTCGGGACCATCTGGCATCCGGCCTGCTGGACGCCAGCGGTGGGGCGGACGGATTCAATGCCGCCCTGATGCGGATCGGCCGGCTCGTCGTCGGTGAAATCGTCGCGGCACGACCGGACTTCGTCCAAGCCGCGGTGCACGGTGACACTGGCAACTATCTCGTCACGGTTCGCACGAACACGGCCGGGCTGATCGAAGAAGTGCGCCTGACCGCCGACGTTCCGCCACCAGCATCGTGGGCCGAGATCGATACGCAGCTCACCCGGCTCGGCCGGCGAGTGTCCTTCGCAGCAGCGGAAATCGAACCGGACGACCACTGCCGGATCCTGCACGGCCTCAACCCCGACACGCTGCGCCCGATCGGTTCGGCGTTCAAGCTCTATGTCTTGGGAGCCCTCGCCCACGCGGTCGCCGAAGGACGCGTCGGATGGGACGAGCGATTGGCGATCAGGGATGACTGGAAAAGCCTGCCGTCGGGCACCATGCAGAACCGTCCAGCAGGCGCCACCGCCTCGTTGGCCGAATATGCCGACCTGATGATCTCGATCAGCGACAACACCGCCACCGACCATCTGATCCACCAGCTGGGCCGGGACGCAGTGGAACGCCAGCTGAGGCTGTTCGGTCATCGGCAACCCGACACGAATACCCCCTTCCTGACAACCAAGGCATTCTTCCAGCTCAAGGGAAACAGCGACACGACCCGCGCGCAGCGATACCTGGCACTGTCACCCCATGACCGAGTCGCCGCGTTGGAACAGTTGGAGCACCGGCCCCTCCCGGACCTGCAGGAGACCTGGCCCGAGCCGAAACACATCGACCAGATCGAATGGTTCGCCGCCCCGACCGATATCTGCCACGCCTTCGCCGGACTCGCGCGGCTCGACCAACCCGAAATCGGCCACGCCCTATCGCAGAAAGACGAGGGACTCAACCTCGACACCAGACAATTCCCCACGGTCTGGTACAAGGGCGGCAGCGAACCAGGCGTGGTCACCCTGCACTACCTGGCCCGCACCACCGACGACCGAACCCTGGCGACAAGTCTTATGGTCTCCGACCCACACACCACCCTCGACACACTGTCGGTGACACTCGCCGGCCAGTCCGTCATCCGCGGCGCATTCCACCTGCTGGCTCACGCACAGTGAGCATGCCTGCACGTCGGCCGACGTCTTCGAAACCACCCCGCAGCACCCTCGTCATCGGCGCCGCCCAACACGCTCTGGCCTCGATATAAGCCCCGTGACCAGCGGATATGCCAATATGTTCCGGTTCTGTCGAGAAATCTGGGAAACCGGTCCGGCCGCCGCCCGATCGCTGTCGGAGGCACCTGATTGGATGGGGTGATGCTGCACGGTCTGTGGTCGCCGGGATCGGGGTTGCTGCTGTGGCAGGAGGCCCCGGTTGTCGCGCTGCCCGATCCGCTGGGTGCGGTGCTGGCGGCATCGAAGTTCCGGCATCGGGCGCAGGTGCTGGTCAACGGGGTGGATGCGGAGACCGAGCAGGTGCGGGCGCATGCGATGGTGCCCGCTGCGGCCGCGGCGGCATTGCGCCAGCGGCTGCCCGTCGAGGCGGTTTCGGGGGATCTGCGGTTTCTCGCGCATGTGGCGCACGGGGTCGAGCGGTGGGTGCGGGCCGGGCGGGTGGCACCGGAGCTGCGCCGGGACGACGGGCAGTGGTGGGTGCGATGGCGATTGGTCGGCGGGGAGCGGCAGCGCGCGTGGCTGGCGGAGTTGGCAGTGGCGATGCCGCCCGCGCTGCGCGTCGCGGGGAAGCCCGCCGTGCTGCTCGAGGATATGGTCACCGAGCTCGCCGATCCGATTGCCAGGGAGCTGATGGATCCGCCGCCGTCGGTGCATCCGCTGGTGGCCGCGCTTATAGGTGATGTCGCCGTCGATGGCGGCAGCTATCAGCTGGCCGAGGTATTGGAACGCTGGCGGGCGAGTCTGACCGGGGATGAGCCGGAGTTGGTGCTGCGTCTGCTGGAGCCGGAGGGCGATATCGCCTTCGGTGCGGCCGATGTCGATGCCGACGCCGATGATTCGGTGGCGCTGTGGCGACTGCAGGTCTGTCTGCGCGCCGATGGTGAGGCGCCGAATCCGGTTCCGCTGCTGGGTGATCCGGTGCTGGTCCGGACGGCGATCGAGAAGCTGGGGCAGGCGACGCGGGCCTACCCGCGACTGCGCGACCTGCCGAACGATCCGCAGTCGATGGATCTGCTGCTGCCGACCGAGGTGGTCGCGGACCTGGTCGAGCACGGTGCGCACGCGTTGCAGGCGGCCGGTGTCCGGCTGCTGCTGCCGCGGGCCTGGAATATCACCGCGCCGACCATGCGGCTGCGGGTGGACAGCGCCGTCCCCGCCGCGGAGAGCACCGTCGGCATGCGCGGACTCGTCTCCTACCGTTGGGAACTCGCGCTCGGCGATACCGTGCTGACCAAGGCCGAGATGGCCAGGCTGATCCGCTCGAAATCGGACCTGGTGCAGTTGCGCGGCGAATGGGTGCAGGCCGACCACAAGGTGCTCGCCGCGGCCGCCCGCTATGTCGCCGCCCATCTCGACGACTCCGAAATCACCTTCGCCGATCTGGTCGGCGAACTCGTCACCGGTCATGTCGAGAAGGTGCCGATTACCGAGGTCACCGCGACCGGGTGGGCCGCGGACCTTTTGGACCGGACCCGCGATCCCGAACCGGTCACCGCGCCGGTCGGCCTCAAAGCGCAACTGCGGCCGTACCAGGAACGCGGCCTCGCCTGGCTGGCCACCATGAGCCGCTATGGCGTCGGCGCAATCCTGGCCGACGATATGGGGCTGGGCAAAACGGTGCAGGTGCTGGCCCTGCTGGTGCACGAACGGGAGACCAGCCGCTCGCTGACCGAAGACGCCGCCCGCACCGGCCGAGAGGTACACACCGCGCCACCGGTCGCGGCCAACGAATCGCAATACGCCGCGGCGGAAGTCATTTCGCGCGGCGCGGCGCGGCGCGGCGGAGCCGGACGGATCGAAGACCGCAACCGACCAGACGATGGTGCACCCGGGCCGACACTGCTGGTGTGCCCGATGTCGGTGGTGGGCAACTGGCAGCGCGAAGCCGAGCGGTTCGCGCCGGACCTGCGTGTACTGGTGCATCACGGCGCGGGGCGGCGGGTCGGTGACGAACTCGACGAAGCCGTCGCCGATGCGGATCTGGTGATCACCACCTACTCGCTCTTGGCAAGGGACGCGGTCGAATTGGCCCGCCAGCAATGGGACCGCGTGGTGCTCGACGAGGCACAGCACATCAAGAACGCGGGGACCAGGCAGGCGAAGGCGGCCCGCGCACTGCCCGCGCGACATCGGTTGGCGCTCACCGGAACTCCGGTGGAGAACCGGTTGGAGGAGTTGCGCTCGATTCTGGATTTCACGATGCCGAAGGTGCTCGGCAGCGCACAGACCTTCCGTGCCCGCTTCGCCGTGCCGATCGAACGCGATCGGGACGAGAACGCGATCAGCAGGCTGCGCACCATCACCCAGCCGTTCGTGCTGCGCCGGGTCAAGACCGATCCCACCGTCATCAGCGATCTGCCGGAGAAGCTGGAGATGACGGTGCGCGCCAACCTGACCGTTGAGCAGGCGGCGCTGTACCAGGCGGTGGTCGACGACATGTTGGCCAAACTGAAGGATGCGAAGGGGATGGCGCGCAAGGGTGCCGTGCTCGGCGCGCTGACTCGGCTCAAGCAGGTCTGCAACCATCCCGCGCATTTCCTCGGCGACGGTTCGGGCGTACTGCACCGGGGCCGCCACCGCTCCGGCAAGCTCGCACTGGTGGAGGATGTCCTCGATGCGGTGCTCGCGGACGGCGAGAAGGCATTGCTGTTCACCCAGTTCCGGGAATTCGGTGATCTCATCACGCCATATCTCATCGAGCGCTTCGGCACCGCGATTGCCTTCCTGCACGGCGGGGTGCCCAAGAAGCAGCGCGACACCATGGTCGAGCGATTCCAGGAGCCGAGCGGCCCGCCGCTGATGTTGCTATCGCTCAAGGCCGGTGGCACCGGACTGAATCTCACCGCCGCCAATCATGTTGTGCACCTGGATCGCTGGTGGAATCCGGCGGTTGAGAACCAGGCCACCGACCGGGCCTTCCGGATCGGTCAGCAGCGCAATGTGCAGGTGCGCAAGCTGATCTGCGTCGACACCATCGAGGAGAAGATCGACGAAATGATCAGCGGCAAACGTCAACTCGCCGATCTGGCCATCGGCGCTGGCGAGAACTGGATCACCGAATTGAGTACCGACGAACTGCACCAGCTCTTCGCCCTCGGCGCCGAGGCGGTCGGCGATTGAGCCCCTTCGAGGACTACCGCAAGTATGGCAAGCGCCGTCCGGTCAAGGGCGGGGTGGAAGCGCGCAGCCGCCGTGGCGGATTCGGGCGCACCTGGTGGGGTAAGGCGCTCATCGAGGCGGTCGAGGCAATGGCCGAACCCGGTCGGCTGGCCCGCGGCCGCACCTACGCAAGGGCCGGGCAGGTGGTGAGCTACCGGATCGAACCGGGTGCGGTCACCGCGGAAGTACAGGGGAGTCAGCCGCGCCCGTTCACCGCCGTCTTCGCCATTCGGCCGCTGCGCGACGACGAGCTGGAACTGCTCGTCGAAACCATTCGGACCGCGCCGGGCGTGCTCGCCGAAATCGCCTCCGGCGCTTTGCCGATGAGCCTCGGCGAACATCTGCTCCCGACGACGGCCGCGGACCTGGACTTCTCCTGCACCTGCCCGGATCCCGGCTGGCCGTGCAAGCATGTGGCGGCGGTCTGCTATCTGCTCGCCGAACGTCTCGACGAGCGTCCCCGCGAAATCCTCACCCTGCGCGGCCTCGACCTGGATACGCTCATTGTCGGCATCGAACGCGATACGCGCCCGGCGGTATCCGACGATCCCTACGGCGATCGGACCCAACTGCCCGATCTGCCGAAGGTCGAATTCCGTCCCGCCATAGACGATCTGGATCCGATGCTGCTGCGTCGGGCGCTGCGGATGATCGCCGAGGACGAGCCGATGGCCGCGGCCGGGCTGCGCGATCTGCGCGCGCTCTATCACGCGCTGGAGCGCTGACCGTGCTTCAGCGCCGTTCGACGGGCCCGGCCACCAGTACGGCGGCGAAACACAGTGTCGCGAGCGCGGATACCGCGATCACCGGTTCGGGAAAGTAGAGCGCCGCAATCCAGCAGAGGCCACCGGCCATCGCCACGCAAATGGCATTGAACAACGACCAGCGGGCGATCAACTGCGGTGCGGCGCGGACCGCGCTGATCACCACTAGCCCGAAAAGCAGTCCGAACAGGCCCATTCCGACGCTGTAACCGGTATTGAGATCGAAGACGCTGATCTGCCTGCCCCCGTCGAACAGCGCGGTCGTCGTGCTCCTGGATAGTTCGTTGATCACCTCTTCGCCAGCGGAGTCATCGCCATTGAAGGCGTGCACGACGAGCAGGTGTGCCGCTCCGATCAGCCCGACGAGTGCGGCACCCGTGATCTGAACGGGTGCCGCCCAGCGGGCGGATGTGCTGGCGCTGGGTGCGGACGATGTGGTCATCGCGGTCATCGCGACCTCCATAAACGCGGAAATTCTGGTGCGTTCCAGAACAGAACAAAAATTATGTTATAGGCTGGCGAGCGTGGCAGGCAAGACTTCATGGCTGGAATCAGGGCTGGTGATCCTCGGCACAGCCGGGCCGACCGGGCTCACGATCGACAAGCTGGTCGCGGCGACCGGGCTCAGCACCGGATCGTTCTACCACCACTTTTCGGGTATGCCCGGCTACAAATCCGCGCTGCTCGGCTACTTCGAGGAACAGCACACCACCCGGTATCTGCGCGAGATCGAGGCGGCCGACCTCGATCCGCGCGGTCGGCTCGAACTGCTCATCGATCTGGTACTCGAGGATGACGAGCCCGCCAGTATCGAGGTGGCCGTGCGCGCCTGGGCGCTGGACGATCCGATCGCCGCCGCGGCGAAGGAACGCGTGGACAGCACCAGGCTCGATGTCCTGCGCACCCTGCTCATGGACTGCGGGTACGCCGAGGATGCGGCCGAGGAGACGGCGCAGATCCTCTACCTGCTGGTACTCGGCGCGGGCAATGTGCTGCCGACCGTGCCACCCGAACGGCTGCGCGTCCTCTGCCGTCGGGTCCTGTCATGACCGTCGACGATCTCGGCGCAGCCGTCGCGATCGGCCGTCCGGTTCGGCGAGTGGTGTCGCTGGTGCCTTCCTTGACCGAAGCCGTCGCGGTGAGCCGTCCGGAAATCCTTGTCGCGGCGACGGATTGGTGCACGCATCCGGCCGAGCTGGACGTCGAGCGGGTGCGCGGCACCAAGAACCCGAATGTGCGCCGAATCATCGAGCTCCGTCCGGATCTGGTGCTGTGCAATCAGGAAGAGAACCGGCGCATCGATGTCGAACGGCTGCGCGGTGCGGATATACCGGTGTGGGTCACCAAGATCGAGACCTTGGTGGAAGGGTTCGCCTCGCTGCGCCGACTGTTCACCGAAACATTGGGGGGCCAGGTGCCGGACTGGCTCGTCGAAGCCGAATCATCCTGGGCTGCACCACCTGCCGAGCCGCCGCGCAACGCGGTGATCCCGATCTGGCGCAATCCCTGGATGGTGGTCGGTCACGATACCTTCACCGGTGACCTGGCCGCGCGCCTCGGACTCCGACTCGTGCACGCCGACCGCCCCGGGCGCTACCCGCACATCGCCGAGGACGAGTTGACCCGCGACGTCGAACTCGTCCTCCTACCGGACGAGCCCTACGTATTCACCAGATCCGATGGCCCCGAAGCCTTTCCGGGCCTTCCGGTCGCCCTGGTCGAGGGCCGCAGCCTCACCTGGTACGGCCCGTCCCTGGCCACGGCCCGGGACACATTGACCCGTCAGATCGCCGAGGCCTTCGTCGTCCGAGGCGATCAGTCGAGTTCGTAATCGAACCAGATGTGGTGCACACCATCGCTATCGACGGTGAGACCGCCGGTGCCGGAGATGCCAGTGAGTTCGCCGGTGCCGCTGTTGGCGACGATGATGAAGAATTCGTCGGTGCGGTCGGAGCCGCGCGTGCTCGCCGAATGCGCGAAGTTGAAACTGCCCGCGCGATCGTGCAGCGCGCCCTCGAACGACTCCATCGCGATATAGGTCCCCATGCCCGTCGCGTGGTCGAAAGCGGAGGTGAACAGGGTCGTGGAGCGTCCGGTGACCTCACCGGCGTACTCCTTCGAGATGGTGGCGATGCCGACCGGCAGCGCGGTGGTGACGGCCGGATCCGGCACGACGTCAGTGGGGACGAAGGAGACGACGGAGAAGGTGCCGGTTGCTTTCATGCGGCACATGGTATCGATCGCCACCGACAAGTCCGGCTCGCGCTATGCCGCCCTGGTGAAGCGGTAGTTGGTCAGGTCGAAGTGCGCACTGCACCAAGCGGCTTCGACTGTTGTGGTCGGACGCAGCGGCACATCGCCGTTCTTGTCGAAGTAGCAGTTGGCCGATGCACAGCTGTCCTGCCGGCAGACCTGTCCGCCACTCGGCGCCGGAGGTCACCGAGCTGAGGTGAGAATCCCGTATGCGGCCGGGAACGCTCGAACTCCCGCACCGGTGAGTCGGTTCACCTCGGCGTATCAGGATTCGATTCGATAGATCCGCTGGGCGTTGGTTCGGAAGATCTGTTCGAGTTCATTGCGGCCGCCGCCGTGCTCGGTGATCGCGGTGCTGATGATCTCGACACTGTCGGAGATGGTCGTAATCGGTTTGTCCACCGGGAAATTGGATCCCCAGAGCAGCCGATCGGGTCCGAAGACGTCATAGGCGTGGTCGAACAGCGGGCGAATTCGGTCCAATAGCACGGGAACCGGGGTCGAGGTGTCGCGTCGTGGCACCGGGTGGCCGAGCACGGGCATCATGAGGCCGCTGACTTTGGCCACCACATTGGCGTTTTCGGCGAGTGCCGTGAGGTCGTCGCGCCAGCGGACGAACAGTTCCCGGCGCTGGCTCGGATTGGTTCCGGTGTGTTTGCCGATCGGACCGAAAATGCCCGCGGGGGTGGCGAGATGGTCGAGCACGATCGGCACCTCGGGATAGCGCTGGGCCAATGCGGTCACATCCGGTAGTGCGTGCGAATACAGCCAGGCTTCGAAGGTGAGCCCGCGCTCGGCCAGCAGTGCGAAACCATTCAGGAATTCCTTCGTGGTGAGGGCACTCTCGATCTTCGTATACGGCCGTACGCCCGAATCGGGGTGATGCGCCACATGCGCGCGAATTCCGCGCAGCAGCGGTGATGCGGCGGCGTGCGCATCGAGGAGTTCGGCGAAATCGGGTGCCGCGGGATCGGCATTGCCGATGATCGCCCCGAGGTCGGGGTTGTCGCCACCGAATGGCAGCCCGGCCACCCACGCCGTCTCCTCGGACTTATCCGGGCCCGTCCACGCGACCTCGATGTGCACGATCGCCTCGACCGGCAGGCCAGCGGCATCCGCGCGATAGTTCGCTGGCAGGTATTCATCCGCGTAGGCCGAAGGATCCCCGACGAATTCGCGATCCTTACGCGGTGCCAGCCATTTGGCCACGTCGATCGGCAGCGGCACCGCCCGGAACACCTTCGCGACCGCGCTGAATTCACGGGGCGTGGCGAATGGGTCCCATTGATGAATGTGCGCGTCGACCATCCGGATGTCCGATAGCGCCATGTCCGCCGTCCCCAATCGTGTCGAAGCCCTGACGTCGCGATTGTCACACGCGCGTATTCGCTCGCGTTCGCAATCAGCGGGACCCGTACGCGGACAGGAATGTCCGCACCGCCGCGTCGGCGATATCGCGTTGTTCGGCCGCGCCGACCTGACGGGTGCCGAGCCGGCACCGAGCCTCCCAGCGGCGCGGTGAGCCGTGCGAGCAGCTGTTCGGCGACGATCTCACAAGGCCCGGCTGCCCCTTTGTGAGATCGAGTCGGACGCGTAGAAACGTTGGTGGTGTGCCCGCGGTGTGGGGCGCACTAGCCTTTCGCCGCTATGCCCGGTAGGTGTCGCGGAACGCTTCGCGCACCACGGCCGCATCAGGCCCGCCTCGGCCTTCGATCGCTGTGACAACCTCGGACACGCGCCAGTAGTTCGACGGCACCAGGCGCCTGGATTCCACCGCCGCCAGCGCGACGTGTGCCGCTTCGTCCGTCTTGTCGGCCGCGACCAGCGCCAGCCCCAGATCCAGGTTCGCCGAAGCGATTCGACGCGGCCGGACGGACGCTGCGCCTGCCAGATCGGCGAGAACGTGCCGGGCGTAGGACTCCGCCGCTGGATCACCGAGCCAGGCCAGCGTAGTGGCCACGTAGGCATCCGACTTCGCGGGGTCGTAGCGGAAATGATGTTCGGGCCGGTCGGGCGTGCTCAGCCCGGATACCAGCCTGGCGACGCGGCGCAATGCCCCGTACGTGGCCTTGCTGTCCCCGAGCCGCGCCAATGCGCGGCCCTCTTGGGCGGTGGCTTGGATGAACGCCGAACTGTCCTCCGGGGCAAGGGATTGCGCGGCGCGTGACAGTTCGGCCGCCGCCGCGAATTCCCCATCCGTCAGTTGCTGCCATGCTCGTGTTTCCAGGCACCATGCCGCGATCTCACGGTGCCCCGCTTCGTCCGCGAGCTTCCATGCCAGGTGTCCCCGTGCCGCTGCGGCGGAGATTTCGCCCAGGTCGATATGGCATGTGCTGGCCAGCAGCGACAGCCAGCCGACCGTGACGAGCAAGCGGCGGTGCTGGGCCAGGGTCTTGCGGCTGCCCATGAGTCGTCCGGCGTAGCCGAGGTGCTGACGGATGCGCACAAGCAATTCTCCCGGCGGGGTCGTCGGGTAGCCCGCTGCCAAGTCGTCCACCGCCAGTTCCAGGCGGTCCAGGGTGTCCGCACACAGGTCCGACGCGGCGACTCGATGAATCCACTCCGCCGCCCCCCGTTCACCATCGGCCGGTTCGATGAACAGCGCTGAGCCTATCCCCAGCGCATCGGCGTAGGCGCGAACGTGCACGGGTAGGACGCGGCGCTGCCCGATCTCCAATAATCCGAGCAGAGCCTTGGAGTAGTGCGTGCGCGCGGCGAGGGCGGATAGACTGAGTCCCGCCGCTTCACGCGCAGCGCGCAACCGCTCACCTGTGACGTTCTCCCCATCGGGGTACATGAGTCCAACGGTAACCGTGCGTTGTCCTCGGTGTAGACGACTGTGGGCGGTTACGGGCTGAAAAACCCACGCCTAGCGCCTATTTCAGCCCCATCGCTGGGGGCGATGTGAATTTCTCGGCGGGTGGGGAGCTTGCCAACGACATCACGACGAAGGCGAGAGGGAATGGACGCGCTCGCGTGGTTAGACCCGACGTCACCGACTTCGGAATGGGACGCGACCCAGATTCGCCGTTTGGCGCGGCCGACGGCAGATCTCGTTCTTCAACGCGTCGCGGGGGAGCTGCACTGGGGGCGGGGAGCTGACCCACGCCCCCAATCTATTTCACACGTTGCGGCGGTATTGGCCGCCGACGGTGAAGAAGGTGTCGGTGATCTGCTGCAGGGTGCAGACCCGGGCGGCGTCCATCAGGACCTCGAAGATGTTGTCGTCGGTGCGGGCCACCGCGTCCAGGCGGGCCAGGGCGGCGTGTCCGGCGTCGCGATGGTTGTTCTGGAATTCGCGCACGCGCTTCAGCTGTGACTGCTTCTCCGCTTCCGTGCCGCGCGCCAATTCGATGACACGATGCGGTTCCCCGTGCGGGTTGCGGAAGGTGTTGACGCCGATGATCGGCAGTGAACCATCGTGTTTGCGGTGCTCGTACCGCATGGATTCGTCTTGGATCTTGCCGCGCTGGTAGCCGGTCTCCATGGCGCCGAGGACTCCGCCGCGCTCACTGATGCGATCGAATTCGGCGAGTACGGCCTCCTCGACGAGATCGGTGAGTTCATCGATGAGAAAGCTGCCCTGGAGTGGGTTCTCGTTCATCGCGACGCCCCACTCGCAGTTGATGATGAGCTGAATGGCCAGCGCGCGGCGCACCGATTCCTCGGTGGGCGTGGTCACCGCCTCGTCATAGGCATTGGTGTGCAGGCTATTGCAGTTGTCGTAGATGGCGATGAGCGCCTGCAGGGTGGTGCGAATGTCATTGAAGCTCATCTCCTGCGCGTGCAGTGAGCGGCCCGAGGTCTGGACGTGATACTTCAACTTCTGCGAACGTTCGTTGGCGCCGTAGCGATCTCGCATGGCAATGGCCCAGATCCGCCGGGCGACCCGGCCGATCACCGAATACTCCGGATCCATGCCATTGGAGAAGAAGAATGACAGGTTCGGCGCGAAGTCGTCGATCTGCATTCCGCGCGCGAGATATGCCTCGACATAGGTGAATCCATTGGCCAGGGTGAAGGCCAGCTGGCTGATCGGATTCGCACCGGCCTCGGCAATGTGATAGCCGGAGATCGAGACCGAGTAGAAATTGCGAATGCCGTTGCGCACGAACCACTCCTGGATATCGGCCATCATGCGCAGGCTGAATTCGGTGGAGAAGATGCAGGTGTTCTGGCCCTGGTCTTCTTTGAGGATGTCGGCCTGCACGGTGCCACGCACTGTCGCCAGGGTCCGCGCGGTGATGTCCGAGGTCTCCTCGGCGGTGGGCTCGCGGCCCTCGGCGGTCGAAAAGCGTTCCAGCGCTTGGTCGATGGCGGTATTGAGGAAGTAGGCCAGGATGGTCGGGGCCGGGCCGTTGATCGTCATCGATACCGAGGTGGACGGCGCAGTCAGATCGAAGCCGTCATAGAGCGCCTTCATATCGTCGAGCGAGGCGATGGAAACACCCGAGGTGCCCACCTTGCCGTAGATGTCCGGGCGTTCGGCGGGGTCGTGACCGTAGAGCGTCACCGAATCGAAGGCCGTGGAAAGCCTGGTCGCGTCGGCATGTTCGCTGAGCACCTTGAACCGCCGATTGGTGCGGAACGGATCGCCTTCGCCCGCGAACATCCGCGCCGGATCCTCGTTATCGCGCTTGAATGCGAAGACGCCCGCGGTGAACGGGAACCGGCCGGGCAAATTCTCCGAACGCAGGAACCGCAGCAGCTCACCGTGATCGGTGAATCGGGGCAGCGCGACGCGTGGAATGGAATTGCCGGACAACGTCTCCCGGCGCAGCGGGGTATGGATCTCGCGATCGCGTACCCGCACCACCTGTTCCTCGCCCCGATAGGATTCGGCGAGTTCGGGCCAGTCCGCGAGCAATGCGGCATTATCGGCATGCAGTGTGGCGCGGGCCTTTTCGGCCAGCTCGGCCACCGCGGTGTCCTCGGGCAGTTCGGCCGCCACCTGGTCGAGGCGCTGCAAGCGTTGTGCCGCGACGATTTGTTCGGCGGTCACGGCGTGGTAGTCGCGCACCGTTTCGGCGATCTCGGCGAGATAGCGCACCCGGGCGGGCGGAATGATCTGCGCGAATCTGGTCGAGGCGCGAGTATTCACCTTGGGAAGTACGCCGGGCTCCATGGGCAGACCGCGCACGGCGAGCAATCCGGTGAGGTGTTGGTAGAGCGCGGTCACCCCGTCATCGTTGAAGGTGGCCGCGCTGGTGCCGAATACCGGCATATCCTCGGGGGACTTCGTGAACTCCTCGCGATTGCGTACCAGCTGGCGCGACACATCCCGCAGCGCGTCCTCGGCGCCGCGGCGCTCGAACTTATTGATCGCCACCACATCCGCGAAATCCAGCATATCGATCTTCTCCAGCTGGGAGGCCGCGCCGAATTCCGGTGTCATCACATACATCGCCACATCGACGTGGTCGGTGATCGCGGCGTCGCCCTGGCCGATGCCCGGGGTTTCCAGGATTACCAGGTCGTATCCCGCGGCCTTGCAGGCGGTCACGATGGCATCGATATTCTGCGGCAATTCGTGGCCGCCCCGGGTGGCCAGCGAGCGGAAGAAAATATGGTCGGCATCGAGGGCGTTCATCCGGATGCGGTCGCCGAGCAGCGCGCCGCCGCCGCGCCGCCGGGTCGGATCCACCGCGAGAATCGCGACCCGCAATTTGTCCTGTTGATCCGACCGCAGACGGCGCACCAATTCGTCGGTGAGCGAGGACTTTCCTGAGCCGCCCGTGCCGGTGATACCGAGGACCGGCACGGTGCGCGCGGCGGCGGCCGTCGCCAGGGCCTGCCGATCGGATTCCGACAATGTGTCCTGCTGCAGACAGGTGATCGCACGGGCAAGTGCGGCCCGCTCACCGGCGAGCACCGCGTCCAGCACCGGCGGCTCCGTGGCGAGATCGATATCGCAGGCGCGAATGAGCTGATTGATCATGCCGGGCAGGCCGAGTCGCTGACCATCCTCGGGAGAGAAGATCGTGACACCGGATTCGGCGAGTCGCGCGATCTCCTCGGGGACGATCACCCCGCCGCCACCGCCGAAGATCCGAACATGTTCGGCCCCTGCCTTTTTCAGCGCATCGGCGAGATATTCGAAGTACTCGACATGCCCGCCCTGATACGAACTCACCGCGACGCCCTGGACATCCTCGGTGAGCACCGCGTCGACGACATCGCTGACCGCGCGATTGTGCCCTAGGTGAATGACCTCGGCCCCCTGCGCCTGCAGAATCCGCCGCATGATGTTGATCGCGGCATCATGCCCGTCGAATAGCGCGGCCGAGGTCACAAATCGGACGGGATGGGTGGGCGTGTAGAGCGCGGTGCTATCGGCCACGGGGTCCTCCGGGAGAGATCCGGTATGGCGCCCGATACTAGGACGTCAAACTAATCCTACGGTGATAGCGGTCACAGCGCTAGGTGAACGCGCCCTGGTTGCTCGAAAGGGGAGGTCGTCGGTGGCGGCATTTTCGCCGGGTGATTCGGTTCACCGTGACCGCAATTCGCGACATTCACCTGGACTCGAGTTCCGATGGAGAGTGGCGGCATGGCTGCGCCCTGCTGGGGCTCCTCGGTTCGGACGAATTCGCAGGGTGGTGCATCGAAATGAGTGCAAATGCGTCGGGCGAGGCTCCGGAGTCCGGTGTTGTCCGACGGTGGCTCATCGAGTGCGTCGATCGGATCGCATGGTGGTGCGAAATCGGCTCCGGGGCTTGGACCGCGGTGGAGGCACCGGCGGTCGCGACCGGTATGTGCGATGCCGTCGCGGTCGCGGCGATCACCGAATTCGGTTGGCCGACCAAGGGCCGCTGATCACACGCGGGCCAGTTCATGCCGATGATTTCGTGCCGGCGTTCGGGCATCAATGCGGTCGCCAGCCGGTGGATCGGCGGTCATGACGAGCTGCGCAGAACCGCCCACACTCGCTGGTTGTGCGCGGGAAGTAGTTCGCTCGACGGTTGCTGTGGGATCGGTCACAGTCTGCCTGCGGGTCTATTTTACTTGGACATCCAACTATAGGATGACCGTAGATCGCGCGATGCGCGGCGTCGACTACGAGAACAGGACTGGCATGGTTCGCGAACTGACTCATTACATCGGCGGACAGCATGTCGCCGGGGCCTCGGGCAACTTCGGTGATGTCTTCGATCCGAATACCGGCGAGGTGCAGGCGCGGGTGCCGTTGGCGTCCAAGGCCGAGGTCGATGCCGTCATCGCGAATGCCGCCGAGGCGCAGCAGGTCTGGGCCGCGTTCAACCCGCAGAAGCGGGCGCGGGTGCTGATGAAATTCCTGACGCTGGTGCAGGACGAGATGGATTCTCTTGCGGCACTGCTGTCCTCCGAGCACGGCAAGACCATTGCCGATGCCAAGGGCGATATCCAGCGCGGCATCGAGGTCATCGAATTCGCGGCGGGTATCCCACATCTGCTCAAGGGCGAGTACACCGAGAGCGCGGGCACCGGGATCGATGTCTACTCCATGCGTCAGCCGCTCGGCGTCGTCGCGGGTATCACCCCGTTCAACTTCCCGGCCATGATCCCGCTGTGGAAGGCCGGTCCGGCGCTGGCATGTGGAAATGCCTTCGTGCTCAAACCATCCGAGCGCGACCCCTCGGTGCCGCTGCGGCTGGCCGAGCTGTTCCTCGAGGCCGGTCTGCCCGCGGGTGTGTTCAATGTGGTCAATGGCGATAAGGAAGCGGTCGACGCGATCCTGCACTCGCCGACCGTCAAGGCCGTCGGCTTCGTCGGCTCCACCCCGATCGCGCAGTACATCTACGAAACCGCCACCGCGAACGGCAAACGCGCACAATGCTTCGGCGGCGCCAAGAACCACGCGATCGTCATGCCCGACGCCGACCTCGACGATGTCGCCGACCAGCTCATCGGCGCAGGTTACGGCTCGGCGGGCGAGCGCTGCATGGCCATCTCGGTTGCCGTCCCGGTCGGTGCCGAGACCGCGGATCGCCTGCGCGAGAAGCTGATCGAGCGGATCGCCAAGCTGAACGTCGGACGCTCCGACGACGCGGGTGCCGACTTCGGCCCGCTGGTCACCAAGGACGCGCTCGGCCGGGTCGAGAACTACATCCAGATCGGCATCGACGAGGGCGCCGAACTGGTGATCGACGGCCGCGGCCTGGCGGTGGACGGCGGCGAGGGCGGCTACTTCACGGGCGCGACGCTTTTCGACCAGGTCACCCGGGACATGCGGATCTACAAGGAAGAAATCTTCGGTCCGGTGCTGTCGATCGTGCGCGCCAAGGATTACGACGAAGCACTCGCCCTGCCCAACGAGCACGAGTACGGCAACGGTGTCGCGATCTTCACCCGCGACGGTGATACCGCGCGGGATTTCGCCGCCCGCGTACAGGTCGGCATGGTCGGCATCAATGTGCCGATTCCGGTGCCGATCGCGTATCACACCTTCGGCGGCTGGAAGCGCTCCGGTTTCGGCGATCTGAACCAGCACGGCCCGGATTCGATTCGCTTCTACACCAAGACCAAGACGGTCACCCAGCGCTGGCCCGCCGGTCTCAAGGACAGCAACCACTTCGTCATTCCGACCATGGACTGACCGAGCGCACCGACGAGAGGTTGACGATCGTGTTCGCACTCGATGACGACGAGCGCGCCATCGCCGCGATGGCGCGCGACTTCGCCGACGAATATCTCGCCCCGAACGCCCTCGAATGGGATGAGCAGAAGCACTTTCCGGTGGATGTGCTGCGCAAGGCCGGCTCGCTCGGTATGGGTGGCATCTATATCGGTGAGGATGTCGGTGGCTCCGGACTGCGCAGGCTCGACGCCGTGCGCATCTTCGAACAGTTGTCCACCGGCTGCCCGGCCATCGCGGCGTATATCTCCATTCACAACATGGTTTCGTGGATGATCGACAGCTACGGCAATGCGGAGCAGCGCAACCACTGGCTGCCCCGACTGACCTCGATGGAATGGCTCGGCAGCTACGCACTCACCGAGCCGGGTGTCGGATCGGATGCGGCGGCCTTGAGTACCAAGGCCGTTCGCGACGGTGACGACTATTTGCTCACCGGGGTGAAGCAATTCATCTCCGGCGCGGGCAGTACCGACGTGTACGTCATCATGGCGCGCACCGGCGATGCTGGTGCACGCGGGATTTCGGCGTTCATTGTGCCGGCCGATACCCCGGGAATTTCCTTCGGTGCCAATGAGAAGAAGATGGGCTGGAATGCGCAGCCCACCCGTCAGGTGATTCTGGACAATGCCAGGGTGCCCGCCGCCAATATGCTCGGCATCGAGGGCAATGGCTTCCGTATCGCCATGAACGGACTCAACGGCGGCAGGCTCAATATCGCCGCCTGCTCGCTCGGCGGCGGGCAGGCGGCGCTGGACAAGTCGGTGGCATACCTGGCCGAGCGCAAGGCATTCGGCAACCGACTGCTGGACAATCCGGCACTGCAATTCCAGCTCGCCGATATGCGCACCTCGCTGGAGGCGGCGCGGACGCTGCTGTGGCGGGCCGCGGCTGCGCTGGATGCAGACGCCGACGACAAGGTCGAATTGTGCGCGATGGCAAAGCGATTCGCGACCGACGCCGGATTCGAGGTCGCCAATAAGGCGCTGCAATTGCACGGTGGGTACGGCTACCTGGCCGAATACGGCGTGGAGAAGATCGTCCGCGATCTGCGGGTGCACCAGATTCTGGAGGGCACCAATGAAATCATGCGGGTGGTCGTCGCCCGCTCGGTGGTAGGAGCAGCATGAACGAGTCCGAAGTCATTATCGATAAACGTGACGGGCTCGGTCTGATCACACTGAACCGGCCAAAGGCGATCAATGCGCTGAACCATCCAATGACCCTTGCCATTACCGCCGCACTGCGGGCCTGGGTGGATGATGACGAGGTGCGTACCGTCGTCGTCACCGGTGCGGGGGAGCGCGGGCTGTGCGCGGGCGGCGATATCGTCACCATTCACAATGACGCGAAAAGTGGCGCCACCACGGCGGATTCGGCTACCGGCGTCTTCTGGCGCGATGAGTATGTGCTCAACGCGTTGATCGGCCGCTATCCGAAGCCGTATGTCGTGGTCATGGACGGCATCGTGATGGGCGGCGGCGTCGGACTTTCCGGTCACGGCAGCCACCGCATCGTCACCGAACGCTCCAAGGTCGGCATGCCCGAGGTCGGTATCGGCTTCATCCCTGATGTCGGCGGCACCTACCTGCTCGCCCGCACCCCCGGCGAGATCGGCACGCATGTCGCACTGACCACCGCGCGAATGAATGCCGGTGACGCTATTGCCGCGGGCTTTGCCGACTACTACATGGCCTCGGAAGATATTCCGGCACTGCTGGAAACGCTGCGGACCGAGACCGCGGAGATCGCCATCGCCAAATTCGCCACGGACGCACCGGAGTCCGGACTCCTCGCCCAGCGGGCCTGGATCGACGCCTGCTACAGCGCCGCTACCGTCGAGGAGATCGTCGATCGGTTGCGGTCGCACGGGTCGCCGGAGGCCGCCAAGGCCGGCACCGAACTGCTCGCCAAATCGCCTGTTGCGCTCAAGGTGACGCTGCGTTCGCTGCGCGCGGCCCGCGCCGCGACCAGCCTCGAGGCCGTCCTGAACGCGGAGTACCGGGTCTCGATCGCCGCGCTGGCCTCGCACGATCTGGTCGAAGGCATTCGCGCGCAGGTGATCGATAAGGACCGCAACCCGCAGTGGTCGCCCGCAACGCTCGCCGATGTCACCGCCGCGCAGGTCGACGCGTACTTCGCCGAATTGGGCAATAGGGAACTGGGGTTGCCGCAGCGGAGCCCGCGCGGCGACCGGACAACACCGGAGGAAAGCAAGTGACGAAAAAGATCGGTTTCCTCGGTCTCGGCCATATGGGCGGGCCGATGGCCGCGAATCTGGTCAAGGCCGGCTATGACGTGCTCGCCTTCGACCCGGTTCCCGCCGCACAGGAGCAGGCGCGCAAAGACGGCGCCACCGTGGTGGATTCGGCCGTCGCGGCCGTCGCTGGCCGCGATGTCGTGATCACCATGCTGCCCAACGGCAAGCTGGTTCTCGACGTCTACGCCGACCTGCTGCCCGCCGCCGACGCCGGCACCCTGTTCATCGACTGCTCCACCATCGATGTCGCCGACGCCAAGGCCGCGGCCGTCCGCGCCAGCGACGCGGGTCATCGCGCACTGGACGCCCCGGTCTCCGGCGGTGTCGCGGGTGCCGCCGCTGGCACGCTGACCTTTATGGTCGGCGGCGGCGAGGCCGACTTCGCCGATGCGCTCGACGTACTCCAGGTGATGGGCGGCAAGGTCGTGCACTGCGGCGGCTCCGGCGTCGGCCAGGCCGCCAAGATCTGCAACAACATGCTGCTCGGCATCTCGATGATCGGCCTGTCCGAGGCCCTGGTCCTCGGTGAGAAGCTGGGGCTGAGCCACCAGTCCTTCTTCGACGTTGTCTCCACCGCATCCGGCCAGAGTTGGGCGCTGACCAGCTACTGTCCGGTTCCCGGTCCGGTACCGACCAGCCCGGCGAATAACGACTACCAGCCCGGATTCGCCACCGCGCTGATGACCAAGGACCTGGGTCTGGCCGCGAACGCCCTGCGCGATAACGGTGTCGACGGTCAACTCGGACTGCTCGCCGCCGAGATCTACGCCCGTTTCAACCATGCGCAGGCGGGAAGGGACTTCTCCGCTATCGTCACCGATATCCGAAATCGTTCCGACCAAGAGGGTGCCTAAAGATGGATGTATCGCGAAGCGATTCCGTGGGGGGTGGCGGTCGGGCGACGGGTGGGCCTGACTTCGAGACGATTCTGCTGGAGCGCAAGGGCCGGGTCGGCTGGATCACGCTGAACCGCCCGAAGGCGCTGAACGCGCTGAATGCGCAGGTCCTCGACGATGTCATTGCCGCGCTCGACGAACTCGAGCACGATGACGCGATCGGCTCCATTGTCATCACCGGTTCGGAGCGGGCCTTCGCGGCCGGTGCCGATATCAAGGAGATGCAGCCCAAGTCGTACATGGATATGTTCATGAACGACTACTTCGCTCGCTGGGACCGGTTGGCGCAGTTCCGCAAGCCGACCATTGCCGCCGTCGCCGGATACGCCCTCGGTGGTGGCTGCGAGCTGGCCATGATCTGCGACATCCTGCTCGCCGCCGATAATGCCAAATTCGGTCAGCCGGAGATCAAACTCGGCGTCATCCCCGGCATCGGTGGCTCGCAGCGCCTGACCCGCGCGATCGGCAAGGCCAAGGCCATGGATCTGGTGCTCACCGGCCGCAATATGGATGCCGAAGAGGCCGAGCGCGCCGGACTCGTCTCCCGCATCGTCCCCGCGGCCGAACTGCTCGACACCGCACTCGAGGTCGCCGAGACCATCGCATCGATGTCGCTCCCGGTGACCATGATCGCGAAGGAAGCGGTGAACCGGTCCTTCGAAACCACCCTGTCCGAGGGCCTGCGCTTCGAACGCCGAGTCTTCCACTCGCTGTTCGCGATCGAGGATCAGAAGGAAGGCATGGCCGCCTTCGTCGAGAAGCGTCCGGCGAAGTTCACCAACCGCTGACACCTTGCCGCACTGAGGTATTCGAACAAGCACTGTGCCCGGCCGAGTGAATCTCGGCCGGGCACAGGTGTATTCGATCAGTGACGGCCACGTTGCCGAAACGTTGCGACAGATCCGCGGCGGCGGTCCCCGCATACCGGGTCGCGACCTCGCACACGGTGCACGCTTGCGCGATCTCCACCGAATATGCGCGAGCGTGGGTGCTCTGCTGGAGGGCGGCGAGACGGCGTGTGCGCCCGCTCGTGCTGGGTTCTCAGTTGAGCGGCTTCGCCGGGATGCCTGCGATCTCCACCGGAGTCGGGGCGTTGCCGCCGTCCGGGCGCTGGGCGGCGGTGTGGTCGATGGCGAGGAGGCCGACGATCGTTGCGCCCAATGCGATCGTAACCGCAGCCGCGGCAATGAGTTTGCGGCGGTCGGCGGTGGTCGGCAGCAGGGAACCCGGCTGCGCTCCGCTGCGCAGTCGCGCCATGCGCACGTCGCCGATGGGGCGTTCGGCGGCGAGCAGGACGGCACCGCGGGCCGAGACGTACTCCGGCTCGGAGTCGTAAATGACCGGGAGTTCGATCATTTCGGTCAGTTCCTCGCGGATGCTGGGGTTGCGGGTGCAGCCGCCGAGTAGGACGAGCGCCTCCGGCTGGACTCCGGTTTCCTCGATCAATTGGCGGACGAACGAGGCCGAATGGTGGATGCCGGCGGCGCACAATTCGGCGAGGTCGCTGCGGGTGACCACGGCGCGCTCGCCGGAGTTTGTGTCCATGGCGGTGATCACACGGGCGCTGCTGAGTTCTTCCCGGTGCCTGCGGCTGGTCGGCTTGTCGGTGAGCACCCCGCCGCGTGCGAGTTGCCAGCGCAGCAGTGCGTCATAGCCGTCGCCGCCGAGCACCGTACTGTGTTTGCTGGACAGGATGGTGTCGGTCCGGCAGTCGGCGTGGGTGATGGTCAGGCCGGAGCTGCCGAGGTCGTAGAGGATGACCGAACCGCTGGTGGGCAGGCGGCCGGTGAAACGCAGGTACCGCAGTTGGGCCAGCGGTTCGTCGACGACGGCGAGCCGGGTGTGGTCCGCGGTGGTTCGGATGGCGTCGGCGTGTAGCGGGCAGCGACAGGTGACGGCGGTTCCGCTGATCAGTTCGTCGCGCCGGTCGGCGGCCGCGCGCATCTGCCGAATCGCCTCGAAGACCGGTTCCTCGACCCCACCACCCGCCCGACGCGGCACCTGACAGCGATCAATCGGCGGGAGGTGCGGCTGATCGGAATGTGTCAGCATCGCGCGAGCACCACCAGCGCCCGCCGAAACCCCCAAGACCAGCACCATGGAATCCATGGTGAACCCTTTCGGGTTCGCTGCCAAGACGACGGGGCGGGGAATTCGCTAGTTGGATGCCAGACTGTTATCGGTTGATCGGTGGGGTGGTGTACAGACCGACTGGTCTGGCCGGTTTGCTACTCCGCGTGGGTCGACCAGCGTGCCGGTGCGTCACCGGTGTCGAAGTCGCCAGCGGCATGGCGGAATTCGGCGAGCAATTGCAGCAGGGTGTGCAGCCGATCCGGTGGAAGTCCGGGGAGCGCGAAGACTTTCGCATTGAGTTCCTCGGTTGCCTGAGCAACCAATTCCCTTCCGGCAGTGGTGATTTCGATAAGAGTGGCGCGCCGATCGCTGGGATGCGGCACGCGCTCGACGAGTTTCGCGGCCTCCAGTCGATCGACGGTATTCGTCACGCTGGTGGGGTGCACCTGCAGGCGCGCACTGGCCTTCGCCATCGGCAGTGCGCCGGTCTTGCTGAAAGACAGCAGCATGAGAAGTTCATATCGGGAGAAGGTCAGACCGGTCGGTTTCAGTGCTTCGTCCACCCGGGCCATCACGATTTGCTGGGCCCGCACCAGCGAGGTCACCGCCGCCATGCCGTCGGCGACATCGCCCCAGCCGTGGCCGACCCATTGGCGATGGGCCTCCTCGATCGGATCCTGCGGGAGTGGGCGTGGCCGTGACATGGCTCCGATCATTGCATGTTCCCGCGCCTTCCCGGGGCTTCCGCCGACCGGTGAGTGCGGCGAAAGTTGCATTGCGGACCGGCGGTCGAGTGCCTGGCCGAGATTTGGGCGTACCCGGTGGGTCACTCACGTCCTTGCGAAATCAGTTGCTGCGATGTGACGCGCCGGATGGGGCCGCCGTGACGGGTTTCGATCATTGCTCGCCGGTTGAGATCACGGTGAGTGCAATCGTGGGCAATTCGATGCGGCGACGGCAATATTCATGGCGAGGCGGGCGTGGCTGAGTGGTTTAGGCAACGGTCTGCAAAGCCGTTTACGCGGGTTCAATTCCCGCCGCTCGCTCCACGAAAGGGTGCGCCGCCATGGGTGCCCGGCTCGGTGATACGCCAACGCCGAGCCGGGTGTCCGTGGTTCAGGCCGCAGCTTCGAAGGCCACGGCGGTGCCGAGCACATCCAAGTGCACCCGCTGACCCACAGGCGGCGCGGCGACGCTGGCACGGCGCACCAGCACCGGATCGGTGTCACCGTCGAGTGCGATGGTCAGCATCACATCCGCCCCGCGGAACTCCACATCGCACACGATCCCACTGCTCGGTTCACCATCGGAAACCACATGCGCCACAAGCTGTTCCGGCCGGATCATGAGGGTCGCCCGACCCGACGGCGCCGACTTCTGCACCGGAACCCGGCCGAGTGCGCATTTGGCGATATCGCCGTCGACCACCGCGTCGAGCAGCACGCAATCTCCGAGGAACTTGGCGGTGAACAGGTCGGTGGGCGCCGCGTAGACCTCTTCCGGAGCGCCGACCTGGGTGAATACTCCCTCGCGCATGACCGCGACCTGCGCGGCGAAGGACAGCGCCTCCTCCTGGTCATGGGTGACCAGAATGCTGGTCATCCCCGCCGCACGCAGCGTCTCGGCCACGGCCTGTCTGGTGGTGGCGCGCAGCCCGGCATCGAGTGCGCTGAACGGCTCGTCGAGCAGCATGACATCGGGTTTGCGGGCGAGCGCGCGGGCGAGCGCGACGCGCTGCTGCTGGCCACCGGAGAGCTGATGGGGACGACGGTCGGCGTAGGACGGATCCAGCGAGACCATCTCCAGCAGTTCGTTCACCCGGCTCTTACCGCGGCGCAGACCGCAGAATCCGCGGTGCAGGCCATAGGCGATGTTCTGGCCGACGGTCAAATGCGGGAACAGCGCACCGTCCTGCGCGACATAGCCGACATTGCGCCGCTGCGGCGGTACCGAAAAGCGGTCGCGGGTCACGGTTTCCGCGCCGATGGCAACCGAACCCGCATCCGGGGCCTCGAATCCGGCGATCACCCGCAGCAGCGTGGTCTTACCGCAACCCGACGAGCCGACTACCGCGGTCGAACTGCCATTGGGCACGTCCAAACTGATTCCACCCAGCACCTGCTGCTGGCCGAAGGTCTTCGAAACGTCGTCCACGACAAGCCGACTCATAGCCCGGCCGCCTTCCTGGATTGGGTGAACAGCAGATATGTCACCGGAACCGCGGCGACGATCATGATGAGTGCGTAGGGTGCGGCCGCGGCGTAGTCCAATTCGCCCGACAGCGACCAGAATCGCATTGCGAGGGTGCGAGTTCCGCTGGGGGCCAGGAGCAATGTCGCGGTCAGTTCGGTCGCGACGGCCACGAAGACCAGCGCGGCCGCGGCGGCCGCGGCGGGTGCGGTCAGCCGCAGCGTGACGCGAACGAAGGTGACCGGACCGGACTGTCCCAGCGAGCGCGACACTTCTTCCAGCCCGACCGGCACCTGCGCGAGTCCGGCGCGCACGCTGACCAGCGCCCGCGGCAGGAACATCAGCACATATGCCGCGACGACCATGGCCACCGTCTGATAGAGCGGCGGCGCCCACCTAATGGTGACGGTCACCATGGCCAGCGCGATCACAATGCCGGGCAGCGAACTCGTAATGTAGTTGGCGCCCTCCACAGTTCGGGCGAATGCCGAGGTGGAGCGCACCGCGATCCAGGCCACCGGAAATGCGCACACCGTGGTGATCAGCGCG
This sequence comes from Nocardia sp. NPDC004278, assembly GCF_053602975.1. NCBI lineage: Bacteria > Bacillati > Actinomycetota > Actinomycetes > Mycobacteriales > Nocardiaceae > Nocardia > Nocardia sp. NPDC004278. The sequence continues at coordinate 224,113 of NZ_JBSGEQ010000012.1, forward strand.
GCCATCGCCGCCAGCGCGATGGTCTGCCCGAGCGCCGTACCGATCTCGGTGATATCCCAGACCCGCGCACCGCCGATGCGCAGCCAGCGCACGATGGTCCACAGCGGCACCCCGATCGAGCAGGCGACAACCGCGGCCAATGCGAGGAGCACCGGAATCGTGCTCGGTCCCAACGCAACTCGGGTCGCCGCACGCGGCGCACCGCTGCCGATCCTGGCGTAGCGCGCCTTACCGCGCGCTCCCGCCTCGGCCGCGAGCAACACCAGGCAGCACAGCACCAGCACGCCCGCCAGCATGCTGCCCGCCGGACCGGCGAAGCTGGATTGATACTGCTCGAAGATCGCGGTGGTGAAGGTGTCGAAGCGGATCATCACGAATGCGCCGTATTCGGCGAGCAGATGCAGCGCGATCAGCAGCCCGCCGCCGAGAATCGCCAATCGCAACTGCGGCAATACGATTCGGGTGAACACCGCAACCGGGCCGGAACCGAGCGCGCGTGCCGATTCCTCCACCGCCGGGTCGAGGCGGCGCAAGGTGGCCGCCGCGGGCAGATACACCAGCGGGAAATACGACATCGTGGAGATCACCACGCCCGCCGACAGTCCGTGCATGGTCGGGAAGACGCTGACCCAGCCGTAGCTGTTCACGAACGCGGGCACGGCCAGCGGCGCCGCGAAGACCGGCCCCCACCACGCCGCGCCCGGCACATTCGTCCGCTCCACCACCCACGCCAGCCCGACGCCGAGCACCACACAGATGGGCACGGTGACGAGCACCAGCGCGGCCGTATTGCGCAGCAGGTCACCGACTCTCGGGCGGAACACCAGCTGCGCAGCTTCGTGCAGGCCGGTGGTGAAGACGGTGGACACGATGTAGCCGAGCGGCACGAACGTCGCCGCCACCAGCAGTAGGGCGACGATCGTGACCAGCGGCCCCGGTCTCCCGACCCGGGGTGCGGCGACAGCGGTCCGAAGGGCCATGACTAGAGCAGACCCGCGTCGGTCATCAGCGCCGTCACCTTCTTGGCGTCGAGCTTGCTCGGGTCGACGGCCGGTGCCTGCAGCGAGGCCAGCGGCGGCAGCGCCGGATTGGCCGCGACATCACTGGCGACCGGGTATTCCAACGAGGTGCCGTCGCGCAGGATCTCCTGCCCCGCCTTGGATGTGATGAACGCCAGGAACTTCTGTGCCGACTCCTGCTTCTTGCTCGACTTCAGCACGCCGCCACCGGAAACCGAGACGAAGGCGCCGGGATCCTGGTTCTTGAAGTAGTGCAGCGCGGTGTTGTTGCTGCTCTCCTTGGTGTTGGCCTGGTCGCGGTACCAGTAGTAGTGGTAGATCACACCGCCGTCGGGCTGGCCGGAATTGACCGCCTTCATGGTCGCGACATTGTTCGGGAACGCCGTGGCGTTGTCCTTCATGCCCTTGAGCCAGGCCTTGGTGGCGTCCTCGCCCTTGAGTACGAGCAGACCCGCGACGATGGCCTGGAAGTCGGCGCCGGAAACGCCGGCACCCCAGCGGCCCTTCCACTGCGGTTGCGCCAGATCCAGCAGCGACGCGGGCAGCCGGTCGGCCGCGATCTTATCCTTGTTGTAGACAAAAACCGTTGAGCGGGCTGCGATTCCGGTCCACTTCCCGGTAGACGGCCGGAACTGCGCTGGCACCTGGTCCAGGGTTTTGCTGTCCACGTCGGCGAACAGTCCGGCGTTCTCGACCAATGCCATGGCGGGGGAGTTCTCGGTGAGGAAGACATCGGCGGGGGAGGCGGCGCCCTCGGCGACCAGCTGATTGCCCAGTGCGGTGTCACCGCCCTGGCGCAGCGTGACCTTGATGCCGGTCTCCTTGGTGAACTCGTCCACCCATTCCTTGGTCAGGGATTCGTGCTGGGCGTTGTAGACGGTGATCTCGTTCTTGTCGTCCGAGGAATTCGAGCAGGCCGTCAGGCCGAGCGCCGCGACGCTGACGGCCAGCGCTGCGGAAACCGATTTCCATCTGATCGACATGTTCGAGTCCTTCCGACACCTGCAAGGTTCCACTTCATATGATGAGGCTTACCTAAGCAAGATACCGCGTCCGACGTGCGCGGATGGTATCGGTACGGCTGCGGCGGCCGTGGTTCGCCGCGCGAGTCAGCTCAGTCCCGAGAAGTCCCGCAGCACAACGTGATTGCGATCGGCGAAGGTGCCGAGCGTGTAATCCGGCAGCAGCCCGAAGTATTCACCACGGGTCATCGCGCTCCAGCGGCGCGCCGCGGCGGTGCGGGTTTTGTAGAAATTGATCATGTACCCGCCCTCGTACAGGCGCAGCAGGCTGTAGCCGCCCGGATATTCCTTGACCGCTGCCACCTCGAGGAATTCCACCGCACAGCCGGTATCCGGACGAGTGCGACGGTTGCGGTGGGTATGGCCGCTGTGCTGGAGAAATACTCCGGGAGCGCGTTCGTAGAGCGTCTGGAGTTCGATGCTGTCGGAGCGGTTGAGGACGAAACCCGGTCCGGCGGTATTGGTCAGACCGGATTCGGTGGTCACCGGGTGGTGGCCGAATACCAGCGTCGGGCGGTCCGGATCGGTGCGCAGCAGTTCGCCGAGCCGGTCGAATTGCGGACGTTCGATGCTGCCGCCGGAACCGTCGAGTTCGCTGGTGTCCAGGCCGAGTAGCCGCAGGCCCCGTACCTCGTGCTCGATCAGTTGCTGGCGTGGATTGAACTGCTCGGCCCAGCAGTCGTGATGATCCGCGGGTGCCGGGAGGCAGCCTTGATATTCCGATCCGATATGCGGGCGGTCGTGATTGCCGCGCACGGCCAAGTAGTCGCGGCCCGGTATGCCCCAGGTGTCCAGATGTGCGCGGACCGCCCGCGATTCCTGCGGTCGCGCCTCGGCGGTGAGATCGCCCGCGATGAGCAGTGTGTCGGCGCCGCGGTCGGGGCGGCGCAGATCATCGAGCAGAGCGGCCAGCATCACCTCCGGATACGGCGGTAGGCCCGGCTCCTGCTGGAAGCCCGGCGGCAGGCTGTCGACGATGAGCCCGCTGACCTGTTCGCCGTAGTGCACATCATTGGCGAGGGCGATGGTGTGCAGTTGGCGGCCCGGCGGCGGGGTCAGGGTGGTGAATTCGCCTGTGGATTCGGGACTTCCAGGGGTGAGGGTGGTCAGCGAGACAGCGGGCGCGGCCTTGGCGCCGTTCGACCAGGCCTCGAATCGGTAGGTGCGGCCGGGTTCGAGGCCATCGATCTCGGCGTAGTGGAACGGGGTCCGCTCGTCCTCGGCGTAGACCGTCCCCGGTGCCAGCGGTGAGTCCGCCGGACCCAAGCGAACCTGGGCGTCGGTATCGACCGGCAGCAGTCGTCCGGTGGGATCCGGGGCCACCGTCGTCCAGGTGAGAATCACTGATCGATCGGTGACCGTGACGATCTCCAGATCGGTCGCCAAGAGCGGATTCGGTTGGGCCCGAACCGAACCCGGTGCGGCGAGTGCGATCAACGCGGCCGATCCGACGGCGCTGAGGAAGGTCCGACGCGACGGTCCGCAGCAGCTCATTCGACGAGATTACGTCAGTTCTTACCCGCCTCCGCCGAGCAGACCTTCCACGTCCCGTCTTCCTTGCGCAGGTGTTCGGTGGTGCCGGTGTCGGTATCGGGGGTCTCGCCCGGAATGGTCAGCGTGAGTTTGCCGGTGATCCGGGCCGTCGCGCGGTCACCGGTGACGACAATATCGTCGATCTTGTCGATGCTGACCTCGACCTTGGCGCTATCGAAATCCTTCTTCTGCTCATCGGTCAGCGTGTCGAAGTCGGCACGGTCGGCCGCGCACGCTTTGGCCGCCGCGGCGGCGAAACCACGCGATCCGAGCGTGTCGTAGAAATCGTGGATGGCCACCTCGATCTTCTTCTCATCCGAGGCGAGTGGCGTCTTGCCCTGCACGGTGAGAACCACGCCCGCTGCCACCGCACCCGCGATGGCGAGCACCAGCACCAGCAGTCCGATGATCAGGCCTGTCCTGCGCTGCTTCGGCGGCTGATAACCCGGGTAGCCCGGCGGATTTCCACCCGGTGGCGGATATCCGGGCACACCCTGTGGCGCATACCCCTGACCGCCGGGTGGCGGATACCCCTGTGCGCTGGATGGCGGATAACCCTGGCCGCCGGGCGGCGGATAACCCCCTGGCGGCGGATACCCCTGCCCGGTCTGCGGGGGATACGCCTGCCCATAACCCGGTTGCTCCGGTTCCTGCGGCTGTCCGAATGGCGGCTGCCCGCCCGGCGGATATGTCATCGACGTGTCCTCCCACTCACCCCGGCTTATGTGGAAGGTTACGGCAACGTGCACCTGCGCGACCGGAACACCGACCAGCGATCCACCCCCGAATTAGGACAGCTGTCCCAAGGGGCCGAGCCGCCTACCGCCACACGTTGCGGTCATGGCCTGTCCCATCGGCTGAGCTGAGTTACAAATACCAATTCGGTGCGGTCACCCGGCAATACGATGTCGGAGAACTCGACGGTACGTCCTGTCGTATCGATCATCTGCTTGCGTACGGCCAAGACCGCGACACCGGACGGGATATCGAGTTCCGCCATCTCGGTCGCGCTCGGCGGACGCGCGGTTATGGATTCCACAATGCGATCGATCTCGATATTCACGGTGTGCAGCTGGTGCTGGGTGCCACCGGGCCAGGGTTCCTCATCGGCATCGAGCAGCCTCGGATTGGCTGCCACCACGCCGTAGACCAAATACGACGTGGTGAGACTGACCGGGGAACCGTCGCCCTTGAGTCGGGTTCGATAGTCGCGGCGCAAGATGCGGGTTCCGACCGGCACCTCGAAGACGGCGGCGACGCCGCTATCCGCCTCGATCGTCTGGTAGCGGGCGAAGAATTCCAGATCGTCGATGCTCAGCCCGGTGTCGTATTCGGTTGCGCCTGTAGTCCTTCGGATCGCTTCCGACAGCAACGCTCGATCCTTCTCCCACTGATAACGTTCCGCGGCACGCCGAACCCGCCCTCCCGCCACGATCCGGTGCCGCACATCGCCCGCGATCCGCTCATACTTCGCACCCATTGGCGCTCCTCGAACGTGTCATTGACGCCCACTACCACCATGCACCTCAAACCCACCGAGTGGTCCTGACTCGTCCGGGTGGAGCGAGATCATTGGCCGATGCGGAGGGTGGGGATGCGCAGGTGACGCGATGCCACGCCGGGAGGGCCGGGCATGACCAGGGGTTTCAACGGGTCCGACCGGGGTGTCCGCCGCGACGGTCGTATTGGGAAACAACCTGACCAAAGGACAGCGCATATGAGTGACGATTTCGGAATTGCAGGCAAAACCGCATTGGTCACGGGCTCGGGTCGGAATATCGGGCGGGCGATCGTGCTCGGCCTGGCTGGCCGCGGCCGGCGGAGTTCCTCCCAGCCATCCCGATTCGGCACCAGCCGACGCCCGAGGAGCTGGCTTGGGCGGGGACCGTCTCGGGCTAGCTCTGCTGGCGGATTGATAGATACAGCCGAGTGGCCACAGCTTCGGCGTCCTCGTTCATTGGGTCGGTGTAGGTGCGTGCACCGGGCAAGTTCGCGGCGTAGGTGCGGGCCGAGTTCGCCAGTACGGACATGAGGCCGGATGAGCGCTGAATCGGCGCTTTCGCGGACCAGGCGAGCTGTTCGGCACCTGCTGGGAGCTGATTATCACATGCGATGCGCAGGGCGAACTTGTCGATAGAGCGGCCGTCGCGCTCGCCGAAAAGTGCTGTCGGAGCGAAGTGTTCGGCAATCCGCCACCATCGCACGGTCTGAAAGACATGAATCAGCCGTTCGTCGTAGTGGTCCAGTAGGGCGGGATAGAAGTGCGGTACCAGTCGGTCATAGCGGAAGTTCGCAGCCGACTCGGTGCGGATGAGCCGATCCAGTTCCTCCCGTGCTTCCGGAGAAGTTGCTGGGTAGCTGAGTCTTTGTCCGCCACCGAAGATGGCGTCGGCTCCGCTGCCGGTGAGGATAGCGCCCAGATTTGGAATGGTGTCGAAGCTGCGACGAGCGGCGAGCAGCGGTATACCGGCGGTTACTTCCCAAAGCTCGGATGTGCCGAGTCGACGCATGACATCGCAGGACAGATCGTCAACTTCGTCAGTGCTCAATCGGATGATGTCGTGCTGCAAACCCAGCGCGGCGGCTGCGTTGCTTGCGTTGGATTCGTCGGACTGGCCATCGGTCACAATGGTTATGGCAACGGGCTTGACGCCGAGTTCGACAGCGACAGCGGCAACGTATATGGAGTCGATACCTCCGCTCAATAGGACGGCCGGTGTCCCCGTGAATTTGTCCAGCACGGCTGCAATACGAGAGCGGGTCTCCTGGGCGATTTGTCGGGCTGCGTCGGTCGGATCGGTGATGGTGCGAACGGCCGGATTCGGCTCCGCGACGTCGCCGATCAGATCGGAGACAAACTGGAGCGGCTCCGAGGTTTGGGGCATCAGGTTGGTTTCGTTGGTCATCTCCACCGTTCCAGTTGTGTCGTGTAGATCAGTCGGCCAGCAGCACAGCTGCCCTCTGGGAACAGGTCTGCCACATGACTGGGAATCGGTTCAACACCTGCGAAAACGATCTCGTGCCGGTCGTTGAAGTCGACTGCCGCGATCTCGCGCGGTACGTGTGGCGCTGGATCGTCTGCAGATCGCGCCTCCTCCCGCATATTCGCCTGTCCGGCGGTCGCGGTTCGACGGCTGCATGGTTGAGAACCCTACCGTTATCGGCTCGATGTCTCGCCGGGCCGAGGCGTGCGATACACCGTGCGTCACACAGCGGATGAAGACGGCATAACGCGGGTACCCACGATAACTGCACGACACCGAGGTTCGGGCACGAAAAAGGCCACCTACCAGTGGTTCTGGCAGGTGGCCTGCGTGCCCTCGGCAGGATTCGAACCTGCGGCCTTCTGCTCCGGAGGCAGCCTCGGCCCGTCCACGCGAGTCCTTTGGAGGCTATCGGCGTACCG